>NZ_JBDJMM010000008.1:0-188718 GCF_039673865.1 Pseudomonas sp. TWI628 | reverse complement strand
ATCAGTCCGTACTCACAAGCACCCACACGAATTGCTTGATTCGATTTGTTAAAGAGCGTTTGGTTAAGAGCTTTTCGTCTCAACCGAGGCGCGCATTCTACGCTTTCCTCATTTGCTGTCAAGCGTTTATTTTGAAGTTTTTTCGAAGCTGCTTTCTTTCAAAAGCGTTCAACTTCAACAACTTACCGCTTGCCTCGTTGCGTTCAACGCTGCGAGGAGGCGAATAATACGCGCTTTGAAATCAGAGTCAACACCTTGATCTGAAAAAACTTTCGATATTCATCTGCGGCCACCTGGCAACTAAATGCATCAAGCGCTGCTCTGTAGAGAACCACCCCGTGGAGCATAACGGCCATGAGCGATGCGCAGAGCGAAAAAACCCCCGGCCTGTCGGCGGACGAAGAGATGGAAGTCAGCCATAACCAGCCGCCGCGGGCAGCAGTATTGCACGAGATCATTCGTTACCAGGGCGACCAGGAACTGGAGCGTACGCTGGCGGCGCTCTGGTGGTCCGCCCTCGCCGCCGGCCTGAGCATGGGCCTGTCACTGATGGCCATGGGGCTGTTCTATGCCCGGTTGCCTGAAGGTGAAAGCGCCCAGGTCATCGCCAGCATCGGCTACAGCGCCGGCTTTCTTGCGGTGATCCTGGCACGCCAGCAATTGTTTACCGAAAACACCCTCACCGCCGTGCTGCCCGTCATGACCACACCAACCCTGGCCAACCTCGGGCGCTTGCTGCGGCTGTGGAGCGTGGTGCTGCTCGGCAACCTGGCAGGCACCTTGCTGGTGGCCTGGGTAATGCTCGAACTGCCGATCTTCGACAGCAAGACCGATGTGGCCTTCCTCGAGATCGGGCGCAAGGTCATGAAGAACGACATCAGTCAGATGTTCGCCAAAGGCATCGTATCGGGCTGGATGATCGCCACCATGGTCTGGATGATCCCGTCCATGGAGCACGCCAAGATCTGGATCATCCTGATGATTACCTACCTGATGGCACTGGGTGACTTCACCCACATCGTCGTCGGCTCGGTGGAAGTTTCCTACCTGGTGTGGGCCGGCGACGAAACCTGGCGCAGCTTCTGGCTGGAGTTCGCCTTGCCGACCCTGACGGGCAATATCATCGGCGGCAGCTGCATCTTCGCCCTGATCAGCCATGCTCAGGTACGCAGCGACAGCGGCAAGCCGCCATCGCACCTATTAAAGAACGAAGAGCGTCAGCCAGGCCAGGACTGAACTCAGTCCGCCGCCAATGCTCGTTCGACCGCCCTGCCCCGCTGAGGCGCCGGGTGCGGCTGCCACCAGTTCTGCCCTTCGTGGGGTGAGTCGATGCTCACCCGCTCGCCCATCTGTGGCGTACTCAGCCGCACCTGGGCCGCCCCAGCCAGGGCGACAATGCGTTCGAACGGCTCCTGCCAGCCGTGGATAGAAAGATCGAAGGTGCCGTTATGGATCGGTAGCATCCAGCGCCCTCGCAAATCCAGATGTGCCTGCAGGCTTTGCTCCGGCTGCATGTGTACGTTGGGCCAGGCCACGTTGTAGGCACCGGTCTCGATCAATGTCAGGTCGAACGGCCCGTAGCGCTCGCCGATTTCAGCAAAGCCGGTGAAGTAACCGGTATCACCGCTGAAGAACACCCGCGTCTGGTCATCTATCAGTACCCAGGAGGCCCACAAGGTGCGGTTGCTGTCGAACAGGCCACGCCCGGAGAAGTGCTGCGCGGGGGTGGCGACGAAACGCACACCCTCGACTTCGGTTTCCTGCCACCAGTCCAGTTGCGTCACCTTTGCAGCAGGCACTCCCCACTCGACCAGCAGGTCACCCACCCCGAGCGGGGCCAGAAAGCGCTCGGCACGCGGGGCCAGCCGGCGTATCGCCTGCTCATCGAGGTGGTCGAAATGGTCGTGGGACAAAATCACCGCCGTCAGCGGCGGCAACTCATCCAGCCCCAGCGGTGGCGCATGAAAGCGCTGCGGCCCGGCCCATTGCACCGGCGAGGCGCGCTCGGCGAAAACCGGGTCGGTAATGAAGTAGCGACCGCGCAGTTTGAGCAATAGCGTGGAATGGCCCAGGCGCCAGAGGCTGTGGTCCGGTGCATCGAGTACCTGCTCGCGGGTCATGGGCTGCACGTTGATCGCTGCTGCCGGCCGGGTTTGCGGCGGCTTGCGCAGCAGCAGGTACTTGAGGCCGATGCGCAGCTTCTTAAGCACGCCATCCTGAGGCAGGCTGGCCTGGTTGTGAAAACGTCCGTCCCGCTGTGGCGCCGATCGGTCGCCAGGATTAGCCATGGGAGCCATGAGCAGCAACACTCCAAGCAAGAGGAAAGGCTTCATGTTACCCCACTGGGATCACATCAACCGTGAATTGGCTTGTAAGGTCATTTTTCGTCGATGAAACACTGTTCAACAATATTCACGTGAGTTATGCGATAAACGGCACCCCCAGCAGAAGAACAACGACCATGATGGACAATCGCAGCGGCAAGGGACTTTCTTTCGTCAAGCGCATCTACCTGCCGCGTGTCATCGGCCTGGGGATCGGCCTGTTCAGCGTAGCCGCTGCCGTGGCACCGCTATCGCCGCCAGGCTGGGTCTGGGCGCTGCTGCTGTTCAATGGCCTGCTCTGGCCACATGTCGCCTATCAGTGGGCATCGCGTTCGGCGGCCCCTTATCAGGCGGAAGAGCGCAACATACTGCTGGACTCGCTGCTGGGCGGCTTCTGGACCGCAGCCATGCACTTCAACCCGCTGCCGACCGTGACCGTGCTGTCGATGATGACCATGAACAACGTGGCCGCGGGCGGCAAGCGCCTGATCGTTCGCGGGGTAATGGCTCAGCTGGCCGGCATGCTGCTGGCCAGCGCATTGCTGGGCACCGGGCTGCAGCTGAACGCCACGGCGCTGCAGATCTACGCATGCCTGCCCATGTTGACCCTGTACCCGTTGGCACTGGGCTGGGTCTGCTACCGCCTGGCGATCAAACTGGGCGAGCACAAGCGTCGCCTGAGCGCCCTGAGCCTGACCGACAGCCTGACCGGCCTGCTCAACCACGGTGCCTGGAAAGACCTGCTGCTGCTCAGGTTCCAGGCCTGCCGGCAACAACAGTCATCCGCCGTGATCGCGCTGATCGACATCGATCACTTCAAGGCCATCAACGACACCTTCGGCCATGTGGTCGGCGATTGCGTGCTGCGCCAGATGAGCGAGGAGCTCAAGCGCAACCTGCGCGAATCCGACCAGGCCGGGCGCTATGGCGGCGATGAGTTCTGCGTGATCCTGCCCGCCACCAGCGAGGCCCAGGCCTGCCAGGCCATGGAGCGTCTGCGCGAGCAGGTCGCGGGCTACCGCAACCCACAGCTGCCGCACCTGCGCATCAGCCTGAGCATCGGCCTGGCGGCTTTCCACGCCGGCCTGCAGTCCCCCGAGCACTGGCTGGAACAGGCCGACAAGGCGCTGTACAGCGCCAAGCGCCGCGGCCGCGATCAGGTCAATTTCGCCCAAGGCGAGGCCACCCCGCTCAGGCTGGCCTATCCTGACTGAACCACCTTGCTGATTGCTCGGCAGGGCGTTGCAGTCATCAAGGAGTCGTTTGCGCATGGCCAGGACCGCCAGCCCTCTCCCTCGCCTTCAGGTCCGTCGCCTGATCGGTGTTTTCTGCGTGGTCTTCGGCCTCGCCTGCCTGGTCACCCTGGGCGCACTGTTCAACATCGCGGCCACCCTCGACCAGCAGGAGAAACAACGCAGCGCCTTCCATGCCACCCAGGCGCTGGAGCAACGCCTGCTGGCCTCCCGGCAGTTTCTGTCCAGCTACGCGGTGTGGGACGCCGCCTTCGAGCACCTGGCAGGCAAGGTCGACTGGCAGTGGGCCTATAAAGAGAAGAACGTTGGTGAATCGCTGTACAGTGCCAGCGGCTACGAAGGGGTGTTTGTGGTCGATGACCAGCGCACCACCTATGCACTGTTCAAAGGTGCGCCTACCGAAGCAGTTGCGGGCAGTTTCATCGATGCGCCCCTGGCGGAAATCATCGAGGCTGCACGCGCAGCCGCCAGCGCCCGCGAGCAGATCACCCGTTTCGTCCTGTTCAACAACTGGCCGGCGGTACTCAGCGCCGCCGCCGTGCGCCCGGACAAGGACGTCAGCGCAGCAGACGTGAGCCAGGCCCCGGTGATGCTGTTCGTCGACCAACTCACCGAGGCCAAGCTCGCGCACCTGGGCGAAGGTGCTGGCCTTGCGCACATGCATGTAGAGAAGAACGAGGAGCACGAGCGCGGTCACCAGCACATCGCCTTGGGCGACACCGGTTATCGCCTGGCCTGGATCAGCCCGATGCCCGGGCGGCAGCTGCTCTGGGCGGTGTTGCCGCCCTTGCTCTGCGCGCTGCTGATACTGGGCCTGGTGATGCTTTACCTGTTTCGCCTTGCGTTGCGCAGCTCCCGCGCCATCGATCTCAGCCTGCAGCGCCTGCAGAAGAGCAATCAGGCCCTGGAAGCCAGTGAGCAGCGTTTTCGCGCAGTGGCCGAGGCCGCCTCCGATTGGATCTGGGAAACTGACCGGCAGCAGCGGCTCACCTACCTCTCCCAGCGCTTCGTCAGGGTTACCGGCGACCCGGTCGAGGCCTGGCTTGGCCAACCGCTCAATCAACTGCTCAGCTGTGAAACCACGCCGTTGTCAGCCTGGCTCGATGGGCAGATCGAGGCCGATTCGGAACAACCGGCCAACCTGCGTTGCGCCTACCGCGACCACAACGGCCTGAGCCGCTATTGCCGCATATCGGCACGGGCAATCCGGCTGGATGGCAAGCCCGTCGGCTTTCGCGGTACGGCCAGCGATATCACCGACGAAGTCGAGGCCCATGCGCGCATCCAGCACCTGTCGATGCACGACCCACTGACCGGCCTTGCCAATCGCAACAAGCTGGCCAGGCACCTGGAACAGGCCCTGTTGTATGGCAGCGAGTCACCGCCGCTGACCTTGCTGCTGCTCGACCTCGACAACTTCAAGCCGATCAACGACTCCCTCGGCCATACGGCGGGTGATGCCGTGCTGCAGGAAGTGGCCGCACGCCTGCGCGACACCACCCGCGACGTCGACCTGGTGGCACGCCTGGGCGGTGATGAATTCGTCCTGGTACTGGAAGGCATGGATAGCCACAGTGAAGTCGACCGCCTGTGCCGGCGGTTGGTCGAACTGCTGCAGCAACCCATTGCCTTTGAAAACCAGCAACTGCACATCGGTGTCAGCATCGGCATCGCCCAGACGCACAGCCAGGGTTTCGATGCCGGCGAGCTGATCCGCTGCGCCGATATCGCCCTGTATCAGGCCAAGGTCGATGGCAAGGGCACCTGGCGCTACTTCGCTGCGGCGATGAACCAGCAGATCCAGTACCGCCGCCAGCTGGAAAACGATCTGCGCCGCGCCCTGAAGAACAACGAGTTCGTCCTTCATTACCAGCCACGCTATCGCCTGAGCGATTTGCGCATCGTCTCGGTCGAAGCCTTGCTGCGCTGGCAGCACCCGCAAGAAGGCCTGCTCGCACCCGATACCTTCATCCCGCTGGCCGAGCAAAGCGGACTGATCGTCACCCTTGGCCGCTGGGTGCTGAGCGAAGCCTGTCGCGCGGCCCGCGACTGGCCGGACCACCTGCTGGTTTCGGTGAACCTGTCACCGGCGCAGTTCATGCGCAGTGACGTGGTGGCCGACATGCGCGAAACCCTGCTGCAAACCGGCTTCCCTGCCCAGCGGCTGGAGCTGGAGATTACCGAGAACGTGATGCTCAACGACATCGAAGGCGCCCTGGGCACCATGCTCGCGCTCAAGGAGCTGGGCGTGCGGCTGAACATGGATGATTTCGGCACAGGCTATTCCTCGCTGGGTTACCTGCGGACCTACCCGTTCGACAGCATCAAGATCGACAAGCGCTTCATCGCCGGGCTGGCCAATAGCACTGGCAGCGACCGCGCCGTGGTGCAGGCGATCATCAGCCTGGGTGAGGCGATGGGGCTGACGGTAACCGCCGAGGGCGTGGAAACCGAACAGCAATTACGGGCGCTGCAGAAAGACCGCTGCCATGAAGTGCAGGGTTACTACCTGAGCCGACCGTTGGACAAGGCCGGCTTCGAGCAATTGTTGCAACAGAAACCTGGGGGCGCCGCAGGCGCTTCTTGAACCGCGGCTCAGCGCAGCGAACGTTCAGCTACGATTTCCGGCAGGTCACTGCGCCGCAGGTAGATACGCAACGGCTCGCCAATGTTCAGCCGGTCGTCCACATGCTGCTCCAGCAACAGTGCCAGCCGTTCCCGGCACAGCGCCATGCGTGCGCCTTGTTGCGGCCGCCAGACGAATTCGCTGCAGGGGGTGATGCTGTCATCCGCCACGTCCATGCCGAACGCGTCCTCGGAAAACCGCACGATATGGACGCCGCGCTTGCCATGAAAACCGACAAAGCCATTGAGCTGGTCGGCAGCGCTGCAGATGTCCTGGGAAGTGATGGCCATGACGTAACCTCGCAAATGAACGGAAGTGACGCACGCCAGGCAGGTAACGGCCGCCTCTGTTGGGCGACGCGCAGTGGGCAGCCTAGCGCATGTGCTCATCGTTGTGCCAAGGTTTTCGCCGTCTGGCATCGGGTCGAGTTGCGACGCCAGCAGCCGCCCGGCCCTATGGCCATCACTGTTGCGCCTGATGCTCATGCACCTGCACACTGGCAGTCATCCCCGCACTCAGGTGCACGCCCTCGGGAATCTGCTCCAGCCTGATCCGCACCGGAATCCGTTGCGCCAGCCGCACCCAGTTGAAGGTCGGTTCCACCACTGGCAGCAGCTGACTGTCCGGGTTGCTGTTGCTGTCGGTGATGCCACGGCTGATGCTTTCCACATGGCCCTGCATCGCATCGCCTGCGCCCATCAGCCAGACCTTCACCTCATCGCCAACCCGAATGCGTGGCAGTTTGGTCTCTTCGAAATAGGCCTGGATGTAGAACGTCGAATCATCCACCAGGGCCATCACCGATTCACCGGTATTCACATAGTTGCCCTGGGCCAGGCGCAGGTTGGTGATGTGCCCGCTACGCGGTGCCCGCACTTCGCTGCGTGCCAGGTTGATCCTGGCCACTTGCAACTGCGCTTCGGCTTCATGCAGTTCACCCCGGGCAACGGCGGCATTGATCTGGGCGTTTTCGCGCAGTTCGGCACTGATCGCCTCCGGGCCCAATGCCGTGCGCCGCGCCGCTTCACGCTCACGCAGGTGGAGCTGCTGGGCGCGGGTTTCAGCCACCGCGCTGGCCTGTTCGAATGCCGCCTGGAAACGCTCGCGATCGATGCTCATCAGCAGGTCGCCAGCCTTGACCTGCTGGTTATCCTGCACCTTGAGCTCACGCACCCAGCCAGACACGTCCGGGGCGATCACCACCACATCGGCGCGCACCCGGGCATCACGCGTCCAAGGCGTGAGCATGTAGTACTGCCAGAGCTTGAAGCCGGCCAGAACGGCAACGGCGACCACGCACAAGGTCACCAGGGTACGGACGACAGCACGCATTGAATCACTCCTTACAAAGGCCCCAGCAGGCGAACTACCAGGAACAGCACACAAACGAACAACGCCGTGTCGAACAGCGCTTCATGCCAGATCCAGCGCCCCAGCGGCGTGGCCTGTACCACCAGGCGCAGCACGCCGGTCAGCGCCAGCGCCATCAGCACATAAATCAGGAACGGGCTGAACAGCACACCGCCCAGCTCCCACTCACGCAAGCCCATGGGCATCCTCCTGCGAACGGCACCATTTCCCCCAGCTTTTCTGCAACTGCAGCACAGCGCCTTGGGCAAGGCGCAACGGGTCACTGGCCGGCGCCCGCTGCAAAGCCGCGATGAACTGCTCGCTGGCCGCATCCAGGCGCTGCCCGCGGTCAGCCGCCGGGCCTTTGGCCAGCACTGCCTCGACCTGCTGCAGGTATTCGCGCTCGGCGCCGGCCAATGGCACCTGGGCCACCGCCAGGCACATGCGCAAGTGCACCAGCTCGTCACCGATATCCAGCCCATGCAGGCCATCATCCCAGCGCTTGCGTTCGGTGGCCGGCAACTCGCTGGCATGCCGGGCCAACTGCATCAGGCGGTCGGCCATGCGCCCGCCAAACCAGCTGTCGGCACCGCGCAGATCGCGCCGGGTCAGGCGCACCAGGTCACTCTGGGTCGCCGCGCGCAGGCGCCGGCCAAGCCAGGCCGGGTGACGGAACACCAACAGACGGAACGCAAGCACCGCAGCGCCCACGCCCACCAACATGGCCAGGGCGCTGTTAAGCATGGTCGCCACACCGAACGTCATGGCATTGAGCGGTGAAACCAGCACGATGAAGTGCAGGCAATAAGAGGTGGCGGTGGCGCCAGTACGCGGATGGGCCATGCCCAGCGCCCCGAAGAACAGCGGCACGCCCATGCCCAGGCAGAGCATGGCGAAGCTGCTCCACTGCGGCAGGATGATCTGCCCGACCAGGAAGGCGGCCGGGATCGCCAGGAAGATGCCGCGCAAGAAGCTCAGGCCGATCTGCGCGCCGTTCTCGCGGCTGGCGAACAGGCTGCAGACCACGCAGGTCAGCACCAGGCCGCCAGGCGCCGACGGCCAGGCAGTGGCCAGCCAGAAGCTGCTCATCACCAGGAAGGCCAAGGCACTGCGTGAACCGAACAACAAGGCCAGCGACCAGTCGCGGTGCACCGCCAGGCCCTGGGCAACATCCTTCGGCGCCCTGCCCGCCTCGACATCGTCCAGGGCCTGGGTGGCGGCCATGGCGAAGTCCAGCAGCAAGGCCATGCGTGCCAGGCAGAAGTGCTCGGCAGAGCTGATCTGCTCATCATGCGCGGCGTCCCAGATACGCTGGCGCAACACCAGCAGGCTCGGCTGATCGGGGCTGACCAGCAGGGCACGCAGCTCTTCAAGCCAAGGACCGAGGCGCCCGGCTTCGTGCTCGTCCAGTTGCCGCCACTGTCGGCGTACCGAACGTGAAATGCGCAGCAATACCATGAGCTTCTGGCTCAGGCCGCGAATGGCCTTGGCCCGCAGCCGCCCGCGCGGGCCCTCGAACCAGGCGTGCTCGCGCTGGGTATCGATGGCGACAATGCGGCCGAGGCTGTCCAGTAACCCTTTGCGTGCTTCATCCTCGCCGCCGAGCATGGCGCTTGCCGCCTGCAAGCCGTTTTGCCAGGCCTGACGGGCCTGCCCGGCGAGCTGCTGCTCGACCCGCATCGGCCAGATCAGGGCACTGCTGGCAGTGGCGCAGAAAATCCCCAGGCAGATTTCGGTGCAACGCGCCACCGCCTGGTCGAACACCTGCAAGGGATGATTGATGGCAGGCAAGGCGATGATCGCTGCGGTGTAGCCGGCCAGTACGAACGAATAGGCCCAGGCACTGCGCAATTGCGTGGAAGCCGCCGTACACAAGGCCAGCCACAGCGCCAGGGTGATCAGGAACAGCCATGGCGTCTGGGCGAACAGGCCGATGAACACCACCGACATGAGCGTGCCGACAAAGGTGCCGGCCAGGCGCGCCAGGCCCTTTTGCACCACCATCCCCGACAACGGCTGGGCGACGATGAATGCGGTCATCAATGCCCAGGACGGTTGCTCCAGCCCCCAACGCATGGCCAACCACAGTGCCAGGCCCCCACCCAGCAGGGTCTTGATGGCGAACTTGATGGCGAGGCTGCTGGGTGCAAACAGGGCCTGGAAGGTGATGGGCACGAAACGGACCTTGCGGGGGATGTTTGGATAAACGATAGACAACAGCGCGAAGGATACTGCCAAGACGATTAATTAGCTAGCTAATCATCTTTGTCGACAAAAAACGCAGGCAAAAAAATGGGCGACCGAAGTCGCCCTAAATGCCTTGCGTGCTCGTGAATCCGAAAGGTCAGCGCGGCTTGCGCTTTTGCGAGTCCTTCCAGATGAAAATGCCCAGACCGGCAAAGAATGCAAACATCAACCCGACCGTTACCACGCCCGCGATAACCACATTGTCGAAGAACATGCTGGCCTCCCGATTCGTTTGCCGTTGTCCGATGGATGCAAGGTAACGAATACGGGGGCGGGGAAAATTGATCAGGGTCAATGCTGCCCGGGACCGGGCACGCGAGGCGGGTGCAGGGTTGACCTGCGTCAAGTTTCAGCGCTTCTTGGGCTTGCCCTTGGGCTTCTTCTTCTTCGCGGTGGCAAGCGGCATGGCCTGCTCGAACGCCTGGCGCACTTCGTTCAGGCGTTTTTCCTTGAGGTCATGGATGCGCTTGGCGCGCTCGGCATCGAAGTCGATGAGGTTGTCTTGGCTCATGGGTGGGCTCGACGATCTACAGAGACTTGCATCATGAAGCCAGGCGCTGGCCGTGACCAGCCCCGCGTCAGACTTCGATGTCGACCAGCAGGCCCTGGCGTGGGTTCTCACCCATCAGCGGCGCCACCGGCACGGTGTTGTCGGCGTTTACTTCGTCCCCCGGCAAGGCGCTGTACAGCTCCGCTTCGCCCTTGTTGTTGCGCCGCTGCTGGCGACGCTGCTCTTCGCGCAGCAACAGGACTTGCTCCTGCGGGTCGCGCTGCTGCTTCAGGTCGATGGCGCTTTCATTGGACGAAGGCTGCACCGGCACCACCGGCTTGATGTCGGGCGTCTGTTTTACCGGGTCCAGTTGCGAAGTCACCGGGGCAGCACTGAGCGGGATGATCGGCGGCAGCATGGAAATTCTCCTATGCCCACTGTATCGGCCATCCGTTAGCCAGCTTGAGCGGCGAAAGTGAGGATGTGCGGCCACTCACGGCCGCGCCATGCCAGTATAGACAGCCGTTACTCGGCTTCTTCCTCAGGGTCGTCGTCGTCGGCTGGCGGGCTGGCTTCGCTCCAGGGCCGCTTGTAGACCTGCTGCCAGACCGAATCCATGTGCTCTCGCAGCACCTGTGGGGCGTTCTTCAACGAAGCGCTGTCTTCACGCTCGCCGCCAACCGGTTCTTCACCTGCCGGGGTGATCAGCGACTGGCCGGTGATGGTGTAGGCGTTCTGCCCCTCGCGCATTTCGATGGCGATGTCGTGCGGATCGATGCCGCCACCGCAGAAGGCATGGCTGGCCACGGTCACTTCGGCGACACCGTCCTTGTTCAGGTCACTGACGTCACTGACATCGGTATAGAAGTCGACATCCAGGTCCAGCCCCGGGCAGGTGGTTTCCTGTTCGATCTGCCAGCGCGGCTTGAACGCGTCGCGCTCGGCGGTGCGGCCGTACAGGGTGGCCTTGAGCACCACCTTGTCGACCTCCTGCTCGGACTCGGCATCGACCGCCTGGCCATCGTTGCGGCTGAGCACCAGCAGCCCCTCGCCGTCTCGGTCACGGAAGTGCACACTCTTGATCGGCGTCTGCACGCCCAGCACTTCGAGCTGCTCGACCGGGATCGCAGGCAGGGTTTCAAAATTTTTCTGTTCACAGGCAGCCAGCAGCAGCAAGCTGCCCATGGCCAGGGAGGTGTGCAACCAGCGGTGCTTGAGCGGCATATCGGTGCGAAGCCCTCGTCAGCAAGACGTAATCTGCGATGAAACAGCTAGACTCATGGACTTCTGGTCTATGGTCCGCCCGGCCTATCCGTTAACATAGCCGGCTTTTCATCGCGGGAGTTCAGGCAGTATGGCGCAGCAGTATCAACCGGGGCAACGCTGGATCAGCGACAGTGAAGCGGAGCTTGGCCTGGGGACCATCCTGGCACAGGATGGCCGCCTGTTGACCGTGCTCTACCCGGCCACTGGCGACACCCGCCAGTATTCCCTGCGCAATGCGCCGCTGACCCGCGTGCGCTTCTCGCCGGGTGACCAGATCACCCACTTCGAAGGCTGGAAGCTGACCGTGCGCGAGGTCGAGGACATCGACGGGCTGATGGTCTACCACGGCCTGGATGCCCAGAACCAGGCGCGCACCCTGCCGGAAACCCAGCTGTCGAACTTCATCCAGTTCCGCCTGGCCAGCGACCGTCTGTTCGCCGGGCAGATCGACCCGCTGTCGTGGTTCAGCCTGCGTTACAACACCCTGCACCACACCAGCAAGCAGATGCAGTCGTCGCTGTGGGGCCTGGGCGGTTGCCGCGCGCAACCGATCGCCCACCAGTTGCACATCGCCCGCGAAGTTGCCGACCGCAGCGCCCCGCGCGTACTGCTGGCCGACGAAGTAGGCCTGGGCAAGACCATCGAAGCCGGCCTGGTGATTCACCGCCAGCTGCTGTCGGGCCGCGCCAGCCGCGTGCTGATCCTGGTCCCGGAAAACCTCCAGCACCAGTGGCTGGTGGAAATGCGCCGGCGCTTCAACCTGCAGGTCGCCCTGTTCGACGCCGAGCGCTTTATCGAAAGCGACGCCAGCAACCCGTTCGAGGATGCCCAGCTGGCGCTGGTCGCCCTGGAATGGCTGGTCGATGACGAAAAGGCCCAGGACGCGCTGTTCGCGGCCGGCTGGGACCTGATGGTGGTCGACGAAGCGCACCACCTGGTGTGGCACGAAGAGCAGGCCAGCGCCGAATACGGCCTGGTCGAACAACTGGCCCAGGTGATCCCGGGCGTGCTGCTGCTGACCGCGACCCCCGAACAACTCGGCCAGGACAGCCACTTCGCCCGTCTGCGCCTGCTCGACCCCAACCGCTTCCATGACCTCGCGGCGTTCCGCGCCGAGAGTGAAAACTACCGCCCGGTAGCCGAGGCCGTGCAGGAGCTGCTTGAAGAAGGCCGCCTGTCACCCAAGGCCCATGCCACCATTCAGGGTTTCCTCGGCGCCGAAGGCGAAGCGCTGCTGGCTGCAGTGAATGATGGCGATACCCAGGCCAGTGCCCGCCTGATCCGCGAACTGCTCGACCGCCACGGCACCGGCCGCGTGCTGTTCCGCAACACTCGTGCGGCCGTCCAGGGCTTCCCCGAGCGCCAGCTGCACCCGTATCCGCTGGCCAACCCTGAGCAATACCAGGACCTGCCAGCCGGCGAACACGCCGAGCTGTACCCTGAAGTGGCGTTCCAGGCCCAGGGTGAAGTCAGCGATGACGAACGCTGGTGGCGCTTCGACCCACGGGTCGACTGGCTGATCGACACGCTGAAGATGCTCAAGCGCACCAAGGTCCTGGTGATCTGCGCCCACGCCGAAACCGCCATGGACCTGGAAGACGCCCTGCGCGTGCGTTCCGGCATCCCGGCCACGGTGTTCCACGAAGGCATGAGCATCCTCGAGCGCGACCGCGCCGCGGCCTACTTCGCCGACGAGGAATTCGGCGCCCAGGTGCTGATCTGCTCCGAGATCGGCAGTGAAGGCCGCAACTTCCAGTTCGCCCATCACCTGGTGATGTTCGACCTGCCGGCCCACCCGGACCTGCTCGAACAGCGCATCGGCCGTCTCGACCGTATCGGCCAGAAGCACACCATCGAACTGCACATCCCGTACCTGCAGGACAGCCCACAGGAGCGCCTGTTCCAGTGGTACCACGATGGCCTCAACGCCTTCCTCAATACCTGCCCGACCGGCAACGCCCTGCAGCACCAGTTCGGCCCACGCCTGCTGCCAATGCTCGAAGGTGGCGATGCCAAGGCCTGGACCGCACTGGTCAGCGAAGCCCGTGGCGAGCGCGAGCGCCTGGAGGCGGAGCTGCACAGCGGCCGTGACCGCCTGCTGGAGCTCAACTCCGGTGGCGCCGGTGAAGGCCAGGCGCTGGTCGAGGCGATTCTTGAGCAAGACGACCAGTTCGCCCTGCCGATCTACATGGAAACCCTGTTCGACGCCTTCGGCATCGACAGCGAAGACCACTCGGAAAACGCCCTGATCCTGAAACCGAGCGAGAAGATGCTCGACGCCAGCTTCCCGCTGGGCGACGACGAAGGCGTGACCATCACCTACGACCGGGCCCAGGCCCTGTCGCGTGAAGACATGCAGTTCCTCACCTGGGAACACCCGATGGTGCAGGGCGGCATGGACCTGGTGCTGTCCGGTTCGATGGGCAATACCGCCGTTGCGCTGATCAAGAACAAGGCACTCAAGCCGGGTACCGTGCTGCTCGAACTGCTGTTCGTCAGCGAGGTGGTGGCGCCGCGCAGCCTGCAGCTGGGTCGCTACCTGCCGCCAGCGGCACTGCGCTGCCTGCTCGATGCCAACGGCAACGACCTGGCTTCGCGCGTGGCGTTCGAAACCCTCAACGACCAACTCGAAAGCGTGCCACGGGCCAGCGCCAACAAGTTCGTCCAGGCCCAGCGTGACGTGCTGGCCCAGCGCATCAGCGGTGGTGAGGCCAAGATCATGCCAGTCCACGTCGAGCGTGTGGCCGAAGCCCAGCGTCGCCTGGTCGCCGAGGCCGATGAAGAGCTGGCACGCCTGACCGCACTGCAGGCCGTCAACCCGAGCGTGCGTGACAGCGAGATCGATGCGCTGCGCAAGCAACGTGAACAAGGCCTGGCGATGCTCGACAAGGCCGCGCTGCGCCTCGAAGCGATTCGTGTACTGGTCGCCGGCTGATCGACTGGCCACATGACTGGGGGGCGCTAGGCGCCCCCCAGTTCGTTATGCCAGCTGGCTATCGCCTTCAGAACCAAATCATTGCAGCCAAAGTGCCATTACTCAGGAAGGTTTAACCCGCTGTTTCTATACTGCCCCAGAACAGTCTCCACAACGCTTGAACGGAGACGAGTGAAAACTCGAGCAAAGGGCAAGCAATGGAATGGCTGGGGCTGCAACTGTTCACCGAACTGCCGGTAACCGGGCGCATCGTCATCGACTGCAGCCATGAACCGCTGCTGATCCTGATCGCCTTTGCGGTGGCCAGCGCTGCCTGCTTCGCCACCCTCGACATGGCCGAACGCCAATCCCACAGCGAACACCCCGCTGCTCAGCGGCAGTGGCGCATGCTGGGTGCCTGTTGCCTGGCTGGCGGCATCTGGGCCATGCACTTCATCAGCATGCTGGCCTTCCAGGCGCCAGTGGAAATGCACTACGACGTGTCGCTGACCGGCTTGTCACTGCTGATCGCACTGGTGGTGGCGTGGTTGGCAATGACCAGCCTCGACCGCACCGAGATGCGTGCGCACCACTACCTGCAAAGCGCCTTGCTCATCGGCCTGGGCATCATCCTCATGCATTTCGTCGGCATGGCCGCGCTGCAGACCGGTGCCCAGCAGTACTACCAGACCACCCTGCTGCTGAGCAGTGCCGCCATCGCCTTGCTCACCAGCTTCGCTGCCTTGCTGCTGGCCCGTTACTTCCGCAATGGCAGCGGCCGCCTGCACCAGACCATGAAGTATGGCGCCAGCCTGCTGATGGCCAGTGGCATCGTCGCCACCCATTTCACCGCCATGGCCGCCATGACCCTGGTCATCCCCACCTCCACCGCCCTGAGCCTGCCCTCTACCGACAACAGCCTGCAGCTGGGGCTGACCGTAGCCTTCATCACCTTGCTGATCAGCGGCAGCAGCATCAGCGCGGCCCTGGCCGACAAGAAACTGCAGAGCAAGGAAGACGACCTGCGCCGCTACGGTGTGCTGCTCAGCCAGTTGGACCAGGCCCGCGAATCCCTGCAGCAGGCCGCCCATTACGACGCCCTGACCAACCTGGTCAACCGCCGTGGTTTCAACCAGATCTTCGCCGAACGCCTGGCCGAACAGGATCCTGGCGAGCACCGCCTGGCCGTGATGTTCCTCGACATCGACCACTTCAAGCGGATCAACGACAGCCTCGGCCACGATGCCGGTGACGAATTGCTCAAGGTGATCGCCAACCATATCAAGGCTGCCACCCGCAGCCACGACCTGGTCGCCCGCTTCGGCGGCGACGAATTCTGTGTGGTCACCAGCCTCAACAACCGCGACGAGGCGCGCCACCTGGCCCAGCGCATCATGCAACGGATGAAGGACCCGATTGATCTGGGCGGCCGGCGCATGGTCATGACCACCAGCATCGGCATCAGCATCTACCCCGATGATGGCCTCACCGCCGAAGAACTGCTCAAGCATGCCGACCTGGCCCTTTATCAATCCAAAGGCAGCGGGCGCAACAGCCTGCACTTTTTCAACAGCAGCCTGAAAAGCCGTGCCAGCCTGGCCTTGCAGCTGGAGGAAGAGCTGCGCATTGCCCTGCTCGAAGAACGAGGTTTGTGCGTGCATTACCAACCCATCTTCGACCTGCGCACCGGCCAGGTGGCCAAGCTCGAGGCGCTGGTGCGCTGGCAGCACCCGCTGCACGGGCTGATGGGGCCTGACCGGTTCATTGGCATTGCCGAAGCCAACGGCCTGATCGTCGACCTCGACCTGTGGGTGCTGCGCCATGCCTGCCAGGACCTGGCCCGGCTTCAGCAACATGGTTTCACCAGCCTCAAGGTCACGGTCAATTGTTCAGCGGTGACCCTGGGCCATGAAAACCTGCCCAACGAAGTGGAAGTAGCGCTGTTCCAGGCAGGCCTGGCACCTCGCCACCTGGAACTGGAGGTCACCGAAAATGCCCTGATGGGTGACATCGAGCACACCGTCAGCCTGCTCAAACGCATTCGCGGCCAGGGTGTCAGCCTGTCGATCGACGATTTCGGCACCGGCTATTCGTCGCTGGCCTACCTCAAGCGCCTGCCGCTGGACGTGCTGAAGATCGACCGCTCATTCTTGCAGGATGTGCCCGGCGGCCTGAAAGATCGCGAGATCATCCAGGCCATCATCGCCATGGCCCACACCCTGCGTCTGGAAGTGGTCAGCGAAGGCGTAGAAACCGTCGAGCAGCACGAATTCCTCGCCAGCAATGGTTGCGACTACCTGCAGGGCTACCTGCTCAGTCGCCCGGTGCCGCTGAGCGAACTACGCTCGCTGCTCGATCGGCTCGAGCGCCAGGACAGCGTGTTCAAGCCTTGTTGCGATACAGCTCTACCAGGGTCGCCGGATCTTTTTGCAGATACCCCTGGCTACCGTGCAAGCGCATCAACTGCGCGGCAAGGCCACTGAGCGGCGTTGCCGTGCCTTGCTCGCGGGAGAGCTTGACGGCACCGTCCAGGTCCTTGAGCAAGGTGCGCACATGCCACTTGATCGGCTCGAAACGGCTTTCGGCCATCTGCGGCGCGAGGATCTGCAGCGGCTTCGAGTCGGCAAAGCCACCGGCAAGGGCCTCGGCGATCAAGGTAGCGTCGACGCCTGACTGTTCGGCCAACGCCACCACTTCGGCAATCACCAGGGCATTGCAGGCCACGATCATCTGATTGCAGGCCTTGGTCACCTGCCCTGCCCCCACACCGCCCATGTGCGTCACCCGTTGGCCAAGCACCTGCAGAACCGGGCGCGCCCGCTGCAGGTCCGTAGCCTCGCCACCCACCATGATCGCCAAGGTGCCGGCCTCGGCCCCTGGCGTGCCACCGGAAACCGGGGCGTCCAGCCAGGCCATGCCGCACAGCGCAGCCAGCTCGGCAGCCATTTCCCGGGTGGCGGTCGGCTCCAGGCTGGAGAAATCCACCAGCAACTGCCCGCTGCGCCCGCCCTCGGCGATGCCTTGCTCGCCAAACACCACCTCGCGCACCACCGCCGTGTCGGCCAGGCACAGCAGCACCATGTCGCTGTCACGGCACAGCTCGGCGGGGCTTGCCGCCAAGCGCGCACCGGCGGCCACCAACGCGGCGCATTTGTCCGGGCTGCGGTTCCACACCGTCAGCGAATAACCCGCAGCCAACAGGCGCCGGCACATAGGCAAGCCCATCAGGCCAATCCCGGCGAATCCCAACGAAGGCAGTGCAGTACTCATGAACGACTCCAGTCAGAAGATTAAAGAAGCGTGACAAACGGGCGATGCAATGCCAGCTCGACAAAAAATTCCTTAAAACAAGTAAGGGAAACCCCTATCGCATCCGCAAATGGCGCACTGATAGAGTCGCGGCGTTTTGCGTGATGGCCATATGGCATAACCCTCTGATAATCACTTACACCAGGCAAATGGCGCACTATGACCTCTACGAACACTTCTGCCAATGCGGTCCCCGAGTCTTCGACTCTCCCCAACTTACCGACCGCCAGTGGTGTTCGTGACACTCTGCCGACACGCAGCTCACCGGCACAGCAGTACCTGTACTTCACCGAGCAGGACATCCAGCGCATCCTCGACAACCTCGACGGCTTGCGTGACCTGGTATTCCCCAGCAACCAGCACATCGAGGACGACGACCCACTGCGCCTGGAGCAGCAGTTTCCGTCGGTCTGCCTGATCGGCCTGGGCCGTTGCGGCTCGAACATCGCCCTGGACGTGGCCGAACTGGTCTACAACGCCCGTACCTTCTTCCTCAACGAGTTCAACAACGAAGACCGCCTCAAGGGCGAGTCGGGCTACAGCCCGGCACGCTGGATCCGCCAGAACCTGCGCCTGGTGCAGAACAAGGGCGTCAAGCCGGTGTTCCTGGTCGAGCCGCTGGTGATGCTCGGCGACCTGGACAAGGATATCGCCGGGCGTATCCGCTTCTCGCGCAAGGGCGAGCGCGGCGAGTTCCTGCGCGACTACAGCAAGATGAAGATCATGGACCTGTCCGAGGTGCATGCAGGCGGTGCCGGCAACGCGCCGATCCTTGGCCAGTACCTGGCCAAGATTATCCTCAACAAGGACACCCAGCGCTTCTCCAGCGCCGACTGGAAGCTGATCCACTCGTACCTGATCGACTCCTGCGGCATCAAGGCCAACCAGTCGCGGCTGTACTTCTACATCTTCAGTGCCGGTGGCGGTACCGGTTCAGGCATGGCTTCGGAGTTCGGCCTGGCCCAGCAGTACTCGTACATGAACAAGACCTTCGATACCAAGCCTGCCGACGAAAACGACGGCAAGAGCGGGCACTCGTTCGTCTTCGAGCCGATCTTCACCAGCGGGATCTGCGTGCTGCCCAATGCTACGGACCATCGCAGCGAAATGTCCGAAGCCCTGCACATCAACGCCGGCCGGCTGTTGTGCAAATACCTGTCGGAAGAATGGGACTTCTCGTACAACTTCGATAACGAAGACAGCAGCGAAGCCAGCGTGATGGGCCGTATCCGCCCATGGAACGCGATGATGCTGATCTCCAACGACATCATGCGCTACGCCGAAGAAAGCGATGACGGCACCATCCACAACATCGACGTCAACGCCATGGAGAAGCACGCCAACCAGTACATCTCCCAGCAGATCTTCAACATCCTCACCGCCCAGGCGGTGACCACCGACTACGACCAGAACTACTTCCGCCGCGCCGGCATCGACATTGGCGAAACCATCCGCCTGGACGCCAACGACCTGTTCATGAGCCTGGCCGGCCCGGTGGCGATTGCCTATGCCGAATCGGTGGTGCCCGAAGTAGCTGCGCCAGGCACGGACAAGTTCAAGGTGTTCGAACGCGAAACCCCGCGCCTGGACATCGACGACCTGTTCCTGCGCTCCATCGACCTGCCGCATTTCAACAAGCAGACCCAGGCCATCGAAGGCATCAGCCTGCTGCCGATCGAGTCGCGCCGCTACCGCGCGGCCCTGGAGCAATACCAGGCCTCGGGGTACGACGCCGCCGCCCTGCATGACCTGCACTTCTTCAAGAATTGCTCGTCGGTGGTGTCGATTGTCTCGCTGCCCAAGGACTACAAGCTGTCGTACATGGACCTGAACCGGCTCAAGACGCACCTCAACAGCCTGTTCCCCAATACCACGCTCAAGCGTTACGCGCTGGTGATCGGCGCCTCGGCCAACCTGTCGCTGACCACCCTGATCGCCAAGAGCCCGTGCCTGTCGGACGACTTCCTGACCCTGATCGTGGCCTTCATCAAGCGTTGCTTTGCCCGCACCCCGTACCGCTTCGATGACACCCTGGACAACGCCATCCTCGAATTCATCACCAGCGAGCACTTCGAGGAGGAGCGCATCGACGACCTGCTCAGCGAGTTCGAGAACCCGGCGAAGATCCTCGACACCAACTGGTACGCGATCAAGCCGATGTACGAGAAGAAGTATCGCGAGCTGATCAACGACAAGAGCCGCTTCGTGTCGATCAACGACATTCGCTTGTCTCGCGAATGCGTGAAGAAGGCAGTGAAGTACCTGCGTGAGATCTTCCGCCACCGCATTGGCAAGACCCGGGTGATTTCGCTGAACAATCATACCGGGCGAGTGGATTACTGATATTGCCGGGGCCGCTTGGCGGCCCCAATTACGCATCCCGTAAACTGTTACCGCAGCGCCGAATCAGCCCACCACTGTTACCAACTTCCACCTTACGTGAGCGTCAACAAGCACCAGCATGGGGCGGCTGCGTATTTTTACGCACTAAAAAAGCGCGTCGTTATTCCGCTTGCTTGACCTGAATCACGATGAACGGCGAAACCACCACCGCCCAGATCTCTGGATCGCGGCTTTGCAGGTCGAGCGCCTGCTCGGCACTGAGCGGCCCGACAGTGCCATCACTGCGCCACTTGGCGAAGATCTCGCTGCGATTCTCGGCCATTGCCGCAGCAACCTCGATCAGGTCGAGACCAGGGTCGACCCAAATCAGGTCACCCTTGGCCCAGAAACGCTCCAAAGCCTTCCACTCGATTGTCGCCGTCTCGCCGAGCAATTTGGCATAGAGGGTGCTTGTTTGTTCAGTCATGGGTTTCTACCCGCAAATTTGGCTAATGAAAAAAGGCCGGCATTTTTGCAGAAAAACCCGGTTTCAAATATGTAATTTGGTCGATTGGCCCCGAAGTTGTGGGGTGGGGCCGAGGATGCAGGCAAAGTGATGGCGCTTTTCTGTATCTTTGTGTCGATCATGCGACAACCCGCGGAACAGGCACTTTTTGCCCGCTTTTCAAGCGCGCGACCAGCGCTCTACACTGTACCGGTACAGTTCCGGGACATGTTCCGGGGGAAGGTGGGCATGCAGTGTGGCGTGGCCATACCGCAAATCCCGCCCGGTCTGTAGCCCTGGCCGCCAGGACTATAAGAATTACAACAGAATGAGTGGAGCACTATGATCAAGATTTCCAAGCTGTTCGCCGCAATGGTACTGGCCGGGGTAGCCAGCCATTCGTTTGCCGCCGATACCATCAAGATCGGGATCGCGGGCCCTAAGACCGGCCCTGTGACCCAGTATGGCGACATGCAGTTCATCGGCGCCAAGCAGGCCATCAAGGATATCAACGCCAAGGGCGGCGTCGATGGCAAGATGCTCGAAGCCAAGGAATACGACGACGCCTGCGACCCTAAACAGGCCGTGGCCGTCGCCAACAAAGTGGTCAACGACGGCGTCAAGTTCGTCATCGGCCACCTGTGCTCCAGCTCCACCCAGCCAGCGTCGGACATCTACGAAGACGAAGGCGTGATCATGATCACCCCGGCTGCCACCTCGCCGGAAATCACCGCCCGTGGCTACAAGCTGATCTTCCGCACCATCGGCCTGGACAGCGCCCAGGGCCCGGCCGCCGGCAACTACATCGCCGACCACGTCAAGCCGAAAGTGGTTGCCGTTCTGCACGACAAGCAGCAGTACGGTGAAGGCATCGCCACCGCGGTCAAGCAGACCCTGGAGAACAAAGGCACCAAGGTTGCCGTCTTCGAAGGCCTGAACGCCGGTGACAAGGACTTCTCCTCGATCATTCAGAAGCTCAAGCAGAACAACGTCGACTTCGTCTACTACGGCGGCTACCACCCAGAGCTGGGCCTGATCCTGCGCCAAGCCCAGGAAAAAGGCCTGAAAGCCAAGTTCATGGGCCCGGAAGGCGTGGGTAACGACTCCATCTCGCAGATCGCACAGAACGCCTCCGAAGGCCTGCTGGTGACCCTGCCGAAATCGTTCGACGCCGACCCTGAGAACAAGGCCATCGTCGACGCCATCAAGGCTGACGGCAAGGACCCAAGCGGCCCGTTCGTGTTCCCGGCCTACTCGGCTGTCGAGCTGATCGCCGAAGGTATCAAAGCGGCCAAGTCCGAAGACACCGCCAAGGTGGCAGCCGCCATCCACGCCGGTTCCTTCAAGACCCCGACCGGCACCCTGTCGTACAACGAGAAAGGCGACCTGAAAGACTTCAAGTTCGTGGTCTACGAATGGCACTTCGGCAAGCCGAAGACCGAAGTCTCCCCTCAGTAACTGCGTGACTAATAGCTGACCTACGAGCCCACTGTGCGAGCAGTGGGCTTTGTTTTATGAGGTTCATGGGCCTGATCCCCGCGATCCGGGGGCCGACCCACCTGAAAATCTTAAAACCGTCACCCGCGGTTTCCTGGCCTACCCCCGCCAGCGAAATGCAAATCAGGTTTTTAGGAGCGCTGTAATGCCTGAGATCTACCATTTCTTCCAACAACTGGTTAATGGATTGACCATCGGCAGCACCTATGCCTTGATCGCCATCGGCTACACGATGGTGTACGGCATCATCGGCATGATCAACTTCGCCCACGGCGAGGTGTACATGATCGGTTCCTACGTGGCCTTCATTGCCCTGGCAGGCCTGGCCATGATGGGTATCCATTCGTTGCCGATCCTGATGACTGTCGCTTTCGTCGCGACGATCTGCGTCACCAGTGCCTATGGCTACAGCATCGAACGGGTTGCCTACCGCCCCCTGCGCAACAGCAACCGCCTGATCCCGCTGATTTCCGCCATCGGCATGTCGATCTTCCTGCAGAACACGGTCTTGCTGTCGCAAGACTCGAAGGACAAATCCATCCCCAACCTGATCCCCGGGAGCTTCTCCTTCGGGCCGGGCGGCGCGGAAGAAGTCCTGATCAGCTACATGCAGATCCTGGTGTTCGTGGTCACCCTGGTGGCCATGACCTGCCTCACCCTGTTCATCTCCCGTTCTCGCCTGGGCCGCGCCTGCCGCGCCTGTGCCGAGGACATCAAGATGGCCAACCTGCTGGGCATCAACACCAACAACATCATCGCCCTGACCTTCGTCATCGGTGCCGCCCTGGCGGCCGTGGCGGCCGTACTGCTGAGCATGCAGTACGGGGTGATCAACCCCAACGCCGGTTTCCTGGTGGGCCTGAAGGCCTTCACTGCGGCGGTACTGGGCGGCATCGGCAGCATCCCGGGCGCCATGCTCGGCGGGCTGGTGCTGGGCGTGGCCGAAGCCTTCGGCGCCGACATCTTCGGCGACCAATACAAGGATGTGGTGGCATTCGGCTTGTTGGTTCTTGTCCTGCTGTTCCGGCCGACCGGCATCCTGGGCCGTCCGGAGGTTGAAAAAGTATGAACAGAAATCTCAAACAGGCGTTCTTCAGCGCCTTGCTGGTGTGGGCCGTGGCCTTCCCGGTGCTGGGCCTGAAACTGAGCATCGACGGCATCAGCCTGGCGGTGCACAGCCAAGGGTCGTTCACCATCAGTATCATCGCCGTGTGTTCGGTGCTGATGTTCCTGCGCGTGCTGTTCGACAAGCAGTGGAGCTCGGTGATGGGCCGTCGCTCGGACCGCAAGCTGATCCCGCCAGCCGTCAGCAACTACCTGACCCTGCCGAAAACCCAGCGCTATGTGATCATGGGCCTGATCGTCGCGGCCCTGGTGTGGCCGTTCTTCGGCTCGCGCGGGGCGGTCGACATCGCCACGCTGATCCTGATCTACGTGCTGCTGGGCCTGGGCCTGAACATCGTGGTGGGTCTGGCCGGTCTGCTCGACCTTGGCTACGTCGGTTTCTATGCCGTCGGTGCCTACAGCTACGCGATGCTCTCGCACTACCTGGGCTGGAGCTTCTGGGTCTGCCTGCCGATTGCCGGCCTGATGTCGGCTACCTTTGGCTTCCTGCTCGGCTTCCCGGTGCTGCGCCTGCGCGGTGACTACCTGGCGATCGTGACCCTCGGCTTCGGTGAGATCATCCGCCTGTTCCTGCGTAACCTCACCGACTGGACCGGCGGCCCCAACGGCATCAGCAACATCCCCAAGCCGGAGTTCTTCGGCCTGACCTTCGAGCGCAAGGCCGCCGAGGGGATGCAGACCTTCCACGAGTTCTTCGGGCTGGAATACAACTCGATCAACAAGGTCATCTTCCTCTATCTGGTCGCCCTGCTGCTGGCGCTGCTGGCGCTGTTCGTGATCAACCGCCTGCTGCGCATGCCGATCGGCCGTGCCTGGGAAGCGCTGCGTGAAGACGAGATCGCCTGCCGTGCACTGGGCCTGAACCCTACCGTGATCAAGCTCTCGGCGTTCACCCTGGGTGCGTGCTTCGCCGGTTTCGCCGGCAGCTTCTTCGCGGCGCGCCAGGGCCTGGTGACGCCTGAGTCGTTCACCTTCATCGAGTCGGCGATCATCCTCGCCATCGTCGTGCTCGGCGGCATGGGCTCACAACTGGGCGTGATTCTCGCGGCCATCGTGATGATCCTGCTGCCGGAGCTGATGCGTGAGTTCAGCGAATACCGGATGCTGATGTTCGGTGCGCTGATGGTGTTGATGATGATCTGGCGTCCGCAAGGCCTGCTGCCTATGCAACGTCCCCACATGGAGCTGCGTCGATGAGCCGCGAAATTCTGCAAGTCAGCGGCCTGAGCATGCGCTTCGGCGGCTTGTTGGCGGTCAACGGCGTGGCCCTGACCGTCAAGGAAAAACAAGTGGTGGCGCTGATCGGCCCAAACGGCGCCGGCAAGACCACGGTGTTCAACTGCCTGACCGGCTTCTACAAGCCCAGCGGCGGCACCATCCTGCTCGACGGCCAGCCAATCCAGGGCCTGGCCGGCCACCAGATCGCCCGCAAGGGCGTGGTGCGGACCTTCCAGAACGTGCGCCTGTTCAAGGAAATGACCGCGCTGGAGAACCTGCTGATCGCCCAGCACCGTCACCTGAACACCAACTTCTTCGCCGGCCTGTTCAAGACCCCGAACTTCCGCCGCAGCGAGAAGGAGGCCATGGAGCGCGCGCAGTACTGGCTGGAGAAGGTCAACCTGACCGAGTTCGCCAACCGTACCGCCGGCACCCTCGCCTACGGCCAGCAACGCCGCCTGGAAATCGCCCGCTGCATGATGACCCAGCCACGGATCATCATGCTCGACGAACCGGCTGCGGGCCTGAACCCGAAGGAAACCGAAGACCTCAAGGCACTGATCGCCTACCTGCGTGAGTCGCACAACGTCACCGTGCTGCTGATCGAGCACGACATGAAGCTGGTGATGAGCATTTCCGACCACATCGTCGTGATCAACCAGGGCACGCCCCTGGCCCACGGCACGCCGGAGGAGATCCGCGATAACCCTGACGTGATCAAAGCCTACCTGGGGGAAGCGTAAATGCTGAAGTTCGAGAACGTTTCCACCTTCTACGGCAAGATCCAGGCGCTGCACAGCGTCAACGTGGAGATCAACCAGGGCGAAATCGTCACCCTGATCGGTGCCAACGGCGCCGGCAAGTCGACCTTGCTGATGACCCTGTGCGGCTCGCCGCAGGCGCACAGCGGCAGCATCAAGTACCTCGGTGAAGAGCTGGTCGGCCAGCCGTCCTCGCACATCATGCGCAAGAGCATCGCGGTAGTGCCGGAAGGCCGCCGCGTGTTCGCCCGCCTGACCGTCGAGGAAAACCTGGCCATGGGCGGTTTCTTCACCGACAAGGGCGACTACCAGGAGCAGCTGGACAAGGTCCTGCAGCTGTTCCCGCGCCTGAAGGAGCGTTACATCCAGCGTGGCGGCACCATGTCCGGTGGCGAGCAGCAGATGCTGGCCATCGGCCGGGCGCTGATGAGCAAGCCCAAGCTGCTGCTGCTCGACGAGCCTTCACTGGGCCTGGCACCGATCATCATCCAGCAGATCTTCGACATCATCGAACAGCTGCGCCGTGATGGCGTGACGGTGTTCCTGGTGGAGCAGAACGCCAACCAGGCGCTGAAGATCGCCGACCGGGCGTATGTGCTGGAAAACGGCCGGGTGGTGATGCAGGGCACCGGTGAAGCCCTGCTGACCGACCCGAAAGTGCGCGACGCATACTTGGGTGGTTGAATGAAAAAGGGCCTTCGGGCCCTTTTTTCTGCCTGCAGGACGTGTATCGTGGCCAGCTCTTTGGCAAAGATTCCCCGGAGCCCGCCCCATGCGCCTCACCCCTACCCTGCTGCTCACTGCCCTGCTGCCCCTGTTCGCCGGCTGCCAGTTGCTGGCCGAGCAGCCCCGTGACCCGAACATCGGTACCACGCGCATGCAGGGCGAGCTGAGCGCAGGCGGCGGCCGTCTGTTGTTCAAGCCCTGCGGTGAAAGCCGCCACTTCGTGATCAACGACGTCGCTGGCACCGGCATCCTCCAGGAGTCCGTCAACCTGGCCAAGAACGCCAACGCCAAACTGTTCGCCGACGTGCGCGGGCGCCTCACCGGCAGCAAGCAGGCCGACAACGATGGCCAGTTGGAGGTCAGCCGCCTGTACCGCCTGGAGCCCTCCACCCGTGCCTGCGACGACCCCAATTTCAAGCAACTGACCCTGCGCGCCAATGGCCACGAACCGGATTGGGACATCAAGGCCAGCGGCAAGGGCATGGTGCTCAACCGCGTCGGCAAGGACCCGCTGCCCCTGCCGTTCCTCGAAGAAGAAGTGCCCGGCGGCGGCCTGACCCTGACCAGCGAAGCCAACGGCCAGCACGTTGAACTGTGGGTCGCCCCGCAACGCTGCGTCGATGGCGCCACCGGCGCCGTGCGTCACCTGCGCGCCGAGCTGCGCATCGACGGCCAGACCCTGCGCGGCTGCGGTTACTACGGCGGCGCGCGCGACAACTGATCGCCGGGCGCTTTTATCCTGCCAGTCAGGGCGGCTAACAGCTTATACTTGGCGGTTTGTGTAAAGCCGCCGGCCGCCCATGGCCGGGATACTGGACCCTGCCATGCTACGAATCACCGAACTCAAGCTGCCCCTGGACCATCCCGACGAAGCCCTGCGTGAAGCCATCGTCCAGCGCCTGGGCATCCGCGACGAGCAACTGCTCAGCTTCAACCTGTTCAAGCGCAGCTACGATGCGCGCAAGAAGAACAGCGAGCTGCTGTTCATCTACACCATTGACCTGGAAGCCAGCAACGAAGCCGAGCTGCTCAGCAAGTTCGCCGACGATCACAACATCAGCGTGGCACCCGACGTCACCTACAAGTTCGTTGGCCAGGCCCCGGCCGACCTGCAGGAACGCCCGATCGTGGTCGGTTTTGGCCCGTGCGGCATCTTCGCCGGCCTGTTGCTGGCCCAGATGGGTTTCAAGCCGATCATCCTCGAACGCGGCAAGGAAGTGCGCCAGCGCACCAAGGACACCTGGGGCCTGTGGCGTAAAAGCGTGCTCAACCCCGAGTCCAATGTGCAGTTCGGCGAAGGCGGCGCCGGGACCTTCTCCGACGGCAAGCTCTACAGCCAGATCAAGGACCCGAACCACCACGGCCGCAAGGTTCTGGAAGAGTTCGTCAAGGCCGGTGCGCCGGACGAGATCCTGTACATCAACAAACCGCACATTGGCACCTTCCGCCTGACCGGCATGGTCGAGCAGATGCGCCAGGACATGATCGCCCTCGGCGCCGAAGTGCGCTTCCAGGAAAAGGTCACCGACCTGCTGATCGAAGACGGTCAGCTGACCGGCGTGGTGCTGGAAAGTGGCGAGCAGCTGCACTCGCGCCATGTGGTCCTGGCCCTGGGCCACAGCGCCCGTGACACCTTCCGCATGCTGCACGCCAAGGGCGTGTACATGGAAGCCAAGCCGTTCTCGGTGGGTTTCCGTATCGAGCACCCACAAACGCTGATCGACAAGGCGCGCCTGGGCAAATACGCTGGCCACCCGAAACTTGGCGCTGCCGACTACAAGCTGGTGTACCACGCCAAGAACGGCCGTTCGGTGTACAGCTTCTGCATGTGCCCGGGCGGTACCGTGGTGGCTGCCACCAGCGAGCCGGGCCGCGTGGTGACCAACGGCATGAGCCAGTATTCGCGTAACGAGCGCAACGCCAACTCGGGCATCGTCGTCGGCATCGACCCCGAGCGCGACTATCCGGGCGGGCCACTGGCCGGCATCGAACTGCAAGAGCGCCTGGAAGCCCACGCCTATGTGATGGGCGGCAGCAACTACCAGGCGCCAGCGCAGCTGGTGGGCGACTTCGTCGCTGGCAAACCGTCCACGGCGCTGGGCAGCGTCGAGCCGTCGTACAAACCGGGTGTAACGCTGGGCGACCTGGCGCCAAGCCTGCCGGACTTCGCCATCGAGGCGATCCGCGAGGCGCTGCCGGCCTTCGACCGCCAGATCAAAGGCTACAACCTGCATGATGCGGTGCTGACCGGGATCGAAACGCGCACCTCGTCGCCACTGCGCATTACCCGTGGTGCGGACTTCCAGAGCCTGAACATGAAGGGGCTGTTCCCCGCAGGTGAAGGTGCGGGGTATGCCGGGGGGATTCTCTCAGCAGGTGTGGATGGCATCCGCATTGCCGAGGCCGTGGCTCGCGACATGCTCGGCCTCTGAAGCCAGTGCAGGACTAACAAAAAACCCCGAACAGGCCTGGCCTGTTCGGGGTTTTTATTTACCGCTACGATCAGTGCGAAACGCGGCTTGTACCGTCAACGGTCATGATGCGCACACGGTCGCCAACGCGGAAGACTTCGTTCTCCTGCACGGCCTGCACATAGGCGCGCATGCTGCCATCGTCTTCACGCACGGTGATTTCCACACCCTGGGTGCGGGTGATGCCTTCCTCAGCGGCCGAACCTGCCAGGCCACCGGCCACGGCACCGATCACGGCGGTGACGATGCTGCCACGGCCACCGCCAATGGCGCTGCCGGCCACGCCACCGACGATGGCGCCAGCACCACCGCCGATCGGGGTCTTGGTACCTTCGATCTTGACTGGGCGCAGGGATTCGATGGTGCCCATGCGCACGGTCTGCACACGACGGGCCTCATCACGGGAGTAGCTGTCACCGGTCAGGCTCGAGGCACAGCCACCGAGCAGCAGCGACATGGTGGTGAAAGTCGCCACCAGCAAAGCGGATTTACGCATGGGTACAATCTCCAGAAAACAGGTGTCCATTAGACGCTGCGCCTTGACCGCTGTCACGGCGCCAGCACAAAAAAATTATTTCCATTCAGCCCCTGTACAGCCTTGATAGCCAGTAAGGCGGGCGTTACAGCTCAGACCAAGGATAGCCACGGATTACTTCATCATGTGTGAAGAAGTGTTGGCTAGAGGGGGGGGTGGGGCTGCCGGGCAGCCCCGGGGATGTCACGGCGCCAGGCGCTCCCGCGCCCACTGCCCGTCGACCAGACGGTAGTTCAGGCGGTCATGCAGCCGACTGGCGCGCCCCTGCCAGAACTCGATCCGCTCGGGCAGCAAGCGGTAGCCGCCCCAATGTTCCGGGCAATGCGGCTGGGTATCGGAGAAGCGTGCTTCGGTGGCCTTGACCAGGCCTTCGAGCTCCTCACGATTGGCAATGACACGGCTCTGCGGCGAAGCCCAGGCCCCCAGGCGGCTGCCCAGCGGGCGCACCTGGTAGTAGTCGTCCGACTCCTTGGCCGTGACCTTTTCCACCCGCCCTTCGATCCGTACCTGACGCTCCAGGGCCGGCCAGAAGAAGGTCATGGCAGCGAACGGGTTGGCCAGCAGTTGCTGGCCCTTGGCGCTGTCATAGTTGGTGAAGAAGGTGAAACCACGGTCATCGAGGCCCTTGAGCAGCAGCACACGACAGTGTGGGCGGCCCTCGCCATCGACCGTGGCCAGGGTCAGGGCGTTGGCCTCCACCGGTGGTTGCTCGGTCTTCACCGCGTCGGCAAACCACTGGTGGAACAGGGCGAACGGCTCACCCGGGGCCTGGGCTTCGGCCAGGCCATCACGGGTGTAGTCGCGGCGCATATCGGCCAGGGATTGGGTCATGGCTGCGTTTCCTTGACGATCAGTTGGTCTTCGCAGGGCTGTTGGCGGCTACTTTCTTGTCGGTGGTAGCGGCTTTCTTGGCGGCAGGCTTGGCTGGCGCGGCTTTCTTCTTGGCAGTGGTCTTCGCTGCAGGTTTGGCAGCGGTTTTCTTCGCTGCTGGCTTGGCGGCCGGTTTCTTCGTCTCTACAGGTTTGGCGGCAGGCGCCTTGGCATCCTGCACGGCAACCATCGCAGCCGGAGTTGCCACCGGGGCAGCGTGCTGATACTTGGCCAGCAGGGCAACCATGGTGTTCTGCGGCGTCAGCAGCATTTCCACGCGGCGGTTCAGGGCGCGGCCTTCGGCGCTGTCGTTGGCGGCACGCGGCATTTCCGAGCCCATGCCCTTGAGCGACAGGCGGTCACGCTGCAGGCCACTCAGGCGGAAGATCGCCGATACCGAGGCAGCCCGCTCCAGGCTCAGCTTCTGGTTGGCGGCAGCTACACCGCTGCTGTCGGCATGGCCGAGTACCAGCACGGCAGTCTTCGAGTCGCCTTCGACGGCCTTGGCCACGCGGGTGATCGGGGCCAGGGTCATCGGCAGCAGCATGTTCGGGCGGTCAGGGTTGTACGAGCTGTCGACCGGGATGGTCACCACCAGCACGTTGTCACGGCGCTCAACCTCAAGCTTGCTGTCCTTGACGGCTTCACGCAGCTTTGGTTCGTACTGGTCCAGCCAGGCCTGGGTGGCCTTTTCGTCGATCTTCGGCACTACCGGCCCTTTGGCCTGCTTGTCATCACCGCCAAACGGCCACCACCAGTGGCTGGCACTCTCGGACTTGGCGTCGGCCTTGGCGACTTTCTCGGTAACCGCCGCTTTCACTTCCTTGTCGGCAACCTTGTCCGAACCGAAAGGCCACCAGTTGCTGCCGCCGTCCTTGGAGGCGTCCTGGGAATGGCTGGCGCAACCGGTCATAGCGGCCAGGCACAGGGCGAGAGCTAAGGTTTTATGTGAAGACATCAGCGATACACCATGAAATTGAAAGATATTTTGCCAACGCACATCAGGCGTTGGCATTGAGGATAGTCAAAGGGGTTGCGTAATACCCGCTTTACCCGATCAAAGGCAAGTGCCAAGCACACGCACCAGCTGCTGGGCCCTTGGATCCATGAGCACGTAAGGGCCAAGGGTATTGACCACGAAGCCGAAGGCCACATCGTGCTCCGGGTCGGCGAAGCCGACCGAGCCGCCAGCGCCTGGATGGCCGAAAGCACGGGCGCCGAGGCCAAAGGTGGCGTTGGCCACATCGGGCTGATCGAGCATGCAACCCAGGCCGAAACGGGTCTGGGTCAACAAGGTACGGTCCTGGCCCAGGCTGTGTTCGCGGGTCAGTTCGTCGAGCAGTTCGGATTCGAGCAGGCTGCCGTCGAGCAGGCCCGCGTAGAAGCCTGCCAGGCTGCGCGCATTGCCGTGGCCATTGGCCGCCGGCTGTTGCATGCGCCGCCATTCGGGTTTGTTGGTGCTGGTAAGGATTGCTGGCGGGTTGGTGAAGGCGCGAGTCGACAGCGCCTCGGGTTCACGCATGGTCACCTGCAGCAGGCGCTGGGCTGCGGCATCACCCGCGTTGCCCTTGCCACGAGCAATATGCGCCACGCGGTGGAACTCCTCGTCGGCCAGGCCGACGTGGAAGTCCAGGCCCAGCGGCCGGGCGGTACGGGCGACGATCGACTCACCCGGGCCACGGCCATCGACGCGGCGGATCAGTTCGCCAATCAGCCAGCCATAGGTGATGGCGGCATAGCCGTGCTCGGTGCCGGGCGCCCACCAGGGCGTTTCGGCGGCCAGGGCATCGACCATGGTTTGCCAGTCATACAGGGCTTCAGCCGGCAGCAGCTCGCGGATGGCCGGCAGGCCGGCACGGTGGCTGAGCAACTGACGCAGGGTGATGTGCTGCTTGCCGGCCTGGGCGAACTCCGGCCAGTAACGGGCAACCGGGGCATCCAGGGCAAGCTTGCCCTCACCCACCAGCTGCAACGCAGTCACGGCGGTGAAGGTCTTGGTGCAGGAAAACAGGTTGGCGATGGTATCGCTGTGCCAGGCCTGCTGGCCGTCCTTGTCGGCGCTGCCCGCCCACAGGTCGACCACGGTCTCGCCACCAACCTGGATGCACAGCGCAGCACCACGCTCCTGGGGATCCTCGAACAATGCTGCGAACGCTTCACGCACCGCTTCGAACTTCAGCTCATAGTGACCCTGGATCTGCACCCGCTGTTCTCCGTACGACCATGCTGACAAAGGCGTGCATTGTTTCAGTAGTTGGCGGTTTTGCCTACTGGGCAAGGCCGGATGGTCGGTGCCGATACGCAAGGGTCAAATGTGCCAGGGGCGCTGAGCGCCCCCGGTAGACATTCAGGGGGCCTTTTTCTCCAGCTCGCTGCGCAACTGACCAACGGCCTGCAGGTTGCTCTTGCGCACCGCCTCGACGAACCCCGGGTACGCCACGTCGGTGATCGCCACCAGGCCCAGGTGGCCGTTCTCGCCATCGAGCAAGCGCCCGCTGGCCGGTTGGTCGAGGTACTGGAACCAGTGCGCGCCGACGATCATCGGCTGTGCCAGGGCAGCTTTGAGGAAGTTGCCATAGGCCGGCCCGCGGTCCTCTTCCCTGGCCACTTCCACCGGCCCCGGCCAGAACGGCCCACGGTCGCGGGAGCCGAACTGGAACTCGGACACCAGCACCGGCTTGTCGAGTTCGGCCAGGCGGGCAAAGTCATAACCATCCTCGGGCTTGAGGGTATAGAAGTTGAAACTCAGAACATCGCAGAACTCGGCGCAGGCCTTGACCGCTTCCGGCGTGCTCGCGGCATAGCGGCCACCCAGCAGCAGGTGGTTAGGTGCATGCCATTTCAGTGCATCAGAAATGGTCTTGAAGTAGGTTTCGGCGAATACCTGCTGGAAATACTGGTAATCACGCTCGATTTCCGGGTGCTCGGGATTCGGCAGCGGCGCCTCGAAGCCTGGGTCTTCCATCAGCTCCCAGGCCTGCAGGTCGATGCCCCAGGCCTTGGACAGCCCCTCCTGGTTGCGGTACTTGTCGCGCAGTTGCTTGAGGAAGGCGCGTTTGGCCGGCACGTCGGTGGTCAGGCGCAGGGTACCGTAGGCCAGGCCATAACGCGCCTTGGGGTCGTTGCCAGGCGCCGCCCAGGCAAGCTCGTTGTCGGCGAAATAGCCGATCAGCCAGGGATCGTCACGGTGATCGCGCGCGGCAATGGCCACGGCGCGCTCCGTGGCCATGGCAAAACGTGGGTCGAACGGGTCAGGCATGCGGCCCCACCAGTCCATGCCAGTGCTGATGCTGGCATAGTCACCGACGATCGACAGCGGCAAGGTATAGGGCATGCGTTTGGCCTGGTCGATAGCCGGGTCACTCCAGTTGCCCAGGGTATTGAAGCCCCAGGCCTGCAGCCGGTCCAGCGTGTGAGCCTGCCAACGCTCGGCATCCAGCGCCAGCGGTGGGCAGGCAGGGGTTGCTTGCCCCTCCACGGCTGGCGGGCAAGGTTTGCCATAGGTGCGCTGGATATTCGCGGCGTAGAAATCGAACCAACGCCCCTGCTTGAAGCTGCGCCCTTGCGACGAGGCGTTGCCATCGTCGTTGTTACCTTCACCATAAAAGGCCGTCAGTGCGTCGCCTTCACCAGGCAAGGCCTTGAACATCCGCTCGCGGCCGGCAACGTAGGTGCGCCCACCATCGGCGGCCACGGCATTGACGCCCAGCGAGTAGAACGGGTGCCCTTGCGGGGTGACCAGGTACCAGCGGCCGTCGCGCTTCTCGGTGCGGAAAAAGCCCTTGGCTGCGAACGCCGGCCCGGCCAGCAAGCCACCGTAGCTGTCCAGTTGCTGCTTCTGACGCTCAGCCAGCCAGCTCTTGAGCTGCTGCTGTTCGCGAGTGTCAGCGGCCTTGAGCTGATCGTCACTGGCAATTTTCTCGGGCCAATGCCCCCGGGTGGACTGGCCGTAGGCATCGATCAACTCGTGGTAGGCCGCCTGGTAGGCAAGGTCGTCGTCCTGGATGCCGACCTTCTCGATCAGCAGGTTCTGCGCCACTTTCGGGTTGGGTATGGTCAGGCTGACGGACACCACCTGCTTGAGGTCTACCTCACCGGCACTGCTGGTCAACAGCAACCGCTGCCCATCGTAGACCCATGGCATCGGCGGGCCCGCACGCATGCCCTGGCTCAGCGGCGAACTGGCCTTGAGCGGCACCATGACGGTTTGCGCAGGCCCCGCAGGCAGGTCGATACGGCTGGTCAGCATGCGCCCATCGCTGCCGAGCAGCGTGACGTCGACGGTCAAAGCCCAGTCCTGGGCGCTTTGCATGCGCAAGGTGAGGAACTGCCCCGCCGACCAGTCCCACATGCCGCTCTGCGGGCTCAGGCGCAAGGTCGGCCGTTCGACCGGATTGAACACCACCCGCCTGAGCACCTCGCCCTCGGCCGTCTGCTCCGCATTGTACTGCGGCATGCCGGTGCCTTCGGTCGCCACATTGACCACCGAGGCCGGGCGGACGAAGCTGAACAGCGTCTGTTGCCCGGCCAGCAAAGGCGCGCTGAACAACAGAGTGAATACCACGGGCAAGGTGCGGCGGATCATAGGGCTGGGGCTCTCCTTCCAGGCCCTCATGGGCCCGCGACTGAGTGATGGACAACGGGCCGGCGCATCGTGCTCCGGCCGTCAGGAAATCTCCCGCCGAAAAGGCGGCAGCGCATTGAGAATAGCCTTGCCGTAGCGCTGTGTGACCAGGCGCCGATCCAGCAGGGTGATGACGCCGCGATCCTGCTCGGTACGCAGCAGGCGACCGCAGGCCTGGATCAGGCGCAGCGAAGCGTCGGGCACGGCAATCTCCATGAACGGGTTGCCACCGCGGGCTTCGATCCATTCGGCCAGGGCCGCCTCGACCGGGTCGTCGGGCACGGCGAAGGGGATCTTGGCGATGACCACATGCTCGCAATAGGCACCTGGCAGGTCGACACCCTCGGCGAAGCTGGCCAGGCCGAACAGCACACTGTGCTGGCCGTCGTCGACCCGTGCCTTGTGCTTGTTCAAGGTTTCCTGCTTGGACAGGTTGCCCTGGATCAGCACCAGCTTGCGCCAGTCACGGTCCAGGCCGTCGAACACTTCCTGCATCTGCTTGCGCGAAGAGAACAGCACCAGTGCGCCACGGGCATCTTCGACGATGTTTGGCAGTTCGCGGATGATCGCCGCAGTGTGTGCCGCCGCGTCGCGCGGGTCGGCCTTGAGGTCGGGGACCCGCAACAGGCCGGCATCGCCGTGCACGAACGGGCTGGGCACCACGCAAGTGACGGCATCGCGGGGCAGCCCCGAGCGCATGCGGAAACGGTCGAACTTGCCCAGTGCGGTCAGCGTGGCCGAGGTCACCAGGGCGCCATGGGCGACGCTCCAGAGGCTGCGGCGCAGCATCTCGGCGGCAAGAATCGGGCTGGCATTGACCTCGATGTCGAACAGCGCGCCGCTTTCGGCCAGGGTCAGCCAACGCGCCATGGGCGGGCTGTCTTCCGGGTCTTCGGCGGTGAACGCGGTCCACAGCTCCCAGTTGCCCTGGGCGCGGGTGACCAGGCTGCCGAACAGCGGGTACCACTCTTCGGCCTGATGGCTGGCGATGCCGATGTTGACCTCACCGTCCATGCCTTCCTTGAGCAGGTCGGCCAGGCGGGTGAACAGGTCATTGAGGCGGGCGAAGCCCTTTTTCAGCTCGATGCCGACTTCGCGGATCTGTTCCGGCACCACACCGCCCTCGAAGCGATAACGCGGGCGCTCTCGGCCTTCGGTGTCCTCGCTCGGGCGGAAATCGGCGACCTGCTCGCACAGGGTGAACATGAACTGCTGCTGGGTGCGCACTTCCCGGGCCAGTTCCGGCACCTGTTCGATGTACTTGCCCAGGTCGCCCGGCAACGGGTGCTGGGCCAGCAGCTTGGTCAGGTTCTTGGCCGTCTGTTCCAGCCAGTCGGCAGTGGAGCGCAGGCGCGAATAATGGGCGAAGTGGCCGATGGCCTTGTCTGGTAGGTGGTGGCCTTCGTCGAACACGTACACCGTGTCGCGCGGGTCAGGCAGCACCGCGCCACCGCCCAGGGCCAGGTCGGCCAGGACCATGTCGTGGTTGGTGACGATCACATCGACCTTGCCCATGCCTTCACGGGCCTTGTAGAACACGCACTGCTGGAAGTTCGGGCAGTGGCGGCCTGTGCACTGGCTGTGGTCAGTGGTCAGGCGGGCCCAGTCCTGGTCCTCGACGGCCTCCGACCAGCTGTCGCGGTCGCCGTCCCAACGGTTGCCGGCGAGCTTTTCGATCATGCTGTTGAACAGCTTCTGGCTACGCTCGTCGACCTCGATGTGGAAGCCTTCTTCCTCGAACAGCTGGGCAGTGGCCGACTGTGCGTGGCCCTCCTGCAGCAGGATATCGAGCTTGGACAGGCACAGGTAACGGCCGCGGCCCTTGGCCAGGGCGAAGCTGAAGTTCAGGCCGCTGTTGCGCATCAGGTCCGGCAGGTCCTTGATGACGATCTGCTCCTGCAAGGCCACGGTCGCGGTGGCAATCACCAGGCGCTTGCCGGCGGCCTTGGCGGCCGGGATCGCAGCCAGCGCGTAAGCGACCGTCTTGCCGGTACCGGTGCCCGCCTCCACCGCAACCACGGCGGGCTCGCCCGCACGGCGGCCTTCGTCGTCACAGGCGATATCGCCGAGCACCTTGGCCACTTCGGCGATCATCAGGCGCTGGCCATACCGCGGTTTGAGGCCCTTGGCTTCGAGAAAACGCGTGTAGGCGCCCTGGATGGTGGCTTTGAGTTCGTTGCTGATCATGGTCTGCTGGCGCCCGGAGGGCTGGATATATTTTCAGTGTTTCGCATGGGGCGGCTATCATACCCCGCTATTGCCCTTTGTGCCGCATGGAGATCCGGATGCTTGCCTTTGCCCTGCCCTACACATTGCATGTCCTCGCCGCCCTGGTATGGGTCGGCGGCATGTTCTTCGCCTGGCTGGTGTTGCGCCCGGCAACGGTTGCAGCCCTCGAAGGGCCTGCCCGCCTGCGCCTGTGGGTGGAAGTTTTCCGACGCTTCTTCGTCTGGGTCTGGCTGGCCGTGGCGATTCTGGCGATAAGTGGTATCGGCATGTTGCACATGCGTTTCAGCGGTTTCGAGACTGCGCCCAGATATGTGCATGTGATGATGGGTGGCGGGATTGCCATGTTCGCGCTGTTCATGCGCATTCAGGCATTGCTGCTGCCCGAGCTCAAGGCGGCGGTGCAGGCCGAGGACTGGCCGGCGGGCGCTGCGGTGCTCGGACGCATTCGACGGATGGTGGGGATCAACCTGCTGCTGGGCCTGGCGGTCGTCGCGGTGGCCAGTTCGCGGTTGGTGATGTGACGTTCTACGCTGCATTTGCGGCGATTGTGAGATCGAGCGCCGCCCGCGCGGCGCTCGATCTCACAGGCCCTAGAACTCTAAAGTCAGGCGCTCGGCCTCAGAGACGCTGCAAAATCAGTTCACCCTCAGCGCCAGCCAACCCAGGCTGACCCTCCTGCCCCGGCCGACCATTGGCCCCGGCATCGGTGCGATACACCAGGCAACCCTTGCTCGCCCCGCCTTTACCGGCCTTGCCAGCGGCCCCGGCCTTGCCCGGCGCACCACCCTCCAGGCGTACCACAACGCGCTCCTGCGCGAACCCCTGCGGCAGGCTCAGGCGAATTCGCCCGCCAGGCGCACCATCATGCCCGTTGCCACCGTCATCGCCATTCGCCCCTTTGCTTGCCTGGCCCCAGGTGCAGCCGCCAGCCTGGCCATTGGCGCCATCAAGGCCCATGTAACCCGGCGCCCCGGCGCCACCACGGGCATCGATGGCCAGGCGCTCGGCATCGACCTTGGCGAACTTCAACTCCAGGTTGCGCCCAGAGCGTGCAGCCCGTTCATAGGTGCCGGGCGCCCCTGGCGCGCTGATCTCGCTGCCCTCACTCAGCACAGCATTGCGTACATCGATGAGCAGCGGTGCGTCGGCAGGCGCAATGGCAATCCGCGCATCGCGGCCCAGTTGCAGATGATCGACCTTCAGCTCGGTCAAGGTCGCCGGCAGCAGCAAGGTCGCCGAGTCCGCTACACGCAATTGTTCCAGGTGCACGCTGGCCGACTTGTTCGGCAGGCGCAGCATGGAATGGGAGGCAACCTCCAGGCTCTGCGCCTGGGCCATGGGTGCGGCCAATACCGCCAGCAACATCAATTTACGCATGGCGAGGCGCCTCCTGCGGACGGGGAACGGACATGACATGAAAAATACCGGTCAGCAGGATCTGCAACCGGTCGAACCAGCGATGGCTGCGGCCACGCAAGCTGCCATTGAAAAACAGCACTTCAAGAAAATGCAGGCTCAACACAAAAATGCCCAAGGCATTGATCAACAGATTCAACGGCAACGGTTGCGGCATCATCAGGTTGAACAGCACCACGCCCCAGAACGCCACGGTCAGGACCTTGCCCAGGCCCAGGATGAACTTCATACCCCGCCCCTACGTGTCTATTTATTGTTATGTCTACGCGGCCCGAGCAAGCGCGCCGCGCAGCCAACACTACCTGCATGCCCGGGCACGCGCCAGCGCAGTCAGTTGAGGTGCAAGTCCACCCGTCGGTTGTGCGCACGCCCTTCATCGGTGGCGTTATCGGCAATCGGCTCACGGGCGCCACGGCCTTCGCTGGTCACCTTCTGCGGCGCCAGGCCCTGACGGATCAGGTACTCGGCGACACTGGCGGCACGGCGCTCGGAAAGCGCCTGGTTGTAGCTGTCGGAGCCAACGTTGTCGGTATGCCCGACCACCCTGATGCGCGTGACACCCAGCTCGTTGAGGCGCGGCAGCAGGCTTTTCAGGCGCTCCTCGCTACCTGGGGTGAGGTCGGCGGAATTGAAGGCGAACATCACCTGGCCCTGGTCGTCGAGGGTGATCACCTCGGGTTCGGCCTGCGGTGCAGGTTTGGATGGCGGATACTGCGGCAGCGGGCAGCCCATGTGGTCAACCGCTGTGTTGGCCGGGGTGTCGGGGCAGCGGTCGCGACGGTCGAACACACCGTCCTTATCCTCGTCACCATCCTGGGCATAACAGATCAGCCCACCGGCGATCGCGCCGAGGGCACCGAGGCCGGCCGCCCAGCTCGAGTTTTCGATGGCGCCAAGGCCGCCACCCACCGCACCACCGAGCAGGCTGCAGATGGGCCAAGTCCTTTGATTGAGGGGCGCACTGCCGTCACTGTGGGTGGCACAGCCCGCAAGCAGGCTGGTCACCACCAGCAACGGCAACGCCGCCTTCGACATTACACTCATGATGAATGCTCCTGTGTCATCGGCCGCAACCGGCTAGCAGGATTAAAGACGCGCCCGCGCCACTTCTCAAGGCGCGGGCGCCGAGGCGTCAACGCTGGATCTTGATTTCGGTACGACGGTTCATGGCACGCCCCTCGGCCGTGGCATTGTCTGCCACTGGCTGGGTTTCGCCAGCACCTACCACCGAAACGAAGCTGGAGCGAGGCACACCACTTTCGATCAGGTAATCGGTTACCGAGTGGGCACGGTGCTCGGACAACTTCTGGTTGTACTTGTCGGAGCCCACGCTGTCGGTGTGGCCGGTCACGGTCAGACGGGCACTCGGGGCCTCTTGCTTCAAGCGCGTGGCAACCGTGTTCAGGCGCTCCTTGTCGGCCGCAGTCAGGCGCGAGGAGTTGAACTCGAAGTGCACATCACGAATGACGATCACTTCTTCCTTCTGTACAACCACTTCCTCGACCACAGGTGGCGGCGGCGGGCAGCCATTGGCATCGACCTTCACGCCGTGCGGCGTATGCGGGCACTTGTCACGGCTGTCCGGCACGCCATCACCGTCCTCGTCGCCATCGCCGTGAGCCCAGCAATAGCCTGCCGCCAGGCCACCACCGAGCAGCGCGCCCCAGCCAGCCCAGCTGGAACTCTCGATGGCACCCAGGCCGGCACCGGCGACGCCCCCGACGGCAGCGCACTTGGGCCAGTCGGTTTTTTGCAAACCTGCACAACCAGTCAACACACTGGTGAGCAGTACCAGGGGTAACGCTGTGCGTACTATGCTCATTTTCGTAGCTTCTCCTAGGGGAATCGGCATAAGACCGATCTATGGGAGTAAAGACCGCGCAATCCATCCCTGCCAGCAATAAGCCACGACGCGGCCACTTGCCTCTATGCCGGCGGACAGCAGCCCGCTAGTCTTGGATGACTTGAACGAGGATTGGCAATGACCGACGGTTTTTCCCAGCGCACGCCGCAACAAGCCCTGGCCGCCCTGCTAGAGCGCTTCACCCCGCAGCGCCTGCTGCTGGTGGGCACCCGCTTCCCGGCCCTGGAGGCCTTTGCCCAGGCTCACCCCCAGGTGACCATCGAAACCTGTGCGCCGGGGCCATTGCCGGCTGCGCTGGCTGCGCAACGTTTCGACCTGGCGGTGCTGGTGGACTGCCTGGAACACCTGCCCAAACGCACCGGCCTGCAACTGCTGGGCGGCATCCGCAACCTCAACGCAAGCCGGGTTGCCGTACTGGCCGACCTGCCCGCCTGCGGGTGGCAAGACACCGACTTCTTCTCCCTGGCGCTGTCGGCCAGCGAGAAATTCCGCCGTGATGAGCAGGTATTGAGCTTGTTCACCTATGATCTACATGACTACAAGCAGGTCCCGGACTGGCTCAACGCCAAGTTCTGGGCCAACCCTGAAAACTTCGGCAAGTATTGGTGGTGATGATGAGTGTCTCGGTTTGCCCTTGTGGCAGCGGCAACCTGCTCGACGCCTGCTGTGGGCATTACCATGCCGGCACCCCGGCTCCCGACGCCCAGACGCTGATGCGTTCGCGCTACAGCGCCTATGTATTGGGGCTGGTCGACTACCTGGTAGGCACCACCCTGCCGGCCCAGCAGGACGGGCTGGACCGCGCTGCCATGGCAGCATGGAGCGCCCAGAGCACCTGGCTGGGCCTGGAAGTGGAAAACGCCGAGGTGCTCGGTGGCCAGCCCGAGCACGCGTTCGTGACCTTCACCGCACGCTGGCATGACCATGAGGGCGACCATCAGCACCGCGAGCGTTCTGCGTTCGTACAGCATGAGGGGCGCTGGTACTTCATCGACCCTACGGTTGCGCTCAAGGCCGGCCGCAACGACCCCTGCCCCTGCGCCAGCGGGCAGAAATTCAAGAAATGCTGCGCCAGCTACGTCGGTAACTGAACATGATTGCCGCCACCCGCCTGCTCTTGCTCAGCGCCCTGCTGACGCTGCTGGCGGGCTGCGCGAGCTGGGGCGACGATGATACGCGCGAGCCGGAACTGCATCTGGACAAGGTGGAAACGGTCAAGGCGCGGCTGCTGCAGCAGGAATTCGTCCTGCACCTGCGCGTCGACAACCCCAACGACAGCCGCCTGTTCATTCGCAACCTGAGCTATTCGGTGTGGCTCGACGACCTGCTGCTGGCTCAGGACGAAGTCAGCCTCTGGCGCAGCGTCGGCGGGCATGCCCGACGCACCTTCAAGATCACCGCGCGGACCAACCTGTGGCAGCACCTGAAGCCATTGGCCAAGCTGCTCAAGAGCGGGCAGCCGCTGCATTACCGCCTGCAGGGCGAGCTGGAGACCGGGCTGATCTTCCATCAGGACCTGCACTTGTCGCGCAGTGGTGAGATAATCCCCGGCGATCTCATACCGGAGTAACCCTGCAATGACCCAGCAACCCCATGTTCATGGCCCGGACTGCAACCACGGTCACGATCATCAGCATGATCACGACCACGGCCATGTACACGGCCCGCACTGCAATCACGGCCACCAGGAGCCGGTGCGCAACGCCCTGAAGGACGTCGGCCGCAATGACCCGTGCCCGTGCGGCAGCCAGAAAAAGTTCAAGAAGTGCCACGGCGCTTGATCCTTTGAACGCAGGTACCTGCAGCGGCGATGACGGCGGTGCAGGTACCGCTGGTAAATAAAGCTCCACCGCACCTTGCATGGCGCCTGCGCGCTCACTACCTTAGCGCCTTTCGAACCCGCCACGCCTTGCAGGAGCCCTTGTCATGGCCGCCCCCGTCCTTCCTCCCTTCCGCCCGCGGCTCAGCGCCGCCGCCACGTTGCTCGGCATGCTCGGGCTCGCCGGCTGCCAGATGGGTGGCTATCAGGACAGCGTGCCACCGACCACCGGCGTGCAGCCGCTCAAGGGCCTGGCGCAGAACGTCTCGGTCCGGCGCAACGCCATGGGCGCGCCACTGATCGAAAGCAGCAGCTTCCATGACGCCCTGTTTACCCTCGGCTATGTGCATGCCGGCGATCGCATCGAGCAGATGCTCGCCATGCGCCTGCTCGCCCAGGGCCGCCTGGCGGAGTTGGCCGGTAGCGAAGCGCTGGATATCGACCGGCTGATGCGCGCCGCCAACCTCAAGCAAAGCGCTGCCCAGCAGTACGCCGACGCCTCGCCACGCCTGAAGCGCTTCTTCGAGGTGTATGCCCGCGGGGTCAACGCCTACCTGTTCCGCTACCGCGACAAGCTGCCGGCCAACCTGGCCAGCAGTGGCTATCGCCCGGAATACTGGAAGCCTGAAGACTCGGCACTGATCTTCAGCCTGTATGCCTTCAGCCAGTCGGTAAACCTGCAGGAAGAACTCAGCGCCCTGACCCTGGCGCAGAAGGTCGGCAACGACAAGCTGCCCTGGTTGCTGCCCGGCGCACCGGACGAGCCCCTGGCCGAGGCCGAGGTGGAAAAACTCAAAGGCCTGAACCTGAGCAGCCAGCTACCAGGTTTGCCCGCGCTGGCGGCAGCCAGCCAGAAACTCGCCGACCTCGACCTGCTCGGCAGCCCCGGTTCGGCCAACCTGGCGTTGGGCCCGCAACGCAGCCGCAGCGGCAAGAGCCTGCTGGCCAGTGACAGCCGCGCAACCTGGGCCCTGAGCCCGGTGCAGATCCACACCGGCAAGTATCAGGTCGGCGGCCTGTCACTACCGGGCCTGCCCATCGTGCTGGCCGGCTACAACGGCAAGCTGGCGTGGAGCAGCAGCGCGGTGATGGCCGACAATCAGGACTTGTACCTGGAGCAGTTGCGCCGCGCCGGCAGCCAGGTGACCTACCTGGCCGACGGCAAGTGGCTGCCAGCCCGCGCCCGCAGCGAAACCTTCTTCGTCCGTGGCCAGCGCCCAGTGCGCGAGGTGATGTACGACACCCGCCACGGCACCCTGCTGCCCCAGGCGGGGAACGCCAGCCTGGGCCTGGCCCTGAGCCTGCCACAGCTCAAGGGCGACCGTAGCCTCGATGCGCTGTTCGACCTGACCCGCGCACAAAATGTCGAGCGCGCCTTCGACAGCACCCGTGAAGTCGCCACTGCCGCACTCAACTTCGTCTTCGCCGAGCCCGAACACATCGGCTGGCAAGTCAGCGGTCGCTACCCGAACCGCCGCGAAGGCCAGGGCCTGCTGCCGTCGCCGGGCTGGGACGGGCGCTATGACTGGGATGGCTATGCCGACCCGATGCTGCATCCCTATGACCAGGACCCACCGGCCGGCTGGATCGCCCACGCCAACCAGCGCAGCCTGCCGCGTGGCTACGGCATGCAGCTGTCCAGCACCTGGTACTACCCTGAGCGCGCCGAACGCCTGGGCCAGCTGGCCGGCAACGGCCGTCACGACAGCCGCAGCCTGATGGCCCTGCAGAACGACCAGGTGACATTGCTGGCCGACAAGCTCAAGCAGATGTTCAACGCCCCCGGCATGGCCCAGCCGCTCAAGCAAGCGATCGAGGCCCTGCCTGCGCCCCAGCGTGACAAGGCGCGCGACACCCTGGCCCGGCTGAAGGCCTTCGATGGCCGGCTGAGCCCGGTGTCGGCGGATGCCGCGCTGTACGAGCTGTTCCTTCAGGAAGTGACCCGGCAGACCTTCCTCGACGACCTCGGCCCGGAGTCGAGCCCCGCCTGGCAGGCGTTCGTCAGCAACGCCCGTCTGTCGTACTCGGCCCAGGCCGACCACTTGCTGGGCCGCGACGACAGCCCGTTCTGGGACGATCGCAACACGCCGCAAAAAGAAGACAAACCGGCCATCCTCGCTCGCAGCCTGGCAGCCGCCGTGGATGCCGGCACCGCGCAACTGGGCAGCGACCAACGCGCCTGGCAATGGGGCAAGCTGCACCAGTACCGCTGGCCGGCGCCTGCCTACCACGGCCTGGGCGATGCAATGAGTCGCTCGCCGATGGCCGCCGGTGGCGACTTCAGCACTCCGGCCCTGGCCCCTTATGCCTGGGGGAGCGACTTCGATACCCGATTGCCGGCCTCGGCGCGGATGATCGTCGACTTCGGCCAGGCCGAGCCGCTGCAGGTACTGACCAGCAACGGCCAGTCGGGCAACCCGGCCAGCTCGCACTACAGCGATGGGCTGGACGCCTGGTTCAAGGGGCGATTCATGAGCCTGCCGCTGCAGCCGCAGAACTTCGGGCGGACCTATGGTAGCCAACGGTTGACGCTGGTGCCGGGGCGCTAGTGATAAAAAGCCGCCTGGACTGGCGGCTTTTTCTTCCGAGGATGCATCAAGCAGAGACGACCGCGAGTTCGATTCGCTGACCGAGCACATGTAATGCATGCTCGACCTGCTCGATCTTGGATCGATGCAACAGATCCACCAAGCGATCAACCTGAGGGCGATTGACACCCAGCCGCCGCGCCATCTCTGTTTTGCTCACTTTCTGCTCTACCATGGTATTTCATAGGGCTGCCTTCGCCGCCGTGAGGGCCGGCAAGCGTACGACAGGCTGATCAGCCAATCTCATTGCAGGTAGCGGTATCGCTATCTTCTGGTCAACGTAGAACGAAAGCGCCGACTCCATGGCGTCAACAGCATCGAAAAGGGCTTCTTCCTCGGTATCGCCTGCACTGGACATCTCAGGCACATCCGGGCAACTGATCCAGACGCTGCCCGTCTCTCGGTGGATGATCACTGGATATTCGAAGGTCATTGTGCTCTCCCCTGATTTCAACATTCGCTCAGGCCCAGGTCTTTGAGGATCTTTCTTCTGAGCCCTTCGCCAATCTCTTTGGCTCCATGGTCCGGGAAAATCGTCTGGCGATTACCGAGGTAAACCTTGAAATGGTACGCACCCAGAACGCAATATTTTTGTTGCGCAAATCAATGGAGCCCATAGTTAACCGCGAATGCCGCTTCTGCATTTCTGTATGACGTGTAGTCCACTTCCTTCAATCAAACCGCTCGAACTTCCTTACGCCCGCATCGCTCCTAACAGTTACTCCCAGCAACCTGCGCACCCAGCCATGGACCTCGTCATCGCCCGCCCCGAAGGCCTGTACTGCCCCCCTGGCGACTTCTACATAGACCCCTGGCGCCCGGTCGAGCGCGCCGTGATCACCCACGGCCATGGCGACCATGCCCGTACCGGCAATCATCACTACCTGACCGCCGCCCCCGGTGCCGGCATCCTGCGCAGCCGCCTGGGCCAAGGCATCGCCCTGCAGACCCTGCCCTACGGTGAACGCCTCCGGCATCACGGCGTCACCCTCAGCCTGCACCCGGCCGGCCATGTGCTGGGCTCGGCACAGGTGCGTCTGGAGTACCAGGGCGAAGTGTGGGTCGCTTCGGGTGATTACAAAGTCGAACCGGACGGCACCTGCGCTGCCTTCGAGCCAGTGCGCTGCCATACCTTCATCACCGAGTCGACGTTCGGCCTGCCCATCTACCGCTGGCCCAGCCAGGCGAATGTCTTTGCCGGGATCAATGCCTGGTGGCGAAGCAACTGTGAGCAAGGCAAGGCCAGCGTGCTGTTCTGCTACGCCTTCGGCAAGGCTCAGCGAATACTCCACGGCCTGGACCCGAACATCGGGCCGATCCTTGTGCATGGCGCCGTCGAGCCGTTGAACCGGGTCTACCGCGAGGCCGGTGTGCACCTGCCTGCCACCCACTATGTCGGCGATATCCCGCGCGGCGATCCGCTGTTGCGCCAGGCCCTTGTCCTCGCGCCACCTTCAACCGCCGGCAGCAGCTGGATGCGCCGTTTCGGTGAGTACAGCGATGCCTTTGCCAGCGGCTGGATGCTGTTGCGCGGTACCCGCCGACGGCGTGGCGTGGACCGTGGTTTCGTGCTGTCCGACCACGCCGACTGGCCGGGGCTGCTGTGGGCCATCGCCCAGACCGGGGCCGAGCGGGTCATGGTCACCCATGGCTCGGTCAATGTGCTGGTGCGCTACCTCAACGAACAAGGCCTGGACGCCCGCGCCTTCGTCACCGAATACGGCGAAGAAGACGACATCCCGGCCACGGAGCCTGGGGCATGAAAGCGTTTGCCGAACTGTACCTGCGCCTGGATGCGACCACCTCCAGCAATGCCAAGCTCCAAGCGTTGCGCGACTACTTTGCCACGGCCCCTGCCGAGGATGCCGCATGGGCCGTGTATTTCCTGGCAGGCGGGCGGCCTCGCCAACTGGTGCCGACCCGCACATTGCGCGAGCTGGCCACGGCATTGGCGGGGTTACCCGACTGGTTGTTCGAGGAGAGCTACCAGGCCGTCGGCGACCTGGCCGAGACCATCTCGCTGCTGTTGCCAGAAGCACCTGCAACCCATGATGACGGCCTGGCACACTGGGTCGAGGCCAAACTGCTGCCCTTGCGCGGCCTGCCAGCCGAGGAACTCCAGCATCGCCTGCCCCCTTTGTGGTCGCAACTGGACCGCCCCAGCCTGATGCTGTGCCTGAAGCTGATCACCGGCAGCTTTCGCGTCGGTGTGTCCAAGCTGCTGGTAACCCGCGCCCTGGCACAGCTGGCGGGCCTTGATGCCAAGCGCGTGGCCCAGCGTTTGGTCGGCTACACCGACATTGGCCACCGGCCAACGGCCGCCAGCTATCACCAGCTGATCGCCGAAGAGTCCGTTGATGAACATCGCCAGCGTGGTGGCCAACCCTATCCATTCTTCCTCGCTCACGCCCTGCAGGCCCCGCCAGAGCAGTTCGAAACCCTGCTCGGGCCGCCCGCTGCCTGGCAGATCGAATGGAAGTGGGATGGCATTCGCGCTCAAGTGGTCAAGCGTGATGGCCAGCTGTGGGTTTGGTCACGCGGCGAAGAACTGGTCACCGAGCGCTTTCCCGAGCTGCATGGCCTGGCCGAAACCCTACCGGACGGCACGGTGCTCGACGGCGAGATCCTGGTCTGGAAGCCAGGCGTCGATGCCGGCGTACCGGCAGTGCAACCGTTCGCCGTGCTGCAACAACGCATCGGCCGCAAGACGCTGGGCAAGAAATTGCTGGCTGACGCCCCGGTGGTGCTGCAAGCCTATGACTTGCTGGAATGGCAAGGCGAGGACTGGCGCAGCCGGCCACAACATGAGCGGCGCCAGCAATTGCAGCGCCTGGTGGCAGAGCATCCCTTGGCCCCCCTGCTGCTTTCACCACTGCTCGAAGGCAACGACTGGAGCGACCTGGCGCGGCAACGCGAACAATCGCGCAAGCTGGGTGTGGAGGGGTTGATGCTCAAGCAGCGTGATGCCCTGTACGGCGTGGGCCGGACCAAGGACATGGGGCTGTGGTGGAAATGGAAGATCGACCCGTTCAGCGTCGATGCAGTCCTGATCTATGCTCAACGCGGCCATGGCCGCCGTGCCAGCCTTTACAGCGACTACACCTTCGCGGTGTGGAACGCGCCAGCCGGCACGCCCGACCGCGCGCTGGTGCCCTTCGCCAAGGCTTATTCCGGGCTCAGCGACGAAGAGATGCGCAAGGTGGATGCGATCATTCGCAAGACCACGGTGGAAACCTTCGGGCCGGTGCGTAGCGTCACCCCGACGCTGGTGTTCGAGCTGGGCTTCGAGGGCATCGCGCTGTCCAAACGCCACAAGAGCGGTATCGCCGTGCGGTTTCCGCGGATGTTGCGCTGGCGCCTGGACAAACCGGTCGATGAAGCCGACGACCTGGCAAGCCTGCAGGCATTGCTGGTCTGAAAGAAGGCAACACGGTGAGGCGCGATAACGCAAATTATGCTTCTATCTTTGTGCCGACCCGTGTCGCAGAACGTTTTCGCCACGCAGCCAGGACCACCATGCACCATTCGACCCACGACCTGCTCTCGCCCGTACCGGGCATTTCCCGCCAATTGCACAGCTTCCACTTCGGCCCACGCGGTGGCGCCAAGGTGTATATCCAGGCCTCGCTGCATGCCGACGAACTGCCCGGCATGCTGGTCGCCTGGCACCTCAAGCGCCGCCTGGCCGAGCTGGAGCAGCAGGGTCGCCTGCTGCGCGAGATCATCCTGGTTCCGGTGGCCAACCCGGTCGGCCTGGAACAGGTAATGCTGGACGCGCCCCTGGGCCGCTTCGAATTGCAGAGCGGCGAGAACTTCAATCGCAACTTCGTCGACCTGTCCGACAGCATCGGCGACCAGATCGAAGGCCACCTGACCCAGGACCCGGCCCACAACCTGGCGTTGATTCGCGAGTACCTGCGTCGCGGCCTGGATGCCCATCTGGTGCGCACGCCGTTGCAGTCCCAGCGACTGACCTTGCAAAGGCTGGCTTGCGATGCCGACCTGGTGCTGGACCTGCACTGTGATTTCGAGGCGGTCGAGCACCTCTACACCACTCCGGAAGCCTGGCCGCAGGTCGAGCCACTGGCTCGCTACCTGGGCGCCCAGGCCAGCCTGTTGGCCACCGACTCCGGGGGCCAATCGTTCGACGAGTGCTTCAGCCTGGTCTGGTGGCAGCTGCAACAACGCTTCGGCAAGCGCTACCCGATCCCGCAGGGCAGCATCGCGGTGACCGTGGAGCTCCGTGGCCAGGCCGATGTAAGCCATGACCTGGCCGGCCAGGACTGCCAGGCGATTCTCGACTACCTGACCCACCTCAACGTCATCGAAGGTAGCGCCGCCCCTTTGCCGGAGCTGGTACGCCCGGCCACACCGCTGGCCGCCGTCGAACCCGTGGCAGCCCCGCTTGGTGGGCTGCTGGTGTATCACGCCCGCCCCGGCCAGCACCTGGAGGCAGGGCAACTGATCGCTGAAGTCATCGACCCGCTCAGCGACCGGGTGACGGCCATACGCAACAGCCAGCCCGGCTTGCTTTACGCCCGCAGCGTGCGGCGTATGGCCACGGCCGGCATGGTCATCGCCCACGTCGCTGGTGAACAGGTGTTACGCAGCGGTTACCTGCTGGCCAACTGATCGGTTAAAACCAATGCGCACGGCGAGTGGTCTGTAGAAGCACAGCCTTCCCAGGATCGCTCGCACGCATGCCTACCTCTTCCGACCTTGCCAATGCCTGGTTCACCGCCCGCGGCTGGAAGCCTTTCGCCTTCCAGCGCCAAGTCTGGGCAGCGGTCGGACGAGGTGAATCAGGGCTGCTGCATGCCAGCACGGGGGCGGGCAAGACTTATGCGGTCTGGCTGGCTGCATTGCGCGCCTTCGCCAAGCCAGCCATCGGGCGCCAGCCCGCCGCGCTGCAAGTGCTCTGGATTACCCCCATGCGCGCACTGGCCGCTGATACCGCGCGTGCTCTGCAAACGCCACTGGATGAGCTCGGCCTGAACTGGACGGTCGGCGTGCGCAGCGGCGATACCGGCAGTGCCGAACGCGCTCGCCAGGCCCGGCGTTTGCCAAGCGTCCTGATCACGACGCCAGAGAGCCTGACCTTGCTGCTGACCCGGGCACAGGCCGCCGAAGACTTCGCCAGCCTGCGCCTGGTGGTGGTGGATGAATGGCACGAACTGCTTGGCAACAAGCGCGGCGTACAGCTGCAACTGGCCCTGGCCCGCTTGCGCCGCTGGCATCCGGGCCTGATGACCTGGGGCTTGTCCGCCACGCTCGGCAACCTGTCGCACGCCCTGGACGTGCTGTTGCCCAGCGGCGGCCTGCTGGTGAAAGGCCGCCAGGACAAACAGCTGCTGGTCGACACCTTGCTGCCCGAAGCCATCGAGCGCTTCCCCTGGGCCGGGCACATGGGCCTGAAGATGCTCGATCAGGTGGCCCATGAGCTGGACGCCAGCACCAGCAGCCTGGTGTTCACCAACACCCGTGCCCAGGCCGAGCTTTGGTACCAGGCCTTGCTCGATGCACGCCCCGATTGGGCCGGGCAGATTGCCTTGCATCATGCCTCACTGGCCCGGGCGACCCGCGACTGGGTCGAGCAGAGCCTCAAGCAAGGCACGCTCAAGGCCGTCATCTGTACATCCAGCCTGGACCTGGGGGTGGACTTCCTGCCGGTCGAACGGGTGCTGCAGATCGGTTCGGCCAAAGGCATTGCCCGCCTCATGCAGCGCGCCGGGCGCTCTGGCCATGCGCCGGGGCGCCGCTCGCGCATCACCCTGGTGCCGACCCACAGCCTGGAGCTGGTGGAAGCCGCCGCCGCCCGCGCCGCACTGGCTGCTGGCCATATCGAAGCACGCCGCTCGCCGCGCCTGTGCCTGGACGTGCTGGTTCAGCATCTGGTCAGCATGGCCCTGGGCAGTGGCTTTCGGCCCGCTGAACTGCTTGAGGAAGTCCGCAGCACCTGGGCGTTCCGTGACCTGCGCGACAGCCAGTGGCAATGGGCGCTGGACTTCATCAATCACGGTGGCCACGCGTTGACTGCCTACCCCGATTATCAGCGGGTCGAGGCGCACCCTGATGGGGTCTGGCGGGTGGCCAGCGAGCGCCTGGCGAGGCGCCACCGCATGGGCATCGGCACCATCGTCAGCGACGCCAGCCTGCAGCTCAAATATTGGAGCAAGGGTGGCGGCGGCAAGCACCTGGGCAGTGTCGAGGAAGCCTTCATTGCCCGCCTGCGCCCTGGCGATACCCTGGTGTTTGCCGGGCGAGTCCTGGAGCTGGTACGGGTAGAAGGCATGACCGCCTATGTGCGCCGCAGCACCGCGCGCAACGCCGCGGTGGCACGCTGGAATGGCGGGCGCATGCCGCTGTCCAGCGAGCTGGCCGACGCCTTGGTCGCACAACTCGATGCAGCCGCGCATGGGGCCTATCTCGGCCCGGAGATGCAGGCCGTACAGCCACTGCTGGCCTTGCAGGCGCGGTGGTCAGCCTTACCCACCCGCGGCACGCTGCTGGCCGAGACGCTGGGATCGCGCCAGGGCTCGCACCTGTTCCTCTACCCTTTTGCCGGGCGCATGGCCAACCTGGGCCTGGCCAACCTGATCGCCTGGCGGGTGAGCCGGGTGCAGCCGCTTTCGGTATCCATTGCCGTGAACGACTATGGTTTCGAACTGCTCAGCCCCAGCACCGTGGATTGGGCCAGTTGCCTGCCTGGAGCACTGTCCGGCGAAAACCTGCTGGAAGATGTGCTGGCCAGTCTGAACGCTGGCGAAATGGCACTGCGGCGTTTCCGCGAAATCGCCCAGATCTCCGGACTGGTCTTTGGCGGCTACCCCGCCGCGCAGAAGAGCACGCGGCAGATTCAAGCCTCCAGCGGGTTGTTCTTCGAGGTATTCCGTAAGCATGATTCAGGTAACTTGCTGCTCGGCCAGGCACGCGATGAAGTGCTCAGCGAAGAACTGGAGATCGAACGCCTGCACCGCCAGCTGCTCAAGATGCACAGCCTGCAACTGGACCTGCGAATGCTGCAACGGCCTGGCCCCCTGGCATTCGCCCTGCTGGTCGAAGGCATGCGCGAGACCTTGAGCACGGAAAAGCTGGCGGACCGCATTGCGCGGATGGTGAGCGACCTGGAAAAAGCGGCAAACCGGCCATGAATACCTATCCCGTGGAACACTGTGGCGAAACGCTTTGGCTGCTAGCAGACAAGGCCATCTACTGGCCGGCCCGCCGCACCCTGCTGGTGGCCGACGTTCATATCGGCAAGGCCGCCAGCTACCGGGCATTGCATCAACCCGTTCCGCGCGGCACCACCGCCGCGACCCTGGCACGCCTGGAGACATTACTGAACAGCTATGACTGCGAGCAGTTGATCATCCTCGGTGACTTCCTGCACGCACGCGCTGCGCTTTCGCCGGGCACGCTGGCCAGCCTTCACGCCTGGAGAAGCCGGCACCGCGCGGTGAAGATGGTGCTGGTGCGTGGCAACCATGATCGCCACGCCGGTGATCCGCCGGCAGAACTACGGATCGAGGTAAGGGACGAACCTTTGCTGCTGGCCCCCTTTGCCCTGCAGCACGACCCTACGCCTCACCCCAGCCACCCGGTGCTCGCCGGGCACGTGCATCCGGTGTATGTGCTGCGCGGGCGGGCACGGCAACGGCTGCGGCTACCGTGCTTCCTGATCGATGCTCAGGTCAGCCTGCTGCCGGCCTTCGGTGAGTTCACCGGGGGATGGCGGGTCGAGCCGGGCTCCGGCACTCGCGTTTTCCTGGCCGGAGGCGATCAGGTCTGGGCGCTGGCCGAATAGTCAGGCGACAGGAGACGGTGGTGGCTCGTCGGGCAGGGTAGGCTCGCCTGGCTCCATCGGAGGATGTTCGCCGGGCTCCGGCGGCTGCGGCGTATCAGGATCAGGCTGGTGCGGCACGCCACCGGCCTGCATGGGCAGCGGGTGCGCCAGCAGTGACCAGGCCAGCAACCCGATCTGGTTGGGCTGCAACACGGCCAGCTTCGCAGTGATTGCGGGGTTGAGTTTCATTGGCAGCTCCTGAACGAGGGCCGACACGCTGCATACGTATCGGCACTGTGCAAACTGTTGGAGTGCCATCCGCGAAACTAATTCCCCGCGCTCGTCGGATCAGGTACGCGGCAGAGTGACGCCGCGCTGACCTTGGTACTTGCCGCCGCGGTCCTTGTACGACACTTCGCATTCTTCGTCGGACTGCAGGAACAGCATCTGCGCCACGCCTTCGTTGGCGTAGATCTTCGCCGGCAGCGTGGTGGTGTTGGAGAACTCCAGGGTCACGTGGCCTTCCCACTCCGGCTCGAGCGGGGTGACGTTGACGATGATGCCGCAACGGGCGTACGTGCTCTTGCCCAGGCAGATGGTCAGCACGTCACGCGGAATGCGGAAGTACTCGACGGTACGGGCCAGGGCGAAGGAGTTTGGCGGAATGATGCAGACGTCGCTCTTGATGTCGACGAAGCTGCCGGCGTCGAAGTTCTTCGGGTCGACGGTGGCCGAGTTGATGTTGGTGAACACCTTGAACTCGTCGGCGCAACGCACGTCGTAGCCGTAGCTGGAGACGCCGAAGGAGATGACCCGGCTGTCCTGTTCGCCGCGCACCTGGCGCTCGACGAACGGTTCGATCATGCCGTGTTCCTGCGCCATGCGGCGAATCCACTTGTCCGATTTGATGCTCATGGCGGGGTGTCCTGAAGAGTTGCGAGGGGAAAATCCAGACGCGCATCTTACCGGTCCCGGCGCCCGGGTTAAAGTTCCAGTGCCTTATCCCGCGCCGGACGGGGGCTACAGCCGCCGTCGATCCGAATTTGCGTAAAGCGTTCACAGACCATTGGCAGCTCGTGGAAAGTGGGGTAAGGTGGCGCCACTGTGCTGCACGTGACACCGAGAATCTCTAGTTTGATGCACGATCCTGATCGGCCCATCGCTGAATTTTCTGCTCTCTTTGCGCTCAGTCCCGGGCAGGGTTTTTCCTGACCGTTATCAAATTGTCCAAGGAGACAGAAAAATGTCCAACCGTCAATCCGGTGTTGTTAAGTGGTTCAACGATGAGAAAGGCTACGGCTTCATCACCCCTCAGTCGGGCGACGACCTGTTCGTGCACTTCAAAGCCATCCAAGCTGACGGCTTCAAAACCCTGAAAGAAGGCCAGGCTGTTACTTTCGTCGCTACCCGCGGCCAGAAAGGCATGCAGGCTGAAGAAGTTCAGATCGCCTAAGTCGATCTCAGCTTCCTAGCTTTCAAAAAAACCCGCCTTCTGGCGGGTTTTTTTATGCCTGACTGCAAAGCATCTGCGGCCTTGTGGGACCGGCAAGGCCGTTCCCACACGTGCTGCCTCAGTCTTCGCTGATGGTGATGCTCGGCATCGCCGGCGCCGCCGCTTCCTGCAGCACGATCCGCGCGCCCACCTGGCGGGCCAGTTCCTGGTAGACCATGGCAATCTGGCTTTCCGGCTCGGCGATCGCCGTCGGCTTGCCGCTGTCGGCCTGCTCGCGGATCAGCATCGACAGCGGCAGCGAGGCCAGCAGGTCGACGCCGTACTGCGCCGCCAGCTTCTCGCCACCGCCCTCACCGAACAGGTGCTCGGCATGGCCGCAGTTCGAGCAGATGTGCACGGCCATGTTTTCCACCACGCCCAGCACCGGGATGTTGACCTTGCGGAACATCTCCACGCCCTTCTTGGCATCCAGCAGGGCCAGGTCCTGTGGCGTAGTGACGATTACCGAACCGGCCACCGGCACCTTCTGCGCCAGGGTCAGCTGGATATCGCCAGTACCCGGCGGCATGTCGATGACCAGATAATCCAGGTCGTCCCACGCCGTCTGGGTCACCAGCTGCAGCAACGCACCGGACACCATCGGCCCACGCCAGACCATCGGCGTGTTGTCATCGGTGAGAAATGCCATGGACATGACTTCCACGCCATGGGCCTTGATCGGCACGAACCACTTCTGCTCGCGGATCTGTGGGCGGGTACCCTCGGCAATACCGAACATCACGCCCTGGCTGGGGCCATAGATGTCGGCATCGAGAATGCCCACGCGGGCGCCTTCACGGGCCAGGGCCAAGGCCAGGTTGGCAGCGGTGGTCGACTTGCCGACCCCGCCCTTGCCCGAGGCCACGGCAATGATGTTCTTGACGTTGGCCATGGCCGGTACCTGGGCCTGGGCCTTGTGCGCGGCGACCACGCAGTCGATCGACACCTGGGCCGAGCTGACGCCGTCGAGATTCTCGATCGCGGTCTGCAGCACCTGGGCCCAGCCGTTCTTGAACAGGCCGGCAGCATAGCCCAGTTGCAGCTGCACAGCGACCTGCCCGCCCTGGATGTCGATGGCGAGCACGCAACCGGCGCTGACCGGGTCCTGGTTCAGGTAGGGGTCGGTGTACTGGCGAAGCACGCCTTCGACGGCGGCACGGGTGACGGCACTCATGGACACTCCCATTGGCAAACTGAGTACGAAACAGACGCCTATCCTAACCCGTCAATCGTCAGCAGATGCGTGCTTAGGGTGAAATATCTTCGCCGGCCCTTTATAGTGGCCGATCACCCTCATTTTTACCCGAGCCAGATAAGTAGCCGAGCCACCATGTCCGAGCCACGTCAGATTCTCGTTACCAGCGCCCTGCCCTATGCCAATGGATCCATCCACCTTGGTCATATGCTGGAGTACATCCAGACGGACATGTGGGTGCGCTTCCAGAAGCTGCGCGGCAACCAGTGCATCTACGTCTGCGCCGACGATGCCCACGGCTCGGCCATCATGTTGCGTGCCGAGAAAGAAGGCATCACCCCGGAGCAGCTGATCGCCAATGTCCAGGCCGAGCACAGCGGCGACTTCGCCGACTTCCTGGTGGACTTCGACAATTTCCACTCTACCCACAGCGACGAAAACCGTGAGCTGTCGAGCCTGATCTACGGCCGCCTGCGCGACGCCGGGCACATTGCCACCCGCTCGGTAACCCAGTACTTCGACCCCGAAAAGGGCATGTTCCTCGCCGACCGCTTCATCAAGGGCACCTGCCCCAAATGCGCGGCTGAAGACCAGTACGGCGACAACTGCGAAAAGTGCGGCGCCACCTACGCCCCGACCGAACTGAAGAACCCCAAGTCAGCGATCTCCGGTGCCACCCCGGTACTGCGCGATTCCCAGCACTTCTTCTTCAAGCTGCCAGACTTCCAGGCCATGCTGCAGCAGTGGACCCGTAGCGGCACCCTGCAGGACGCGGTGGCCAACAAGCTCGCCGAATGGCTGGACTCCGGCCTGCAGGAGTGGGACATCTCACGTGATGCGCCGTACTTCGGCTTCGAGATCCCGGGCGAGCCGGGCAAGTACTTCTACGTCTGGCTGGACGCGCCGATCGGCTACATGGCCAGCTTCAAGAACCTCTGCGCACGCCGCCCGGAGCTGGACTTCGACGCATTCTGGAACGAAGGCTCCAAAGCCGAGCTGTACCACTTCATCGGCAAGGACATCGTCAATTTCCACGCCCTGTTCTGGCCAGCCATGCTCGAAGGTGCCGGCTTCCGCAAGCCGACTGCGGTCAACGTGCACGGCTACCTGACCGTGAACGGCGCCAAAATGTCCAAGTCGCGCGGCACCTTCATCAAGGCCCGCACCTACCTGGACCACCTGCAGCCGGAATACCTGCGCTACTACTACGCCGCCAAGCTTGGCCGTGGCGTCGACGACCTCGACCTGAACCTCGAGGACTTCGTGCAGAAGGTCAACTCCGACCTGGTCGGCAAGGTGGTCAACATCGCCAGCCGTTGCGCCGGCTTCATCCACAAGGGCAATGCTGGCGTGATGGTCGCTGGCGATGCTGCGCCGGAGCTGACCGAGGCCTTCCTCGCTGCCGCCCCGTCGATTGCCGAAGCCTATGAAGGCCGCGATTTCGGCCGTGCAATGCGCGAGATCATGGCCCTGGCCGACCGCGCCAACGCCTGGATCGCCGACAAGGCGCCGTGGTCGCTGGCCAAGCAGGAAGGCAAGCAGGACGAAGTCCAGGCCATCTGCGCCCAGGGCATCAACCTGTTCCGCCAACTGGTGATCTTCCTCAAACCGGTGCTGCCGCTGCTCGCCGCCGATGCCGAGGCGTTCCTCAACGTCGCGCCGCTGACCTGGAACGACCATCAATCGCGCCTGGAAAACCACCAGCTGAACCCGTTCAAGGCCCTGATGAGCCGTATCGAACCGGCGAAGGTCGAAGCCATGGTCGCCGCCAGCAAGGAAGACCTGCTGGCCGCCGAAGCCCAAGCGCCGGCCGGCAACGGCGAGCTGAGCAAGGACCCGCTGTCTGCCGAAATCGAGTTCGACACCTTTGCCGCCGTCGACCTGCGCGTCGCGCTGATCGTCAAGGCTGAGGCCGTGCCTGGCGCCGACAAGCTGCTGCAACTGACCCTGGACATCGGCGACGAGCGCCGTAACGTGTTCTCCGGCATCAAGTCGGCCTACCCGGACCCCTCCAAGCTGGAAGGCCGCCTGACCATGATGGTGGCCAACCTCAAGCCGCGCAAAATGCGCTTTGGCGTGTCCGAGGGCATGGTCATGGCAGCCGGCCCTGGTGGCGAAGAGATCTACCTGCTCAGCCCTGACAGCGGCGCCAAGCCAGGTCAGCGCATCAAGTAAGCCTCCTGCCCCGGCCCAACCGCCGGGGCAACTCCATCTGCAGCGCCAATGCCGGACGTTGCAGGCGATTCCCGGCTATCGTCATTCACATGAACGACTACCTGCTGATCCTGGCCAGCGCCGCGCTGTTCAGCCACCTGCTCTTGCAACAACAGCCGCTGAGCCGGCTGCGCCTGCAGGTGTGTGGCCTGGCAGGCGCCTTGTCGATCGCACTCGGGGCAAGCGGCGGGCTAGCGCTGGAACGGCTGATCGTGGCGCCCTGGCAGTTGCAGGACCTGCGCCTGTTCCTGCTACTGCCCTGGCTGGCACTCCTGGCATGGGGCGTACCGCAGGTGCTGGGCAGGCTGCGTGCGCAGTGGCCGACCAGCAACCTTGCGCTGCCATTGCTGGGCAACGCCTTGCTGCTGGGCCTGGCGCTGCAAGTGACGGGAGATGACACCTCAGCACTTGCAACGTTGCGCTGGGGGGCATTGGCCGGCCTGGGTTTCTGGCTTGCGCTGGTACTGTTCGACGACCTGCACCAACGCTGCCAGCACGCTGAAATACCGGCCGCTCTGCGCGGTTTGCCCATTTCATTGATCGGCGCAGGTGTCATGGCCCTGGCGTTCTCCGGATTCAACGGACTTTTCACGCAATGAACTTGATTCAACGCATCGATGCCCTGTTGCCGCAAACCCAATGTGGCAAATGCGGCCACAACGGCTGTCGGCCCTACGCCGAAGGCCTGGCAGCGGGCGAGGCCATCAACAAGTGCCCGCCAGGCGGCAGCGAGACCATCGCCGCGCTGGCCACGCTGCTCGAGGTGCCACTGCTTGCGCCTGACCCGCTGCGAGGTAGCGCCCCACCCCAGGTCGCCTACATTCGTGAGGCCGAATGCATCGGTTGCACCAAGTGCATCCAGGCCTGCCCGGTCGATGCCATTGTCGGCGCTGCCAAGCTGATGCACACGGTCATTGCCAGCGAATGCACCGGCTGTGACCTTTGCCTGGCTCCCTGCCCGGTCGACTGCATCGACATGCAGCCTCTGCCGCCGACAGTGGTGCCGATTGTCAGCGGCCTGGCCCACTCCCCCGAGCAGCTGCAGGCCCGCCACCAGCGCCGCGATCATGCGCGCCAGCGCCATGAACAGCGAAACGCCCGCCTGCAACGCGATATCGCTCGCAGAGAGGCTCAGCGCCTGGCACGTACGGCCGACGCCACAAAGGGCGCGGCAGACCCGATCAAGGCCGCCCTCGAGCGGATCAAGGCGCAAAAAGCCGCCGCTGCCGATGCTGCGCCCACGGCGGCCAGACACGACCATGGCAAGCCCTGACCCACGGCAACGCAAGGCCATGGGCCTGGTGCTGCTGGCCTGCATGCCCGGCCTGCTCGCAGCGTTCTGGACGCAGGGCTGGGGTGTGCTGTTCAGCCTGTTGCTGTGCGCCAGTAGTGCGTTGAGTTGCGAAGCGGTACTGCTGGCGGTGCGTCGCCAGCCTGTTGTAATGGCACTGAACGATGGCAGTGCCCTGGTGACTGCCGTGCTGCTGGCCATTGCATTGCCTGTATCAGCGCCCTGGTGGTTACCAGTGACTGCTGCAGGCATTGCCATTGGCGTCGGCAAGCAGGCCTTTGGCGGCGTGGGCCGCAATCTGTTCAACCCGGCCATGGTTGGTTACGCCTTTGTGCTGCTGAACTTTCCGCTGCACATGACCCACTGGCCCAACCACGCCGTTGGCTTTTTCGACAGCCTGCAGCTGGTGTCTGGCGCTGGCAACCAGATCGATGCCTGGGCGGGGCCGACCATTCTCGATGGCCTGCGCCACAACCGCAGCCTGACCATCGAAGAGCTGTTCGCCAGCCACCCCGGTTTTGGCAATGTGGGCGGCCGCAGCAGCGAATGGATCAATCTGGCATTACTGTTCGGTGGGCTGTTTCTCTGGCAGCGCAAGGTCATCAGCTGGCATGCCCCGGCAGGCCTGCTGGCCGGCCTGTTCCTGTTCAGCCTGCTGGCCTGGAATGGCTCCGGCTCGGATTCGAACGGCTCGCCACTGCTGCACCTGTTCAGCGGCTCAACCATGCTGGCGGCATTCTTCATCGCCACGGAGCCGGTGTCTGGCCCCAAGGCCAACCTGGCCAGGCTGCTGTTCGGCTTTGGCGCAGGCACGCTGATCTACCTGATTCGCACCTGGGGCAGCTACCCGGATGGCACGGCATTCGCCATCCTGTTGATGAACCTGGCGGCGCCCGCCCTGGATCGCTTCGCCTTGCGCCGCCAAGAGGCCTCGCCATGATCGCCCCCATTCGCAGCAGCCTGCTGCTACTTGCCGTCGGCGGGTTGGCATTAGCGTTCACGCTGGCCTGGCAGCACTGGACTCGCCCCGCCATCGTCGATGCCGAGCACCGGCTACTGGCACGCCGGTTTCTGGCGGTGTTGCCCGCGCAAAGTTACGACAACCGCCCCCTGGACAGCGCGTTGCCATTGCCGGCCGAACAGCCATTGCACAGCACGATCCTCGCGGCGTACCGCGCGACCCAAGGCACGCTGCCAACAGCCATCGTGCTGGTAAGCCAGGTCCAGGGCTATGCCGGCCCGATCAAGCTGAGCATTGCCATCGACGCGGAAGGCCGCCTGATCGGCACCCGGGTGATCGAACAGCAGGAAAGCCCTGGGCTGGGCGCCCAGATTGCCGATCCGCAGTCTGGCTGGCTGGCCCAGTTTGCCAAGCACGGCCTTGGCGATCGCTGGGCGCTCAGGCGCGACCAAGGCGACTTCGACCAGCTGGCCGGGGCAACCGTTACGTCCCGGGCCGTCATCGACGCGCAACAGGAGGCGTTGCGCTATTTTGACCAGCACCGCAGCGAACTGCTCGGAGCCCCCGGCCATGAATAGATTCTGCCTGCTGGTAACCGGCCTGGCTGCGCTGCTTGGCGCCACCCGCACCTTCACCCAGGCGGCAGGCATCAGCGCATGCATGCTCGTGCTAGCCCTTTTCCACCAAGCCTCGCTGAGCCTGCTGCGGCCAACACTCAGCGGCGCGAGGTACTGGTTGGCAAGCCTGCTGCTGCTTGCTGCGCTTGCCAGCTGCCTGCAACTGGCCCTGCGTGCCTGGGCATTGCCATTGGCGCTGACGCTTGGTTATTTTCCGGCACTGATCTGCCTGCAATGCCTTGTCATCGACACATTGCTGCCAAAAGAAGGGCGCTGGCGGCAACTGCTGCTCCACCTGAGTGGCCTGCTGCTCGCCTGCCTGTTGCTCGGCGCGAGTCGCCAATGGCTGGCCGAGATAGCAGGCATGCACCTGGCCATCCTGCCATCCGGTGGGCTGCTACTGCTCGGCGCGCTACTGGCCCTGTACAATCGGCTACGCCCCACCCTCACACGTCGTCAAGGAAAGCGTTGACCCCATGAATGCCGCCAAACGCCTGGAGATCTTTCGCAGGCTGCACGAAGACAATCCGGACCCGAAAACGGAACTGGCCTACACCACCCCATTCGAGCTCCTGGTTGCCGTGACGCTTTCGGCGCAGTCCACCGATGTCGGCGTCAACAAGGCCACCGCGCGCCTGTTTCCGGTCGCCAATACGCCGCAAGCCATCTACGCGCTTGGTATCGAAGGGCTGAGCGAATACATCAAGACCATCGGCCTCTACAACAGCAAGGCCAAGAACGTCATCGAGGCGTGCCGGCTGTTGATCGAGCGCCATGGCGGCGAAGTGCCGCAGACCCGAGAAGCACTGGAAGCGTTGCCGGGCGTGGGGCGCAAGACCGCCAATGTGGTGCTCAACACCGCCTTCCGCCAGCCGACCATGGCCGTGGACACGCACATCTTCCGGGTCAGCAACCGCACCGGCATCGCGCCTGGCAAGACCGTGCTCGAGGTCGAGAAGAAACTGGTCAAGTTCGTCCCCAAGGATTACCTGCTCGACGCTCACCATTGGCTCATCCTGCATGGCCGTTACGTATGCCAGGCACGCAAGCCGCGTTGCGGTAGCTGCCGCATCGAAGATTTGTGCGAATACAAGCACAAGACCTCCGACGATTGAGCCAATAGCAAAAACAGCTGCATTGCGATTGAAAAAATCTTTTTTACCGGACTTCGCTTTCTCGCTATAAGGACGGCCAATGGCCCTTTGGCTTGGAGCGACTCATGAGTACCGATAAAGACGACCTGTCGATCGAAGATGACTTTGCTACCGCTGACGACGAAGCGGAGCCTCAGGTAGAAACCGCGAAGACCAACCTGAGCAAGCGTCGTACCATTGACAACCTTCTCGAAGAGCGACGCCTGCAACGGCAACTTGCCGATTTCGACTACGATCTGTAGCCTTACGCAAAGCCTCCTTCGCGGAGGCTTTGTGGATGCAGGGCTCAGTTCAGACCATGACGCCGGGCCAATTCGATCAGGTCCACCAGCGAGTGGGCATTCAGCTTCAGCAGCAGGCGGGTCTTGTAGGTGCTGACCGTCTTGTTGCTGAGGAACATGCTGTCGGCAATCTCCTTGTTGGAGCGCCCGCGTGCAAGCTGCTGCAGCACCATCATCTCCCTTGCCGACAGGCGATCAACCATTTCCGCCTCACTGGCCCCCCCCACCCGGCCATGGGACTTGTGCAATGCCTGGTTCGGGAAGTAACTGTAACCAGAGAGCACAGCCTTGATGGCACTGAGTAGTTCGGTAAGTTCCTGCTGCTTGCACACATAGCCTGAGGCCCCCGCCTGCATGCAGCGCATGGAGAAATGCCCCGGTGCCTGGGAAGTCAGCACCAGAACTCGGCTGCCAGGGCTGGCCGCGGCCATGCGGGCAATGACCTCCAGCCCGTCGAGTTTGGGGATGCCGATATCCAGTACAACAATATCGGGAAGGTGTTCGCGAGTGAGCTGCAAGGCCGCTATACCGTTGTCGGTTTCCGCAACAACATCGTAGCCATGTCGCTCCATCAGCATGCGCACTGCCAAGCGTATGACCGGATGATCATCCACGATAAGGACTTTATTCATGCGATATCCATCATTCATTATTCTGCTTTGACGACTGCCTCACCATAACCGAGCAGAACGCTCAATGGCGCGTCAATTCCCCGCCCAAGTAGCCGAATAGATGAACCTTACGTCGGTTTGGGAATTTTCCTACAAGAAAAATTTAAAGCCTTCTCAAGAATGTGCTTACGAACTCGCGAATCAAACCTGATCGACTCGCTCACCCCATCAACCACGTCGACAAATTCCCTCCCCGGGAAAAATTCCACAATTTAGTTGAGCCAGTCAGTAGGTTATTGATAAGCGGAACAAGCAGGAGGCAATAACCATGACCGATAACCAACCAGTGGCTCCGCTGACGATAATCGCCATCTTCGCTGGCATCATCGAAGCTTCTGCCTTGGCAACCTTGCCTTTTCTCAGTGAAAAAAGTCAGACGTACTACACCTGGTTCCTTGTAGGGTTCCCATTCTTTCTCACTGCCCTGTTCTTTCTCACCCTGAACTTCAACTACAAATCCTTTTACAAACCTGACTTGGCCGAGCAGAAGAACATCCCTGAACAAGCGGTACATCCCGACATGCAAGAAACTGTAACCATGATGTTCTCCGGCCCAGACGCGCAGAAACTTATAGAACAACAAATCATGCAAGCCATTAAGCAACCGCAGGTCGAAAACAGGCACTGGCAACTGTGCAATATGGATCTGCAGCAGTGCGTGCGTCTTTCCACCACCCGCATGCCTGAGGATCGCCCCCATGGCCGCTGATCAGAGCACGTTTCAGAAGGCAAAAAAAACCCGGCCAGAGCCGGGTTTTTTTGCCACTTCAGCCAGATGCTCAGAGCATCTCGCGGCCTTTGTTGGCAGCGATACGCATGCGCAGCGCGTTGAGCTTGATGAAGCCAGCAGCATCGGCCTGGTTGTAGGCGCCGCCGTCTTCTTCGAAGGTCGCGATGTTGGCATCGAACAGCGAGTCGTCCGACTTGCGGCCAACCACGATGACGTTGCCCTTGTACAGCTTCAGGCGCACGACGCCGTTAACGTTGACCTGCGAAGCGTCGATCATCTTCTGCAGCATCAGGCGCTCCGGGCTCCACCAGTAGCCGGTGTAGATCAGGCTGGCGTACTTCGGCATCAGCTCGTCTTTCAGGTGAGCGACTTCGCGGTCCAGGGTGATCGACTCGATGGCGCGGTGCGCCTTGAGCATGATGGTGCCACCAGGGGTTTCGTAGCAGCCACGGGACTTCATGCCCACGTAACGGTTCTCTACGATGTCCAGACGGCCGATACCGTTGGCGCCGCCGATGCGGTTCAGTTCGGCAAGCACGGTGGCCGGGGTCATGTCGACGCCGTCGATGGCGACGATGTCACCGTTGCGGTAGGTCAGCTCGATGTAGGTAGCCTGGTCCGGGGCGTTCTCTGGCGAGACGCTCCAGCGCCACATGTCTTCTTCGTGCTCGGTCCAGGTATCTTCCAGGACACCGCCTTCGTAGGAGATGTGCAGCAGGTTGGCGTCCATCGAGTACGGCGACTTCTTCTTGCCGTGGCGTTCGATCGGGATGCCGTGCTTCTCGGCGTAGTCCATCAGCTTTTCGCGGGACAGCAGGTCCCACTCGCGCCATGGGGCGATGACCTTGACGCCAGGCTTGAGGGCGTAGGCACCCAGCTCGAAGCGGACCTGGTCGTTACCCTTGCCGGTAGCGCCGTGGGAAATGGCGTCGGCGCCGGTTTCGTTGGCGATTTCGATCAGGCGCTTGGCGATCAGCGGGCGAGCGATGGAAGTACCCAGCAGGTACTCGCCTTCGTATACGGTATTGGCGCGGAACATCGGGAAGACGAAATCACGCACGAACTCTTCGCGCAGGTCGTCGATGTAGATCTCTTTTACGCCCATCGCCTGCGCTTTGGCGCGGGCCGGCTCGACTTCTTCGCCCTGACCCAGGTCAGCGGTGAAGGTCACCACTTCGCAGTTGTAGGTATCCTGCAGCCACTTGAGAATCACCGAAGTATCAAGGCCGCCGGAATACGCCAGTACGACCTTTTTTACGTCCGCCATGCCATCACTCCACGGGGTTGTACGGAAAGGGACCGATTCTACCGGCGTTGCGGATAAATTTACAGTGGGGCGACAGCTTCTGACGACAAAGCGACAGGAACGGTCAGCGGCGCGACGTGCTTGCCGCAGCAGCATCTGCGCTCGGTCTCACAGGCGACAAATGTTCTGATGCATGCACCTGCCAGCCATGCCGATATCAGGGCGCCTTAGCCCCAGGAGCCGCTGCTGGCACCTGCTGCTGCACTGGCTGCACAACCGGCTTCTCCGCCATCGCCACCCGATCCAGTTCGATGTTCACCCGCCGGTTACGCGCCCGATTGGCCGGGCTGTTGTTCTTCACCAGCGGATAGCGCTCGCCATGGAAGCGCACGACAATCTGCTCTTCCGGCACACCATGGGCCTTGAAGTAATCGGCCACAGCCAAGGCCCGACGCCGCGAAGTGTCGCGATTGGTCAGGCGGTTACCACTGTTGTCGGAGTGGCCGTTGAGCTCGATGTGGTTCACCGTCGGGTCAGCCTTCAGGTAATCGAGGATCACGTCCAGCCGCGCACGGGCATCGGCGTCCAGGTCGAAGCCACCGCCGGGGAAGCCGACCTGGGTCTGGCGCACCTGGTCATAGTTCATCGGCAGCATCTTGCTGGCGCAGGCCTGATAGTCGCTGTACGCCTTGGCGAAGCTGACCGGCAGCACGCGTACTTCAATCGCCCGCCCACCTTCGCCGGTGTAGTTGCGCACCACCGTACTGCGGCCATCGAGCAGGCCGTTGATCAAGCGGCTGGCCTGGCTCTGCGACGAGCTGAACAGCACGCCGCTGCGGGCCATGCGTACGGCACCAAGGTTCACATCACCGCGCCCCGGCTGCCAAGGGGCAGCGGCAGCCAGCAAGGTGGCCGAACCTGCACCCAGCACATTGCTGTGCGAACGCAGCTGGAACACCGGTTGCTCACCAGCCTTGCGCACGAACTCGCCACTGCCGAAACCGTCGATCGGCTGGATCAGGCGGCATTCGAACTGGTCACCCTCGACTTTCCAGGCGACATTCTCCATGCGGGTCTGGAAGGTCAGTGCGCCGGCCGGCAGGCTGGCGACAAGGGTCAACAGGGCTAGGTAACGCTGGCGCACGGGCGGCTCCACAAATTCTGACGGCTTACAGGCAGGCTATCGGACGCTTGCCGGAAAACTTGATAGCCGTGCTCGGACCGGGGTTTTCCGGTAGCATTGGGGCCTGAGTTCGACCCGCCTGGAATTCCCAATGTCCGATCGCCTGACCCTCCTGCGTCCCGACGACTGGCACATCCATCTGCGCGATGGTGCCGTCCTGCCCCATACCGTTGGCGATGTGGCGCGTACTTTCGCCCGTGCCATCATCATGCCTAACCTGGTTCCGCCGGTGCGCAATGCCGTCGAAGCTGGCGCCTACCGTGAGCGCATCCTTGCCGCTCGCCCGGCTGGCAGCCGCTTTGAACCGCTGATGGTGCTGTACCTCACCGACCGCACCAGCCCCGAGGACATCCGCGCGGCCAAGGCCAGCGGTATCGTCTACGCCGCCAAGCTGTACCCGGCTGGCGCGACGACCAACTCCGATTCGGGCGTGACCAGCATCGACAACATCTTCCCGGCCATCGAGGCACTGGCGGAAGTCGGCATGCCATTGCTGGTGCACGGTGAAGTGACCCGCAGCGAGATCGACGTGTTCGACCGCGAGAAGCGCTTCATCGACGAGCACATGCGCCGCCTGGTCGAACGCTTCCCGACCCTGAAAGTGGTGTTCGAGCACATCACCACGGGCGACGCCGCGCAGTTCGTCACCGAAGCCCCGGCCAACGTCGGTGCGACCATCACGGCCCAGCACCTGCTGTACAACCGCAACCACATGCTGGTCGGCGGTATCCGCCCGCACTTCTATTGCCTGCCGATCCTCAAGCGCAACACCCACCAGGTGGCGCTGCTGGACGCGGCCACCAGCGGCAACCCGAAGTTCTTCCTCGGCACCGACTCGGCACCGCATGCCCGTCACGCCAAGGAAGCCGCCTGCGGTTGCGCCGGTTGCTACACCGCATACGCTGCCATCGAGATGTACGCCGAGGCATTCGAGCAGCGCAATGCACTGGACAAGCTGGAAGGCTTTGCCAGCCTGCACGGCCCGGCCTTCTATGGCCTGCCGGCAAACACCGACACCATCACCCTGGTCCGCGAAGAATGGACCGCCCCGGACAGCCTGCCATTCGGCGAGCAGACCGTGATCCCGCTGCGCGCCGGTGAGAAACTGCGCTGGCGCCTGCTGGAGGACAACGCGTGAGCGAAGACCTGTACGAAGACGACCAGGACGGTCAGGTCGGCAGCGGTTCGCGCCACCCGATGGCCGAGCGCTTCCGTGGCTATCTGCCGGTAGTCGTGGATGTCGAGACTGGCGGCTTCAACAGCGCCACCGACGCCCTGCTGGAAATTGCCGCAGTGACCATTGGCATGGACGAAAAGGGCTTCCTGTTCCCCGAGCACACCTACTTCTACCGGGTCGAGCCGTTCGAAGGGGCCAATATCGAGCCGGCCGCGCTGGAGTTCACCGGTATCAAGCTGGACCACCCGCTGCGCATGGCAGTGAGCGAAGAAAGCGCGCTCACCGACATCTTCCGTGGTGTGCGCAAGGCGCTCAAGGCCAATGGCTGCAAACGGGCGATCCTGGTCGGCCACAACAGCAGCTTCGACCTTGGCTTCCTCAATGCGGCGGTAACGCGTAACGATATCAAGCGTAACCCGTTCCACCCGTTCTCCAGCTTCGACACCGCGACCCTGGCTGGCTTGGCTTACGGCCAGACCGTGCTGGCGCGTGCCTGCCAGAGCGCCGACATCGACTTCGATGGCCGTGAGGCGCACTCGGCGCGTTACGACACCGAGAAGACGGCCGAGCTGTTCTGCGGCATCGTCAACCGCTGGAAGGAAATGGGCGGCTGGCGCGACTTCAACGATTAAGCTGCAAGCTTCAAGCGACAAGGAAAAGCAGGCCGCATGCGCTGTGCGTTTTACTTGTAGCTTGCCGCTTGAACCTTGAAGCAAAAAAAACCGGCCACATGGGCCGGTTTTTTCATGCGCGCGGCAATTACAGCTTGCCAGCGTTCTCGCTCAGGTAAGCAGCAACGCCTTCTGGCGAAGCGGTCATGCCCTGGTCGCCTTTTTTCCAGTTGGCAGGGCAGACTTCGCCGTGCTCTTCGTGGAATTGCAGGGCGTCGACCAGACGCAGCAGCTCGTCCATGTTACGGCCCAGTGGCAGGTCGTTGACGATCTGCGAACGCACAACACCGTTGGTGTCAATCAGGAAGGCGCCACGGAAGGCTACGCCGCCTTCGGACTCGACGTCGTAGGCCTTGCAGATTTCGTGGGTGATGTCGGCAGCCAGGGTGTACTTGACCTGGCCGATACCGCCGGCGTTGACCGGGGTGTTACGCCATGCGTTGTGGGTGAAGTGCGAGTCGATCGAAACGCCGATCACTTCAACGTTGCGCGCCTGGAAGTCAGGGATGCGGTTGTCCAGAGCGATCAGCTCGGACGGGCAGACGAAGGTGAAGTCCAGTGGGTAGAAGAACACCAGGCCGTACTTGCCCTTGATGGCCGAAGCCAGGTTGAAGCTGTCGACGATTTCGCCATTGCCCAGGACGGCTGGGACGGTGAAGTCGGGGGCTTGTTTGCCAACGAGTACGCTCATTGTAATCTCCTAGTGAGAGTGGAAAACCGTTTGCCGGGCCAAGCAGGCTTGCCCGACATCCAACAAAGGCTGACCATCATACACGGCTTCCAGTGACAGGCCGAATGCAACCGTCGGTCGCTCAAGCACGGCCCTTTCAGAAAGTCCTTTGACAAGCATTCTCATTAACATTAAGCTCCAACCCATCGACTCAACCCGCGATGGTCAGCCCTATGTATGTGTGTCTTTGTGTCGGCGTCACCGACGGACAGATCCGCGATGCGATCTATGAAGGATGCTGCAGTTACAAGGAAGTCCGAGCGGCGACCAATGTCGCCAGCCAGTGTGGCAAATGCGCCTGCCTGGCCAAGCAGGTGGTCCGCGAGACCCTCACCGATTTGCAGGTGAGCCAGCAAGCCGCCCTGCCCTATCCGGTGGAATTTACTGCTGCCTGATATTACAGAATTTGAAGAACCGGACCTCGTGTCCGGTTTTTTTATGCCTGAATATCAATAAGTTAGCCTTCCAACGCGGTTCACAAACATTCTTATTCCTATTAATTTTCACTTATTATTCAAACACTTAGGTTTGACAGCACTCCGTCACAGGCTCAAACTTCGCGGTATTGGCACACTTCTACAGGGCAGGAACCCGACATGAAAGGCGACGTAAGCGTCATCCAGCATCTCAACAAGATCCTCGGAAACGAGCTGGTCGCGATCAACCAGTACTTCCTGCACGCGCGCATGTACGAAGATTGGGGCCTGAACAAGCTCGGCAAGCACGAGTACAAAGAATCCATCGACGAGATGAAACACGCTGACAAACTGATCAAGCGTATTCTCTTCCTCGAAGGCATTCCCAACGTTCAGGACCTGGGCAAGCTGCTGATCGGCGAGCACACCAAAGAGATGCTCGAGTGCGACCTGAAGATCGAACAGAAAGGCCTGGCCGACCTGAAAGCTGCCATCGCCCACTGCGAAACCGCTGGCGACTTTGGCTCGCGTGACATGCTCGAAGACATCCTCGAATCCGAGGAAGAGCACATCGACTGGCTGGAAACCCAGCTGGGCCTGATCGACAAGATCGGCATCGAGAACTACCTGCAGTCGCAGATGGGCGAAGAATAAGATTCTCGCCCCATAAAAAAACCCGCGTTGAGCGGGTTTTTTTATGGCTGCCTGATGATCAGGCTTCGGAGGCCTTGGCCTTGGCGGCGGCGTCCTTGATCAGGGCCTGCAGCTCACCCGTCTCGAACATTTCCAGCATGATGTCGCTACCGCCAACCAGCTCACCGGCTACCCACAGTTGCGGGAAGGTCGGCCAGTTGGCGTATTTTGGCAGGTTGGCGCGGATTTCCGGGTTCTGCAGGATGTCGACGTAGGCGAACTTCTCGCCGCAACCCATCACAGCCTGCGATGCCTTGGCCGAGAACCCGCACTGCGGGGCATTCGGCGAGCCTTTCATGTAAAGCAGAATGGTGTTGTTGGCAATCTGCTCTTTGATCGTATCGATGATATCCATCTAGCACCTCAGCTGAACTTTCCGACGCTATCGTCGGCACGGTGACGCATTGTATCGGAAAGCCGAGCAGCGTGCTCGGCCTTACCATTGCTCATGCGGCCTCGACCTGCACGGGCACGCCATTGAGCGCAGCATTACCGGAAACCGGGTCACGCAGGCGCTCGTCGGTGAGGTCGTTGGCACTCACACCGGCTTGTGCCTGGGCAACCTGAAGCTGCACGCCCTGGCGACCATGGCCGAAGCCATGGGGCAGGCTGACCACCCCTGGCATGATGTCTTCACTGGCCTGCACTTCGACCTCCAGCGTGCCGGTACGCGAGCGGATACGCACCCGCTGGCCATCCTGCAATTGCCGGCTGTGCATGTCCTGCGGGTGCATCAGCAGTTGATGACGCGGCTTGCCTTTGACCAGGCGATGGAAGTTGTGCATCCACGAATTGTTGCTGCGCACGTGACGGCGACCGATCAGCAGCAACTCGCCCGGTGCAGGAGGCGCCTGCAGGGCCAACCGCTGCAGGTCATCGAGCAGCACCTGTGGCGCCGCCTCGACGGCTTTGCTGGCGGTTGCCAGGCGCGTCGCCAGGTTGGCGCGCAACGGCCCCAGATCAAGCCCGTGAGGGTGCTCGTCCAGCGCCTGCAGCGAGAGCTTCCAGGCGCTGGCTTCACCATAGCGCCCCTTGCGCAGGGCCAGGTCGATCATCTGCGCTGGCGGCCAGGTCGGTTTCAGTTCCAGTTCGGCCCGCTTGGCGAACGCCTGCGCGAGGCCGACGAAAATCTCCCAGTCGTGCAGGGCACCTGCCGGCTTGGCCAGGATAGCGCGATTGAAACGGGTAACATTGCGCACGGCCAGCAGGTTGAAGGTGCTGTCGTAATGGTCGTTTTCCAGCGCCGAGGTCGAAGGCAGGATCAGATCGGCGTGGCGGGTGGACTCATTGATGTAGAGGTCGATGCTGAGCATGAACTCGAGCCCCTCCAGCGCCGCATCCAGCTGCCGGCCATTGGGCGTAGACAGCACCGGATTGCCGGCGACCGTCACCAGGGCGCGCACCTGACCTTCCCCGGGGCTCAGCATCTCCTCGGCCAGGGCCGCCACCGGCAGCTCGCCAGCGTACTCCGGCAAGCCCGAAACCCGGCTCTGCCAGGCATTGAAATGGCCACCTGAAGTGGTCGCCACCAGATCGACCGCAGGTTCTGTGCACAGCGCCCCACCCTCTCGGTCGAGGTTGCCGGTCACCAGGTTGATCAGCTGTACCAGCCAGTGGCACAGGGTGCCGAACGCCTGGGTCGAAACCCCCATGCGCCCATAGCAGACCGCCTTGTCCGCAGCGGCAAAGTCCCGCGCCAGTTGGCGTATCTGGGTGGCGGCGATGCCGCACTGTGCGCTCATCGCTTCTGCGCTGAACGGCGCGATCGCTTCACGCACTTGCTGCAGGCCGCTGACCGGCAAATGCGAGCCGCGCGCGAGGTCCTCATCGAACAAGGTATTGAGCAGGCCACAAAGTAAGGCCGCATCACCGCCGGGCCGGATGAACAGATGATGGTCGGCCATGGCGGCGGTTTCGCTGCGCCGGGGATCGACCACCACCAGGCGTCCACCTCGCCCCCGCAGGGCTTTCAGGCGCTTCTCGACATCGGGTACGGTCATGATGCTGCCATTGGACGCCAGCGGGTTGCCGCCGAGGATCAGCATGAAGTCGGTGTGGTCGATATCCGGGATCGGCAACAGCAGGCCATGGCCGTACATCAGATGGCTGGTCAGGTGCTGCGGCAACTGGTCGACCGAGGTGGCAGAGAAGCGGTTGCGGGTCTTGAGCAGGCCGAGGAAGTAGTTGCTGTGGGTCATCAGCCCATAGTTGTGCACGCTGGGGTTGCCCTGGTAGACCGCCACGGCATTGCGCCCATGCGCCTGCTGGACTGCCCACAGCCTGTCGGCGGCCAAGGCAAAGGCCTCGTCCCAGCCGATCGGCTGCCACTCGCTCCCTACCCGCCGGTGCGGCTGGCGCAGGCGGTCCGGGTCGTTCTGGATGTCCTGCAGGGCTACCGCCTTGGGGCAGATGTGCCCCCTGCTGAACGGGTCCTGCGGGTCGCCCTTGATCGAGCTGAGCAGCGCCCGCCCGTCGTCTTCGTGGCTGACTTCGATGTTCAGGCCGCAGATCGCTTCGCACAGGTGACAGGCACGGTGATGCAGGGTCTTGGTCATGGCCGCCTCTGCCTTGTTGTTGTAAGGGGTCGTCGAGCAATGACTATGCGCCGCAGCCCTTGCGCCGGCCAGCGCGCTTCGCGGCGTGAATCCCGCGACATCAGGCGCACGATTCGCGACAGCCATTTGCCAAATTGCCAGCAAGCCGTGTACAACCTTCTGTAGCAAATAAAAAACAGCACAGGCTCAAGGGGTACGACACCCTTTGCAACATCTTATGAACGAGCTGCTGTTTCCCCTCTTGGTTTCAGGCGACATTTAATTATAGTATTGCGCCTTTCCCCATTTCGTCCGCCCCGTGCGGCTTACGCCGCAGGTCACTCCCGTTGTCAAAAAAAACCATACGGTCGACCTGCATACCGTTGCAGATAAGGTAGTCAATCATGAGCGCTAGGCACTTTCTCTCCCTGCTGGATTTCACCACCGACGAATTGCTCGGTGTGATCCGCCGAGGCATCGAGCTGAAGGACCTGCGCAAGCGAAGCGTGCTGTTCGAGCCGCTGAAAAACCGCGTGCTGGGCATGATTTTCGAGAAGTCCTCGACCCGTACCCGCGTGTCGTTCGAAGCGGGCATGATCCAGCTCGGTGGCCAGGCCATCTTCCTCTCGCCGCGCGACACCCAGCTGGGCCGTGGCGAACCGATCGGCGACAGCGCCATCGTGTTGTCGAGCATGCTTGACGTGGTAATGATCCGTACCCACGCCCACAGCACCCTGACCGAATTCGCCGCCAAATCCCGCGTGCCGGTGATCAACGCCCTGTCCGACGAGTCGCACCCGTGCCAGCTGCTGGCCGACATGCAGACCTTCCTCGAGCACCGCGGCTCGATCCAGGGCAAGACCGTGGCCTGGATCGGTGACGGCTTCAACATGTGCAACTCGTACATCGAAGCGGCCAAGCAGTTCGACTTCCAGCTGCGTATCGCCTGCCCGGAAGGCTATGAGCCCGATCCACGCTTCATGGCCCTGGGTGGCGACCACGTGCAGATCGTCCGCGATCCGCAAGAAGCCGTGCGCGGTGCGCACCTGGTGACCACGGATGTCTGGACTTCCATGGGTCAGGAAGAGGAAACTGCACGGCGCCTGGCGCATTTCGCGCCTTACCAGGTCACCCGCGCACTGCTCGACCTGGCGGCACCTGACGCCCTGTTCATGCACTGCCTGCCCGCCCACCGGGGCGAGGAAATCAGCCATGACCTGCTCGACGACCCTCGCTCGGTCGCCTGGGACCAGGCTGAGAACCGCTTGCATGCACAGAAGGCCCTTCTCGAATTTCTTGTCGAACCGGCTTACCACCACGCATGAGTCAACCCTTACTGCTCAACCTGCGCAACCTCGCCTGCGGCTACGGCGAGCAGCGCATCGTCCAGAACCTCAACCTGCACCTGAACGCAGGCGACATCGGTTGCCTGCTGGGCTCGTCGGGTTGCGGCAAGACCACCACCCTGCGTGCCATCGCCGGCTTCGAGCCGGTGCACGAGGGTGAAATCCAGCTGGCTGGCGAGGTGATTTCCCGCGCAGGCTTCACCCTGGCCCCGGAAAAACGCCGGATCGGCATGGTGTTTCAGGACTACGCCCTGTTCCCGCACCTGACCGTTGCACAGAACATCGCCTTCGGCATCGCCAAGCACCCGAGCCAGGCGAAAGTGATTGAAGAGATGCTCGAACTGGTCAAGCTCGGCGGCCTCGGCGGGCGCTACCCGCACGAGCTGTCGGGTGGCCAGCAACAGCGTGTGGCCCTGGCGCGCGCGCTGGCCCCTGAGCCTCAACTGCTACTGCTCGACGAGCCGTTCTCCAACCTCGACGTGGAACTGCGCCGGCGCCTCAGCCACGAAGTGCGCGACATCCTCAAGAGCCGCGGCACCAGTGCAATCCTGGTGACCCATGACCAGGAAGAAGCGTTTGCCGTCAGCGATCACGTCGGCGTGTTCAAGGAAGGCCGGCTGGAGCAGTGGGATACCCCCTACAACCTGTATCACGAACCGCAGACACCGTTCGTGGCCAGCTTCGTCGGCCAGGGTTACTTCATCCGTGGCCAGATGAGCAGCCATGAAGCGGTCAATACCGAACTGGGCGAGCTGCGTGGCAACCGCGCCTACACCATGGCGCCAGGCAGCTCGGTGGATGTGCTGCTGCGCCCTGATGACATCGTGCCGGCCCCAGGCAGCGCACTGCAGGCGAACATCGTTGGCAAGAGCTTCCTTGGCGCGTCGACGCTGTACCGTCTGCAGTTGCCCACTGGGAGCCAGCTCGAGGCGATCTTCCCGAGCCATATCGACCACCAGGTCGGTGAGGATGTGGGGATTGCGGTGAAGGCCGACCACCTGGTGCTGTTCCCGGTGCCGGGCAGTGTCTCAGCACAGTTGGCCCGCCAGGAGAATGGGGTTCGCCGGTACAGTTCGGCGACCTGATTCACAATGCTGGGGCTGCTTTGCAGCCCCAGCTATGTCAGCCTCTACCGATTCCGGCGAATTTGCCCTGGGTATGCTCAGCCAGCACCGCCGCCGCCAACTCGACCTCCAGCCCCCGCCGCCCGGCGCTGACATGGATGGTTGCAAAGTTCTGCGCGGTATCATCGATGAAAGTGCGCAGGCGCTTCTTCTGCCCCAACGGGCTGATTCCACCCACCAGATAGCCCGTTGCCCGCTGAGCCGCTGCCGGGTCGGCCATCTCGCATTTCTTCACCCCCGCCGCATGGGCCAGGGCCTTGAGGTCCAGCGTCCCCACCACAGGCACCACCGCCACCAGCAACTCGCCCTTCTCGCTGCTCGCCAGCAAGGTCTTGAACACCTGCTGCGGTTCGAGCCCTAGCTTTTCAGCCGCTTCCAGCCCATATGACGCCGACTTGGGGTCATGTTCATAACTGTGCACGCGATGTTCGGCGCGGGCTTTTTTCAAGAGGTCGAGTGCGGGGGTCATGCAGTGCTCCGGTCTGGGACAGCTCGCGGCTACTTTAGGGCAAATCCTACATCCCAGCCAGCCAATGGCTGACGCAGGCCTCTACTACGGGCATCAGCCTCTGAAACAGGCGACCAAAACGTGACTACCCGTTCACTTTCGACCTTTGACATCAGCGTTTCTTGTCTATATTTTTTCGTTTCTGAATAAATGGTGCTCTTTTAAGGTGCGCTTCTTAACTCCCGCCTGAGGTCAATGGGGATAGACATCAGGCTTTGCTGTCGAGCGCTTTGCGCCTCACAACAAAAACAACGAGGTCATACATGACGACTGCTCTACGCGAACCCACACTGTCCAGCCAATGCCTGGCCGAGTTTCTCGGCACCGCCTTGCTGATTTTCTTCGGCACCGGTTGCGTCGCCGCGCTCAAGGTCGCTGGCGCCAGCTTCGGTCTCTGGGAAATCAGCATCATCTGGGGCGTCGGCGTAAGCATGGCGATCTACCTCACTGCCGGCATTTCCGGCGCGCACCTGAACCCGGCCGTGAGCATCGCACTCACCCTGTTCGCCGGCTTCGACAAGCGCAAGCTGCCGTTCTACGCGCTTGCCCAGATCTGCGGTGCATTCTGTGGCGCCGCACTCGTTTACACGCTCTACAGCAACCTGTTCTTCGATTTCGAACAGGCCCACGCCATGTTGCGTGGCAGCGCCGAGAGCCTCGAGCTGGCCTCGGTATTCTCGACGTATCCGCACCCGTCACTGTCCACTGGCCAGGCGTTCCTGGTCGAAGTGGTGATCACCGCGATCCTGATGGCGGTGATCATGGCCCTGACCGATGACAACAACGGCCTGCCGCGCGGCGCCATGGCGCCGTTGCTGATCGGCCTGCTGATTGCCGTGATCGGCAGTGCCATGGGCCCGCTGACCGGCTTTGCGATGAACCCGGCCCGCGATTTCGGGCCCAAATTGATGACCTTCCTGGCTGGCTGGGGCGAAATCGCCTTCACTGGCGGTCGGGACATTCCGTATTTCCTGGTGCCGGTGTTCGCACCGATCCTCGGCGCTTGCCTGGGCGCCGCGAGCTATCGAGGCCTTATCGCCCGCAACCTGCCGACGGTGCAAAGCGCAAGCGCCGAGACAACCGACAATCGCCAGGGCGATACTCAAGCCAACTGATGCCGACCGCCCTGAACTCCTCTTTATGCAAGGCCTACGACCATGACAGACACCCAGGATAAGAACTACATCATCGCCCTGGACCAGGGCACCACCAGCTCGCGGGCGATCATCTTCGACCGCGATGCCAATGTGGTCGGTACCTCGCAGCGCGAGTTCGCCCAACACTACCCGCACGCTGGCTGGGTCGAGCACGACCCGATGGAGATCTTCGCCACCCAGAGCGCGACCATGGTCGAGGCCCTGGCCCAGGCCGGCATCAGCCATGCCCAGGTGGCCGCACTGGGCATCACCAACCAGCGTGAAACCACCGTGGTGTGGGACAAGGAAACCGGCCGCCCGGTGTACAACGCCATCGTCTGGCAGTGCCGCCGCAGCACCGAGATCTGCGCCCAGCTCAAGCGTGATGGCCATGAAGAGTACATCCGCGAAGCCACCGGCCTGGTCACCGACCCGTACTTCTCCGGCACCAAGCTGAAATGGATCCTCGATAACGTCGAAGGTGCTCGCGAACGCGCCGAGCGCGGCGAGCTGCTGTTCGGCACCATCGATACCTGGCTGATCTGGAAATTCTCCGGCGGCAAGGTGCATGTCACCGACTACACCAACGCCTCGCGCACGCTGATGTTCAACATCCACAGTCTGCAGTGGGACGAAACACTCCTGGGAATCCTCGGCATCCCGCGGCAGATGCTTCCCGAGGTGCGCCCGTCGTCGGAAGTCTACGGCCACACCAAGAGCGGTATCGCCATCGCCGGTATTGCCGGCGACCAGCAGTCCGCGCTGTTCGGCCAGATGTGCGTGGAGCCAGGCCAGGCGAAGAACACCTACGGCACCGGCTGCTTCCTGCTGATGAACACCGGCGACAAGGCCGTGAAGTCCTCCCACGGCCTGCTCACCACCATTGCCTGCGGCCCGCGTGGCGAGGTGGCCTATGCCCTGGAAGGCGCGGTCTTCAACGGTGGTTCCACCGTGCAGTGGCTGCGTGACGAGCTGAAAATCGTCAACGATGCGCTGGATACCGAATACTTCGCCAGCAAGGTCAAGGACAGCAACGGCGTCTACCTGGTGCCAGCCTTCACCGGCCTGGGTGCGCCGTACTGGGATCCGTATGCCCGCGGCGCGCTGTTCGGCCTGACCCGTGGCGTGAAAGTCGACCACATCATCCGTGCGGCGCTGGAGTCGATCGCCTACCAGACCCGCGATGTGCTCGACGCCATGCAGCAGGACTGCGGCCAGCGCCTGTCGGAACTGCGCGTGGACGGTGGCGCAGTGGCCAACAACTTCCTCATGCAGTTCCAGGCCGACATCCTCGGCACCTGCGTCGAGCGCCCGAAAATGCGCGAAACCACCGCCCTCGGCGCCGCCTACCTGGCAGGCCTGGCCTGTGGCTTCTGGAGCGGCCTGGAAGAACTGCGCGACAAGGCGATCATCGAGCGCGAGTTCAGCCCGCAGCTGGATGAGGCGCAGAAAGAGCAGCTGTACGCTGGCTGGAGAAAGGCCGTCGAGCGCACCCGTGACTGGGAAGATCACGAGGCGTAACACAGATTGGGGCCGCAATGCGGCCCCATCGTCTACTGGCCGTAGTCCCCATCCTACGGCATCATTGCAGAATTTGTCCGGCAGCCCCAAAGGACCGCCCATGAATCTGCCTCCACGCCAACAACAAATCCTCGAACTGGTGCGCGACCGCGGCTACGTCAGTATCGAAGAAATGGCGCAGCTGTTCGTCGTAACCCCGCAAACCATCCGCCGCGACATCAACCAGCTCGCCGAGCTCAACCTGCTACGCCGCTACCATGGTGGTGCGGCTTATGACTCGAGCATCGAGAACACTGCCTATGCCATGCGCGCCGACCAGATGCGCGACGAAAAGCAGCGCATCGCCGAAGCCGTGGCGCGGCAGATTCCCGACCATGCCTCACTGTTCATCAATATCGGTACGACCACCGAATCGATTGCCCGGGCATTGCTCAACCACAACCACCTGAAGGTCATCACCAACAACCTGCATGTGGCTGCGATCCTGGCCGCCAAGGATGACTTCGAGGTCCTGGTAGCCGGCGGCACGGTGCGTCGTGACGGTGGCGTGGTGGGCCAGGCCAGCGTCGACTTCATCAACCAGTTCAAGGTCGATTTCGCCCTGGTGGGCATCAGCGGCATCGATGAAGACGGCAGCCTGCTCGATTTCGATTATCAGGAAGTGCGGGTTTCCCAGGCGATCATCGCCAACGCCCGCCAGGTGGTGCTTGCCGCCGACTCCAGCAAGTTCGGGCGCAATGCCATGGTGCGCCTGGGCTCGATCAGCCTGGTCGACTGCCTGGTGACCGACCAGGCACCTGCGCCTGCCCTCACTCAATTGCTGAACCAGTACAAGATTCGGCTTGAGGTGGTGTGAGGGCCTCTGGGTGCATGCCATGAGGCGCCTTTGAGACCATGCGCCGCCCGCGCGGCGCTCGGTCTCACAGGCGACAACTCTCTCAAACCGATCACCCAGAATTTTCGTTAATGTTCACTTTGTTGTCATCTGATCAGTTTTTTCTATAAAGACCGACTGGCAGCCGGCTTTCTGTTGCGCTAATATTTTCGGAAACGAACATATATGTTCATATTCGATGTGAACAGCCTCAGGAGGCCTTGCCCGTGTCCCAGCCCGTTTCGTCCCAGCCCCCACTCGCAGACTGCTATGACCTCGCCGTGATTGGCGGTGGCATCAATGGCGTGGGCATCGCTGCCGACGCCGCCGGGCGTGGCCTCAAGGTATTCCTCTGTGAGAAGGACGACCTGGCCCAGCACACCTCGTCGGCCAGCAGCAAGCTGATCCACGGTGGCCTGCGCTACCTGGAACATTATGAATTCCGCCTGGTGCGTGAAGCGCTGGCCGAACGCGAAGTGCTGCTGGCCAAGGCCCCGCACATCGTCAAACCGATGCGCTTCGTGTTGCCGCACCGCCCGCACCTGCGCCCGGCCTGGATGATCCGCGCCGGGCTGTTCCTCTACGACCACCTGGGCAAGCGCAAGCGCCTGGGTGCTTCGCGCAGCCTGCGCTTCGGCCCGGGCTATCCGCTCAAGCCGGCAATCACCCGCGGTTTTGAATACGCCGATTGCGCAGTGGACGACGCCCGCCTGGTAGTGCTCAACGCCATGGCTGCACGTGAGCACGGCGCGCACATCCGCACCCGTACCCGCTGCCTGCGCGCCGAGCGCGTGGATGGCCTGTGGCAAGTGGAACTGCAGCACGCCGATGGCAGCTTGCAGACCCTCCGTGCCCGGGCACTGGTCAACGCGGCCGGCCCATGGGTCGCCAGCTTCATCAAGGACGACCTCAAGCTCGATGCGCCTTATGGCATCCGCCTGATCCAGGGTAGCCACCTCATCGTGCCGCGCCTGTACGAAGGCGAACATGCCTACATCCTGCAGAACGAAGACCAACGCATCGTCTTCTGCATCCCTTACCTGGAGCGTTTCACCCTGATTGGCACCACCGACCGCGAATACAGCGGCGATCCAGCCAAGGTGGCGATCACAGAGCAGGAAACCGACTACCTGCTCAAGGTGGTCAACGAGCATTTCAACCATCAGCTGGTGCGTGGCGATATCGTGCACACCTACTCCGGGGTTCGCCCGCTGTGCAACGACGAATCCGACAACCCGTCCGCCGTGACCCGTGACTACACCCTGGCGCTGTCGGCCAGTGAAGGCCAGGCACCCTTGCTGTCGGTGTTCGGCGGCAAGCTGACCACCTACCGCAAGCTGGCCGAATCGGCAATGGCCGAACTCAAGCCACACTTCCCGCACATGCGTGGCAGCTGGACGGCCAGCGCGCCACTGCCGGGTGGTGAGAACATGACTACCGTGCAGGCCTTGCTAGATGACGTGCTGGCGCGCCACGGCTGGTTGCCGGTGGATATCGCCAAGCGCTGGGTGCTGACCTATGGCTACCGCGTGTGGCAGTTGCTCGACGGTGTGCAGGGTCCGGAACAGTTGGGTCAGGCCATTGGCGGCGGATTGTTCAGCCTCGAAGTGGACTATCTGCGCCGTCAGGAATGGGCATGCGACGCCGAAGATATCCTTTGGCGTCGCACCAAGCTCGGGCTGTTTACCAGTGAGAGCGAACAGCAGGCATTGAAGCACTACCTGGAGGAGTCCAGGCACGAGCAGGCTGCCTGATGCAGAGCGGTCTCGTGGCCCTCAGCCACGAGACCCTCGGGCACTCGCCCATACCTCGGTCGTCAGGTTACGTATCATGGCCGCCTCCTCGGCTTGATGCTCGCGCATCAAGTTTTCAGCCTGCGCGGCATAGGCACCTTCCTGGCCGCCCCTGGCCGTTGCTTCAAGTGCCTCCAGGCGCTCATGGTAGGGTTCGAGCACGCTGTCGAAACGCTCAGGATAGGTCTCGCGCAGATAGGCCTGCCAGAAGGGGCGCCGCGCCAAGGCGTCAAGCATGGCCACATCCGTATCCGTGCTCACCACTTCCAGTTGTGCCTGTGCCAGATCGGCTGGCGTGACACGGGCAAATGCCGCGTAGTACATCTCATCTGGCGCAACGGGTAGATCAAGCGCGCCGGCAAGCTGTGCACGGTAGTACAACCGTATCTCGATCTCGTCGACCCTGACCATTGCCGATGCGCGCAACCTGTTCACGTGCCGCGTGGCAATCGCATCGAGCAGGTCCAGACGATGCAATTGCCTGCCCAGGCGCAGCAATCGGCTGGCGCGCACTGCAACTGGGACGCCGTCAATGCCCTGATGAACAAGTACCGCCACCTCCATCTGATTGAGCATCAACAACAGGCGGTCTTCGCAACTGCGCGGAGCTTCGGCCTCGCGAAAGACCTGCTCGCGCAGCACTTCGTTACTTTCGCAGGCGTTCAGCAGACGCCACACTCGGCGCCGATAATGGCGCGGCTGCTCTTCGAAGTCATCGCCTTCGGCAAAGTCGGCGAGGAACGTGAACAGCCCCGCTGAGCCCGGCTCTTCTCGCAAGCGGTCCCAGGTGGCTTCTCGTTGCGCACGCAGAACCGGCTCCTGGCGGCCTATCCACGCAGTGCGGGTATCGGCAGTGACCGATGCGTGAACATAGGCTGCACTGCCCCGGTCTCGGCTATTGCTGACGCCACGGGCTTGATCATGAAGTTCTGCGCTGCTTTCATTCAAAGGGTTGTCATGCAGGTTCAACTGCCTCAGGCGCTGGCGCAACCCTCGCACCTCATGATGCAGCTCGCTGATGCGGTTATCACGCAAATCGGCATGCGCCAGCAACGGCATGTTCTGGACGACTCTACCCAAGTCGACCTGGCCAGTGCCACGCAAGCTGACCTCACGTACATGATGCAAGGCCGATATCCCCGGAACGTCGCCAAGCGGGTTGAAGCTGAGGTTCAAGCTGTAGAGGCGTTGCAGGCGGGCCAGCCGCAGGCTGCCGGCATCATCCAGAACAATCTGGTTATTGCCCAGGTCGAGCCTGCGCAGCCGGGAGAGCTGCTCGATGCCCTCAGGCAGCTGGGTGAGTTGGTTGCCGCTGAGGTCGAGTTCGACCAGGTTGGGAAACATTCGCAGGAATGCCGCGTCGATGCTCTGCAAGTGCATGTTGCGCAGCGCCAGCCGTTGCACGTGGACGAAGTCGATCCCCGCCGGCAAGGTCGGCAATTGAGCGACACGCTCGCCGTCAATCCTCAATTCGTAATGGTCATTGTCATCGACCAGCTTGCGCCGCCAGCTGCGACGCAGGGTATCCGCAACGCGCCGGCGGCGTATGCCATCGAAGGGGTTTCGACGCTCGGCCTGCCATTGTTGCAGCACATCACGCAGCTCACTCAGCTGCCGCTGCAACATCATGTAATGGTCCCACAAGCTCTCCCCTCGCAGGCGCACGGCGTTCAGGTAGGCATCGAGCTGCAGCTGGCTGAGCGTGGGAAATATCTGATGAATGCCGCGCCGGATCGCCTGCTGGCTGCTTTCACCGCTGGCGCCATTGAGCTGATAACCCAGTCGCCCGTCGGCAAACCGCCGAGGTGGACGCACAGTATGACCTTCTGGCGCCAGCCCGATGAGCCTGGCAGACGCCTCACGCTGCGCGGCGATGGTTTCGAGCAACCAGTCACGCAACTGGACTACCCGTAACGCCGGATCCCCCAGTGCGGTTTTCTGTTGCTCGCCCAGGCACTGCAATACTGTCTGCAGCAACGTTTTGCCAGGCAAGGTCGGCTGCTCCCCTGCTGCCTCGGCCACCGCGTACCCCTGCTCATGCCTGATGAGGGTGTGGACCTGCGTAGCCTCCTTGCCTTGACTGGCGAACAGCAGCAGGCCATCCCGCTTGCCGGCACGCAGCTCCACGCGAACCGAGGCTGGCCATGGTGCATGGTGATCGATCATGCCCAGCACCAGGCGTTCACTGTCAGTGTTGGCCAGTTTGCCCAAGGCTATGCCCAGTCCAGCCTTATCGAGCCGGTTTTCGCGCAAATAACCACGTGCGCGCTCCGCCATGCTCAGGGGCAGGCGCTGTGTGCTGCGCAGTGCCTGCAAGTGCTCGCTGCTGGTGTGCTCGATGATTTCCTGCGCAGCGTCCGGGGTAAGCCCTTTGAAAGCACGGATGAGCAACGCCTGGTCGGCGCTGGGCTGCTCGCGCAGGCTGGCAAGCTTCTGCTCGAACCCTTTGCCATACAGAAGCGGCTCGCTGGCGTGCAGTTTCAGCCGTGCGTGGATGTCCAGCAACCGCGCTGGAACAGGCGCGCCTTCGACGCACAGGCGCCGCAATTGCTCAGCCCCCAGGCCGGTCACGCGCATCAGCGTGCTGGCCTCTGTCGAGAGCACATCCGCGAAGCGATCGGCATCCAGCCCCTGCAGCAAGGACGATGGCGCATTATCGAACTGAGCAGCCGTCTGCGCCTTGCACAGCCTCACACCACCGTGGCCAAGCACTTCAGGCGCCAACTGGTCGATGAAAGGCACTCGCCGCACGGCGTGAATCGCACCGGCGCTGGCCACGCCCAGCGCCACGCTCCCGGCGACATTGAACAGGTGGTCGACTGCTGCTGCCCGGTCACCCAACCGCCAGGCCTGATAGCCTTGGTAAACTTCATCCAGCAACTGTGCGGCGTTCACGGCCAGCATGAGCTCGCCAAGCACAGGCACAAAGAATGCGGCCATGTTCAGCAAGTCCAGACCGGCGTTCAGCATGCGGTTCAAACGCTCATGCCGGCTTTTGCGATCCTCGACATCCGTAGGCACTGCCATGAACGAAGCATCGGCAAAGATCTTGCTGATCTGCTCGGCGCCCAGGAACAGGAACAGGTCTTGCTCAAGCGGGAAACTGCGCCCATCCAGTTGCAGCGGAGCATGAGCACCGGCTCTCTTCACGGCATCAGCAAAGTGCCCGGCAAACCCCTGCAGGTCCTCTGCCTTGATGAAACGCTGGAAAAACGCGCGGTAGGCCTGGTCGCGCAAACGGGCCGCCAACGCCTCGTAGGCGCCAGCCCAGGTGTCGTGGAAATGTAACTCCCGAACGGGATCGTCCGGGATCCACAAGGCCACTTCTTCAAGCTCGCCTCCCGGCGCGGGCCGGTATTCCAATGCCACCACACCGACCACCGGTTTGCCCAGCAGGTAGAGCTGACAGGCCGTCCAGTGGGTTCCCTGGGTTGGCGTGCCTGCCTCACTGTCGAGCAACTTCAGCAAACGTTGCAGATCCGCCTGGTCGACAAGGCCGTTGATTCGCGACGCGTAGACCGACACACGCATGCGGGTGCGCCAGCTTTCTGCGAAGCGTTTCTCTACTACTTTGTGATTGGTGTCCTCAGGCTGGCCACGGGGTGGCACAGGCTTCAGTACTTTCGTGAGCAATGCCTGGTACTTCCCGCCAATATCAAGGTCCCTGCATAACTTGGCGTAGTGCCTGAAGGACAACTTCAGCACCTCCCCTTTGGCCCCCGTCAGCTGAGCCTCGCGAAGGAACCAGGACCTGGTTTCCTCCTCATCGAAGTTATGCAAGGCCGCGGCAAGCAGGGTTTGCCGCGAGCGGTAGGTGATCATTGGCTTGTGCGATTTTGACGCCGAGGGCAGTTCGAATTGCTCCTTGATGTCCACAAAGCAATGCTGTGGTTCGACATGATCCACTCCGGCCCGTTGCAATGCCTGCTCGAGCCGGGGCAGAGCAAAATCGTCGAGGGCGGGTATCTGTTGCAGCACTTGCTGCAGGCGATCTGCTGCCGCCTGCTGGGCCAGTAGCGCGCGCTGATACCCTTGACGATGTTCGGCCTCGGCGCTTGTCAGCCAAGGCGGCAGTTGGCGGGCGATCAGGTGGTCGACCGACCCCTCGGGAAAAATAGCAGTGGCATTCAAGGTTGCGCTCTCCAGGTAAGGAAAGCGGCATCAGAGCATCGAGCTTGACTGGCAAGGTGGTAGTTTAAGCTAGCGCAGGCAGCCCCAAAGCAGGCTATGGCACACCCGCTCACCCATTCGGATTTCCGAACGGCGCGCGACCATTCATTCGGAAATCCGCATGACGAACTCAGCTGAAATTAGTGCTCACAGGCATTGCCATCCTGTAAACACGGGGCGTTATGATCGGTCCCAGAGCTTGGCACGACTCATGCTCTACACTTGGTAGCCGAATGCAATCGCTTCTAGCGGTATTCGTTGAACGAAAGAGTCCGCCAACGGCTCCATAAAAAAAACAAACACGTCGAGGAAAATTTGATGCGTATCGTTCGTCATCTGTTGGGCGCAACCATCGCCGCCGCGATCATCGCTTCGCCAGCCATGGCCGAAGAACTGACCGGTACCCTGAAGAAGATCAAGGACTCGGGCACCATCACCCTGGGCCACCGCGACTCTTCCATTCCATTTTCCTACCTGGCCGGCGGTCAAACGCCCGTGGGCTACTCCCACGACATCCAGCTGGCCGTGGTCGATGCCCTGAAGAAGCAACTGGGTACCGACATCAAGGTCAAGTACAACCTCGTCACTTCCCAGACCCGCATCCCGCTGGTGCAGAACGGCACCGTCGACCTTGAGTGCGGCTCCACCACCAACAACGTCGAGCGCCAGCAACAGGTCGGCTTCTCGGTCGGTATCTTCGAAGTGGGTACCCGCCTGCTGACCAAGGTCAAGGACGGTCAGCCTTCCTACAAGGACTTCCCGGACCTGGCCGGCAAGAACGTGGTGACCACTGCCGGTACCACCTCTGAGCGCCTGCTCAAGGCGATGAACGCCGACAAGCAGATGAAGATGAACGTGATTTCCGCCAAGGACCACGGTGAAGCCTTCAACATGCTCGAAAGCGGCCGCGCCGTGGCCTTCATGATGGACGACGCCCTGCTCGCCGGTGAAATGGCCAAGGCCCGCAATCCGAAGGACTGGGTCATTACCGGTACTCCACAGTCGTACGAAATCTACGGCTGCATGGTGCGCAAGGATGACCCGGCCTTCAAGAAAGCGGTCGATGACGCCATCGTTGCCTACTACAAGTCGGGCGAAGTCAACAAGAGCTACGACAAGTGGTTCACCCAGCCGATCCCGCCAAAGGGCCTCAACCTGAACTTCCAGATGAGCGACGAGCTGAAGAAACTGATCGCCGAGCCGACCGACAAGGCCGCGGACGAGAAGAAGTCCTGATACCCAGCCCGTGGCCTGCCGCGCTGCAACGCGCGAATTAAACGAGCAGGCCACCTGTTAGTGTCTAACCTTTCATCCGAGGGCCTTACGCCCTCGGATGTTGGAAGGTGCCCGTGAAACAACCGTCTGAGGGGAAATCCCGATGAATTACAACTGGGACTGGGGCGTGTTCTTCAAGTCCACCGGCGTGGGCAGCGAGACCTATCTGGACTGGTACATCACCGGTCTGGGCTGGACCATCGCCATCGCCATCACCGCCTGGATCATCGCATTGCTGCTGGGGTCGGTCCTCGGCGTCATGCGTACCGTGCCGAACCGTCTGGTATCGGGCATCGCCACCGCCTACGTGGAACTGTTCCGCAACGTGCCGCTGCTGGTGCAGCTGTTCATCTGGTACTTCCTGGTGCCGGACCTGCTGCCCGAAGGCCTGCAGGAATGGTTCAAGCAAGACCTCAACCCGACCACTTCGGCACTGATCAGCGTGGTCATCTGCCTGGGCCTGTTCACCGCCGCCCGCGTCTGCGAACAGGTGCGTACCGGTATCCAGGCACTGCCCCGCGGCCAGGAAGCCGCCGCCCGCGCCATGGGCTTCAGCCTGCCGCAGATCTACAACAACGTGCTGCTGCCGCAGGCCTACCGGATCATCATTCCGCCGCTCACCTCGGAGTTCCTGAACGTGTTCAAGAACTCCTCGGTGGCCTCGCTGATCGGCCTGATGGAGCTGCTGGCGCAGACCAAGCAGACCGCCGAATTCTCGGCCAACCTGTTCGAGGCCTTCACCCTGGCCACGTTGATCTACTTCACCCTGAACATGGGCCTGATGCTGCTGATGCGCATGGTCGAGAAGAAAGTCGCCGTGCCTGGCCTGATCTCCGTGGGGGGCAAGTAAATGGACATGGATTTCAGCGAAATCATCCCCGCCTTGCCCGCCCTCTGGGACGGCATGATCCTTACCCTGCAACTGATGATCATGGGCGTGGTCGGCGGCATCGTGCTGGGCACCATCCTGGCGCTGATGCGCCTGTCGTCGAGCAAGCTGCTGTCGCGCCTGGCCGGTGCATACGTCAACTACTTCCGCTCGATCCCGCTGCTGCTGGTGATCACCTGGTTCTACCTGGCGGTGCCGTTCGTACTGCGCTGGATCACCGGCGAGGACACCCCGGTGGGTGCATTCACCTCGTGCGTGGTGGCGTTCATGATGTTCGAGGCCGCCTACTTCTGCGAAATCGTCCGCGCCGGTGTGCAGTCGATCTCCAAGGGCCAGATGGGCGCTGCCCAGGCCCTGGGCATGACCTACGGCCAGACCATGCGCCTGATCATCCTGCCCCAGGCCTTCCGCAAGATGACCCCGCTGCTGCTGCAGCAGAGCATCATCCTGTTCCAGGACACCTCGCTGGTATACACCGTGGGCCTGGTGGACTTCCTCAACTCGGCACGTGCCAACGGCGACATCATCGGGCGCTCCCATGAGTTCCTGATCTTCGCCGGGGTCGTGTACTTCGTCATCAGCTTCTCCGCTTCGTGGCTGGTCAAGCGCCTGCAAAAAAGGATCACCGTATGATTTCCATCAAGAACGTCAACAAGTGGTACGGCGACTTCCAGGTGCTGACCGACTGCAGCACCGAGGTCAAGAAGGGTGAAGTGGTTGTAGTCTGCGGCCCTTCGGGCTCGGGCAAATCGACCCTGATCAAGTGCGTCAACGCCCTGGAGCCATTCCAGAAGGGCGACATCGTGGTCGATGGCACCTCGATCGCCGACCCCAAGACCAACCTGCCCAAGCTGCGTTCGCGGGTCGGCATGGTGTTCCAGCACTTCGAGCTGTTCCCGCACCTGAGCATCACCGAGAACCTGACCATCGCCCAGCGCAAGGTGCTCGGCCGCAGCGAGGCGGAAGCGACCAAGAAGGGCCTGGCCCTGCTTGACCGTGTCGGCCTCGGCGCCCACGCCAAGAAGCACCCCGGCCAGCTGTCCGGTGGCCAGCAGCAGCGCGTGGCCATTGCCCGCGCGCTGTCGATGGACCCGATCGTCATGCTGTTCGACGAACCGACCTCGGCGCTGGACCCGGAGATGGTCAACGAAGTACTGGACGTGATGGTCGAACTGGCCAACGAAGGCATGACCATGATGTGCGTGACCCACGAAATGGGCTTCGCCCGCAAAGTGGCAAACCGAGTGATCTTCATGGACAAGGGCAACATCATCGAGGACTGCCAGAAGGAAGACTTCTTCGGCAACCCGAGCGCCCGCCACGAACGCACCCAGCACTTCCTCAGCAAGATCCTGCAACACTGATTCGGCAACAACGGCACCGCTGCCAGGGTTCGCCCGGCAGCGGATGCTGGCCGTGACAAGGCCACTGTGATGAAATGCGACCCTTCGCTTCTTCTCCCTGCCAAGCCCGCCGTGAAATCCCGTCTGATTCGTCAATTGCTGCTGCCGCCCCTGATCATCCTGCTGATGGTCGGGCTGGGCATGGCCGGCTTCCTGATCAGCGAGAGCAACGGCATCCGCACCTTGAGCGAAAGCGGCGAGCGCGCGCTGGAGTTGCATGCGCGCACGGTCGAGAGCGAGATCAGCAAGTACACCTACCTGCCGAGCCTGCTGGAGCTGGAAGACAGCGTCTCGCTGCTGCTCACCGACCCTGATGGCGCCAATCGGCAGACCGTCAACGAATACCTCGAAGGCCTGAACCGCCGCAGCCGCAGCCGGGCGATTTTCGTCCTCGACACCAACGGCCGGGTGCAGGCCAGCAGCAACTGGCGCGATGCCGATTCGTTCCTGGGTGAAGACCTGTCATTCCGGGCCTATTTCCAGAGCGCCGTGCGCGGCGAACCGGGCCGGTTCTACGGCATCGGCAGCACCACGGGCGAAGCTGGCTACTACCTCGCCCACGGTCTGGAAGAACACGGCAAGATCATCGGCGTGGCGGTGATCAAGGTCCGCCTGGACACCCTCGAAGAGCGCTGGCAGCGCGCCCGCCTGGAAGCCTTCGTCAGCGACGAGAACGGCATCATCATTCTCTCCAGCGACCCGGCACGGCGCCTGAAATCGGTGCGCCCGCTGACCCCGCAGATCAAGGAGCGCCTGGCGCGCAGCCTGCAGTATTACTGGTGGCCGCTGAACGAACTGCAGCCGCTGGCGCGGGAAACCCTGGCCGATGGTGTCGAGAAACTGACCTTCCCGGCCAACACCGAAACCGCCCGCGGCAAGCCCCACGAAGTAAGCTACCTGGCGCAGACCCGGCGCCTGGCCGACACGCCCTGGCACTTCACCCTGCTCACCCCACTACAGGACCTGCGCCGCGAGTCCATGGTGCAAGGCATCCTGGTCGGCGTGGCCTTCGCCCTGCTGACCATCCTCGGTATCGCCTGGAACGAGCGGCGCAAGGTCGTTGCCACGCGCCTGGCCGCCCGCGAGGCACTGGAAGAAGCCAACAGCCAGCTGGAACGGCGCATCGCCGACCGCACCGCCGACCTGCGCGCCAGCAACGAACGGCTCAAAGGCCAGATCCGTGAACGCCGGCATGCCGAACAGACCCTGCGCCATGCCCAGGACGAACTGGTCCAGGCCGGCAAGCTGGCGGCGATCGGGCAGATGTCCACCAGCATCGCCCACGAGCTCAACCAGCCGCTGGCGGCACTGCGTACCCTGTCTGGCAATACCGTGCGCTTTCTTGAGCGAGGCGCACTGGAAACCGCCAGCACCAACCTGCGCACCATGAACGACCTGATCGACCGCATGGGCCGCATCACCGCCAGCCTGCGCTCGTTCGCCCGGCGCGGTGACGACAGCGGCCAGGCGTCACTGGCCAAGGCCGTGGAGGCGTCCTTGCAGGTACTGAGCAACCGCATTGCCGGCTGCCATCTGCAGTTGCACAATCAGTTCGACGACCAGCAGCTGGCCATCGACCAGACCCGCCTGGAGCAGATCCTGGTCAACCTGATCGGCAACGCCCTGGATGCCATGGCCACCCAGCCACTGCCCGAGCTGTGGCTCGAAGGCGAGCTGCAAGGCGACAAGTACCGCCTGCGGGTGCGCGACAACGGCCACGGCATCGATGCCGAAACCCGCAAGCACCTGTTCGAACCTTTCTTCACCACCAAACCGGGCGAACACGGCCTGGGCCTGGGGCTGACCCTCTCGGCGAGCCTTGCCGCCGCCGCCAAGGGCAGCCTGAACGTCGAGCACCCCGCCACCGGCGGCACAGCCTTCGTCCTCGCCCTGCCCCTGGTCACGCCCCCCAGCGAATCGGCAGAGCAACCATGAATCCAGCGCCACTTACCGTCCTGATCGTTGAAGACGACCCGCATGTGCTGCTCGGCTGCCAGCAAGCGCTGGCCCTGGAAGACATCGCCTGTGAGGGCGTCGGCAGTGCCGAACAGGCCCTGGAGCGCATCGGCGATGATTTTGCCGGGATCGTCGTCAGCGATATCCGCCTGCCGGGCATCGACGGCCTGGAGCTGCTCAACCGCCTCAAGGCCCGCGACCGCAGCCTGCCGGTGGTGCTGATCACCGGCCATGGCGATATCGACATGGCGGTCGGTGCCATGCGCAACGGCGCCTACGACTTCATGGAGAAGCCGTTCTCACCCGAGCGCCTGGTCGATGTGGTGCGCCGTGCGCTGGAGCAGCGCGGGCTGTCACGCGAGGTGGTGGCCCTGCGCCGGCAGCTGGCCGAACAGAGCAGCCTGGAGGGGCGCATCATCGGCCGTTCGCCGGCCATGGAGCACCTGCGCGAGCTGATCGCCAACGTCGCCGATACCTCGGCCAACGTGCTGATCGAAGGTGAAACCGGCACCGGCAAGGAGCTGGTCGCCCGCTGCCTGCACGATTTCAGCCGGCGTCAAGGCCAGCCGTTCGTAGCGCTGAACTGTGGTGGCCTGCCGGAAGCCCTGTTCGAGAGCGAGATCTTCGGCCACGAAGCCAACGCCTTCACCGGTGCTGGCAAGCGCCGCATCGGCAAGATCGAACACGCCAATGGTGGCACGCTGTTTCTCGACGAGGTCGAGAGCATGCCGATCAACCTGCAGATCAAGCTGCTGCGCGTGCTGCAGGAGCGCACCCTGGAGCGCCTGGGCTCGAACCAGAGCATTGCGGTGGATTGCCGGGTGATTGCAGCCACCAAATCCGACCTCGACGCCCTCGGCCAGACCGGGCAGTTCCGTAGCGACCTTTACTACCGCTTGAACGTGGTGACCCTGGAGCTGCCGCCGCTGCGCGAGCGCCGGGAAGACATCCTGCAGCTGTTCGAGCACTTCCTGCAGCAGTCGGCGCTGCGCTTCGACCGCGAAGCGCCGACGCTGGACAGCCAGACCCTGTCGCGGTTGATGGCCCATGAGTGGCCAGGCAACGTGCGCGAGCTGCGCAACGTGGCCGAGCGTTATGCCTTGGGGCTGCCAGCGTTCAAGAAAGGCCCGAGCGGTGGCGCCAGCCAAGGGGTCGGGTTTGCCGAGGCGGTGGAAGCGTTCGAGCGCAACCTGCTCAGCGATGCCTTGCAACGCACCGGCGGCAACCTCAGCCAGGCCAGCCAGGAGCTGGGCATGGCCAAGACCACGCTGTTCGACAAGGTGAAGAAGTACGGGCTCGGCTGAAGAGCCGGCGACGCCAAATCAAAGGCCGGCGATATGGCTGACATCCTGCCGATGCGACTGCAGGTAAGGCAGTACCGCCGCCAGCAGCGGCGCCTTGAATTTCTCCTGGAAGCGATGCGCCAACCCCGGAATCAGCCGCAGCTGGCTCCCCTGGATATGCGCCGCCAAATGCACCCCATGCATCACCGGCAACAATGGGTCGGCCGTGCCATGCACCACCAGCGTCGGCACGCGCAACGCATTCAGTAACTGCACCCGGCTCGGCTCGGCCAGGATCGCCATGATCTGGCGCTTGGCACCCTCCGGGTTGAACGCCCGGTCATACGCCACCGCCGCCTGCTGCAACAATGCGGCCCGGTCGTCATGCACCTCAGGGCTGCCCAACGCCGCCAGCAGGTCGGCCTGCTGCTCGATGGCCACCTCACGATTCGGTGCACTGCGCCGCGCCAGCAACTGCACCAACGCCGGGGCCGGCGCCGGCAGCCCGGCCGCTCCTGAACTGGACATCACCAGGGTCAGGCTACGCACCCGCTCCGGCGCCATGGCTGCCAGGTGCTGGGCGATCATCCCGCCCATGCTGACCCCCAGCACATGGAACTGGCGGATACCCAGTACATCCATCAAGCGCAGGCCGTCATTGGCCATCTCGGTCAGGGTATAGGGCGCCGATACCGGCAGGCCCAGCTTGTAGCGCAACAGCTCGACCGTGAGGTTGGCCGAAGGCGGCAGCTGGTTCCAGCGCGACAGGCCGACATCGCGATTGTCATAACGAATTACCCGGAAGCCCTGGCGGCACAGCGCCTCGACCACATCGTCAGGCCAATGGATAAGTTGCCCGCCCAGGCCCATGACCAGCAGCAAGGCCGGATCACGAGGCGCGCCGACGCTCTGGTAAACCAGGCTCAGCTCACCGATTTCGGCACGTTGTACCGGCACATGGGCGTCGCAACGCGTGTCGGCGAAGCTTGCCGAAGCGCTGAACAGCAGAAAGAAAAACAGCAGAAAAGCCCGCATGAAAGAAACACCAGAATGCAGATCCCCAGTAGAGCGCGAGTCTGATGAATTTAATTCGGGCGCGCTGCCACAGTTCAGTGACAGTTTGATGAACCCTGCCGAGCGGTGCGGCCAATCGCCCAGTCGACAGCCTGGGGCAACATGAGCGAAACTCAACTCATTGCCCGTTTTCCTTTAAAATTTGCTCGGAGTCAGCTGTGCTGGAGATCCGCCACCTGAAAACCCTTCATGCCCTGCGCGAGGCCGACAGCCTGGTGGAGGCCGCCGAACGCCTGCACCTGACCCAGTCGGCGCTGTCCCATCAGTTCAAGGAGCTTGAAGAGCGCCTGGGCCTGCCACTGTTCGTGCGCAAGACCAAGCCGATCCGCTTCACCAGCGCCGGCCTGCGCCTGCTGCAACTGGCCGATGCCACCCTGCCGCTGCTGCGCGGCGCCGAGCGTGACATCGCCCGCCTGGCCGGTGGTACTGCCGGGCGCCTGCACATGGCCATCGAATGCCACAGCTGCTTCCAGTGGCTGATGCCAACCATCGACCAATTCCGCGATGCCTGGCCGGAAGTGGAGCTGGACCTGGCCTCGGGCTTTGCCTTCGCCCCCTTGCCGGCGCTGGCCCGGGGCGACCTCGACCTGGTGGTGACCTCCGACCCGCTGGACCTGGCCGGCATCACCTATGTGCCGTTGTTCACCTACGAAGCCATGCTCGCCGTGGCCAACCAGCACCCGCTGGCCAGCAAACCGTACATCGTGCCCCAGGACCTGCTCGACCAGACCCTGATCACCTACCCGGTGGAGCGCGACCGCCTGGATATCTTCACCCGCTTCCTGGAGCCAGCCGACATCGAGCCGGCTGCCGTGCGCACGTCCGAGCTGACGGTGATGATGATGCAGCTGGTGGCCAGCGGCCGTGGCGTGTGCGGCATGCCGCACTGGGCGCTGCACGAGTACAGCTCGCGCGGCTATGTGAAGGGCAAGCGCCTGGGCGAGAAAGGCCTGTTTGCCACGCTGTATGCGGCGGTGCGCACCGACATGCTCGATGCGCCCTACATGCGCGACTTCCTGCTGACCGCCAAGGACACCTCGTTCGCCACCCTCGACGGTGTCAGCGCGGTACGCTGACGGCCTGGCGGTACAGCGGCAGGATCAGGTCGCGGGTCAGCGGTGCCAGCTCCAGTACCGGTGCCTGGTCGGCGGCCAGCCACACCACTTCCTCAATCTCCGCCGCCGGGGCCACGGCCTCGGCGCTGTCGACGCGAAACAGCTCGGCCTGCACCTCGAAGCCTGGCTCGTTGGCGGCCGGCGCGCTGAACTGGCCCAGGTGCACTGCCTGGGCGGGGTCGATGCGCAGGCCCAGCTCTTCGAACAGTTCGCGCGTCAGTGCCTGAACCGGCGACTCCCCGGCATCGATCTTGCCACCAGGTTGCATGAACGCCTGGGTGCCACGCTTGCGCACCAGCAGTGTGCGGCCTTGCGGGTCGATCAACAGGGCGGCGGCGATGCGGATGATGTTGGGCATGGGTGGGCTCGCTGAAAAGGCGACAGTCTACAGAAGATCCACGACGAACGGCCCCTTGCCAAGCGCACGCCGACCCGCCATAACCAACGTATGAACCTGCCAGCCCACCAGCACCCGGTGCTCGAGCTGTTCCACCCGGCCGTCGGCACCTGGTTCCGCCGCCACTTCGCCACGGTTACCGATGCCCAGGCCCGTGCCTGGCCGCTGATCCATGCCGGCCAATCAATGCTGCTCGCCGCGCCGACCGGTTCGGGCAAGACCTTGAGCGCTTTCCTGGCCGTGCTCGATGAACTGTTCCGCGAAGCACTGGAGCATGGCGGCGAGCTGCCTGCGCAAACCCAGGTCGTCTATGTGTCGCCACTCAAGGCGCTGTCCAACGACATCCGCCTGAACCTGCAGGCCCCGCTCGAAGGCATCAGCCAGGCATTCCAGGGGCTGGGCCTGAAAGCCCCGCGCATCACCACCGCCGTGCGCACCGGCGATACGCCGCAGAAGGAGCGCGCGGCAATGCGCAAACTGGCGCCGAATATTCTGGTGACCACCCCCGAATCGCTGTACGTGCTGCTGGGCTCGGCGTCCGGCCGCGAAGGCCTGGCCAGCGTGCACACGGTCATCGTCGACGAGATTCACGCCCTGGCCGGCAACAAGCGCGGCGCCCACCTGGCGCTGAGCCTGGAACGCTTGCAGGCCTTGTGCGGGCGCCCGCTGCGGCGCATCGGCCTGTCCGCCACCCAACGGCCGGTGGAGCGCGTGGCGCAATTCCTGGTCGGCCAGCAACGCCCTTGCGCGATCGTCGACGTCGGCCATGCGCGCCAGCGCGACCTCGCCATCGAAGTGCCGCCGGTGCCGCTCGGCGCGGTCATGGCCACGGACGTCTGGGGCCTGGTCTACGACCGCCTGGCGGCCCTCGCCCGCGAACACCGCACCACGCTGGTATTCGTCAACACCCGGCGCCTGGCCGAGCGCATCACTCGTCACCTCAGCGACCGCCTGGGCAAGGAAGCGGTGGCCGCGCACCATGGCAGCCTGGCCAAGGAACTGCGCCTGGACGCCGAACAGCGCCTGAAGAACGGCCAGTTGCAGGTGCTGGTGGCCACCGCCTCGCTGGAGCTGGGTATCGACATCGGCGATGTCGACCTGGTCTGCCAGATCGAGTCGCCCGGCTCGATCGCCGCCTTCCTGCAGCGTGTCGGGCGCTCCGGGCACCAGGTCGACGGCATTCCCAAAGGGCGGCTGTTCGCAACCTCGCGAGACGACCTGATCGAATGCGTAGCCTTGCTCGACTCTATCCGCCTGGGCGAGCTCGACGAACTGCATATACCCAAGGCGCCGCTGGACGTGCTGGCCCAGCAGATCGTCGCCGAAGTCAGCAACCAGGCCTGGCAGGAACAGGCGTTGTTCGACTGCCTGCGCCAGGCTACGCCGTACGCGGAGCTCGACCCAGCGCATTACCAGGCGCTGCTGCGCATGCTCGCCGAAGGCTACAACGGCCGCCTGGGCATCCGTAGCGCCTATCTGCATCGCGATGCGGTCAGCGCCACCTTGCGCGGCCGACGAGGCAGCCAGCTGACGGCGCTGACCAGCGGCGGCACCATTCCCGAGAATGCCGACTATGCGGTGCTGCTCGAACCGCAGGCGCTGAACATCGGCAGCGTCAACGAAGACTTCGCCGTGGAGAGCATCGCTGGCGACATCTTTCAGCTGGGTAACGCGTCCTACCGCATCCTGCGGGTCGAGCCTGGCCGGGTTCGGGTCGAGGACGCTCAGGGCCTGCCACCCACCATTCCGTTCTGGCTTGGCGAAGCACCAGGGCGCAGCGATGAACTGTCCGCTGCGGTCGCTCGCTTGCAGTCGCGCATCGACCAACAGCTTGGGCTGAACGAAGGCGATCTTGCAGCAGTGCTGCAGTGGCTGCAGAGCACCTTTGAATTGAGCGAAACCAGCGCCAGCCAATTGCTCGACTACCTAGGCCGCACCCGCGAAGTGCTGGGTGCCCTGCCCTCGCAGCAGACCCTGGTGATGGAGCGCTTTTTCGACGAGTCTGGCGGCACCCAGCTCATTATCCACTCGCCCTATGGCAGCCGCATCAACCGCGCCTGGGGCCTGGCCCTGCGCAAGCGCTTCTGTCGCACCTTCAATTTCGAGCTGCAGGCGGCGGCCAGCGAGGACGCCATCGTGCTGTCGCTGTCGACCAGCCACAGTTTCGAACTCGATGAAGTGTGGCGCTACCTCAACAGCCGCAACGCCGAACAGATCCTTATCCAGGCCGTGCTCGACGCGCCCTTGTTCGGCGTGCGCTGGCGCTGGAATGCGGGCGTGGCCATGGCCCTGCCGCGCTTCGTCGGCGGGCGCAAGGTGGCCCCGCAGATCCAGCGCATGAAGAGCGAAGACCTGATCGCTGCGGTGTTCCCCGACCAGATCGCCTGCCTGGAAAACATCGTCGGTGAACGGCAGATCCCCGATCACCCGCTGGTCGAGCAGACCCTCGACGACTGCCTGCACGAGGCCATGGACAGCGAAGGCTGGCTGGCATTGCTGCGGCGCATGGAAAGCGGCCAGGTGCGCCTGCTGTGCCGCGACCTGCCAGCCCCCTCGCCGCTGGCCTCGGCGATTCTCAATGCACGGCCCTACACCTTCCTCGACAACGCCCCGCTGGAGGAGCGACGCACCCAAGCGGTGCTCAACCGGCGCTGGAATGAAGTGCATGACGGCGACGACCTCGGCGCGCTGGACGCCGATGCCATCACCGCCGTGCAGGCCGAGGCCTGGCCGCAGCCGGGCAATGCTGACGAGATGCACGAGGCGCTGATGACCCTGGGCGCCATCAGCCATGCTGAAGTCCAGGCCAACCCCAGCTGGGACTTGCTGCTGCGCCAGCTGGCCAAGGCCGGGCGTGCCCTGCGCCTGGCCGATGAAAAGCTCTGGTTGGCGCGCGAACGCCTGAACCTGCTGCAAACGCTGTATCCGGCAGCGCGCCTGGAGCCCGCACTGGGGGTACTGCCCGGCTTCGACCAGGCCATCGACCCGGACCGCGCACTGAGCGAACTGTTACGCGCCCGCCTGAGCGGCTACGGCCCGCTGAGCGTGGCGCAGATTGCCGCACCACTGGGCAAGCCTGCTGTTGAGGTCGAGCAGGCGCTGGCCCGCCTGGAAGCCGAAGGCTATGTGCTGCGTGGTCACTTCAGCCCAGGCGCATTGGCCGTGCAATGGTGTGAGCGCCACCTGCTGGCGCGTATCCATCGCTACACGGTGAAACGCCTGCGCCGAGAGATCGAGCCGGTCAGCCTGCAGGACTTCATGCGTTTTCTGTTCGACTGGCAGCACCTGGCCCCTGACGAGCGCCTGCGCGGTCCCCAGGCAGTGGCCGAAGTGCTGGGGCAGTTGGAGGGTTTTCCCAGTGCCGCTGGCGCCTGGGAAGCGGAACTGCTGCCCGCACGCATCAAGGACTACAGCCCGCACTGGCTGGACGATGCCTGCCGCAGCGGGCAGTTTGCCTGGAGCCGGCTAGCGGCGACGCTGGCGAGCAATACCTTGTCCAGCACACCGTTGGTGTTGCTGCCGCGTGAGCACATGGGGCTGTGGCGTAGCCTCGCCCCTGAGCCGGCTGCAGAAGCCATTGGCGGCCGGGCAAAACGCGTGCTTGAGGCGTTGCAGGCTCATGGTGCGTTGTTCTTTGACGAGTTGACCGTTGATGCCCACCTGCTGCCTAGCGAGCTGGAAACGGCGCTGCAAGAGCTGGTCGGTGCCGGCCTGGTAGGCGCCGACAGTTTCACCGGCCTGCGCAGCCTGATCACCCCGGCGGCCAAGCGCACCTCGCGCAACAGCCGGCGCGGTCATCCGTCGCTGTCCAGCAGCATGGCCCACGCCGGGCGCTGGGCCTTGTTGCGGCGGGGCAGTGGCAATGTCGACGAGCATCAGCGCCTGGAGCACATCGCCCGCGCCCTGTTGCGGCGCTATGGGGTGGTCTGCTGGCGGTTGCTGGAGCGAGAGAGCGATGTGCTGCCGCCCTGGCGTGAACTGCTGCGTTGCTATCACCGGCTGGAAGCGCGTGGCGAGATTCGTGGCGGGCGTTTCATTGCCGGGCTGGCCGGTGAGCAGTTCGCCTTGCCGGAGGCGGTCGGGCTGCTGCGGCAGGTACGCCGGCGAGCCTTGGATGGAGGGTTGGTGGTGGTGAGTGCCAGCGACCCGCTGAACCTGATCGGGTCGCTGCTGCCCGGGGCGAAAGTGCCTGCGGTCGGTGGCAACCGGCTGCTGTATCGCGATGGCGTGCCGGTGGCGGTGCGGGTGGCTGGGCGTTACAGCTATCTGGTGGATGCCTCGGCGCAGGAGCAGGAAGACTGGAAGCAGAAATTGCTGCGTACACCGACAGGGTTTTAGCGCCTGTGAGATCGAGCGCCCCCGGGCGAGAATGATTTTCGCTACCCCGATTTTGATTTGCACTGCCACGCAAGTTGGCTATGGTCGGGGTTTGCTCCAGGCCCTGAGCCTGACCGCGCCATCGCAAGGATCCCGTATGAGCCTGTCACTTCTCAGCCGCTATGCCTTCTTCACCGCCTGTGTACTGTTCACCCTGGCGAGCCTGCCGTTCCTCCACCACGAATGGCTGTGGCCGTTCACCCTGGCCACCGGAGTACTCAGCCTGATCGGGGTGTTCGACCTGCTGCAGCAACGCCACGCGGTGCGCCGCAACTACCCGATCCTCGGCAACATCCGCTACCTGGTCGAGGCCATCCGCCCGGAAATCCGCCAGTACCTGCTGGAAGCCGACAGCGACGCCCTGCCCTTCTCCCGCGCCCAGCGCTCGCTGGTGTACGCCCGGGCCAAGAACGAAGCCTCGGACAAACCCTTCGGCACCCTGATCGACGTCTACGAGTCGGGCTTCGAATTCATCGGCCACTCCATGCGCCCGGCGCCACTGACCGACCCGGCAAGCTTCCGCGTCATCGTCGGCGGGCCGCAATGCAGCCAGCCATATTCGGCGTCGATCTTCAACATCTCGGCCATGAGCTTCGGCTCGCTCAGCGCCAACGCCATCCGCGCCCTGAACAAGGGTGCCAAGCTGGGCAACTTCCACCACGACACCGGCGAAGGCAGCATCAGCCCCTATCACCGCGAAAACGGTGGCGACCTGGTGTGGGAACTGGGTAGCGGCTACTTCGGTTGCCGCACCGCTGATGGCCGCTTCGACCCGGAACGCTTCGCCGCCCAAGCCCGCACCCCGCAGGTGCGGATGATCGAGATCAAGATGAGCCAGGGCGCCAAGCCCGGCCACGGTGGCATCCTGTCCAAGCACAAGGTGACCCAGGAAATTGCCGAAACCCGTGGTGTGCTGATGGGCGTGGACTGCATTTCGCCCTCGCGCCACAGCGCCTTCTCCACCCCGATCGAAATGATGCACTTCATCGCCCAGCTGCGTGAGTTGTCCGGCGGCAAGCCGGTAGGCTTCAAGTTCTGCCTCGGCCACCCGTGGGAATTCATGGGCATCGCCAAGGCCATGCTGGAAACCGGCATCCTGCCCGACTTCATCGTGGTCGATGGCAAGGAAGGCGGCACCGGCGCCGCGCCGGTGGAGTTCACCGACCACATCGGTGTGCCGCTGCGCGAAGGCCTGCTGTTCGTGCACAACACCTTGGTCGGCCTGAACCTGCGCGACAAGATCAAGCTCGGGGCCAGCGGCAAGATCGTCAGCGCCTTCGACATTGCCAGCGCACTGGCCATCGGCGCCGACTGGGCCAACTCGGCGCGCGGCTTCATGTTCGCCATCGGCTGCATCCAGTCGCAGAGCTGCCACACCAACAAATGCCCGACCGGCGTGGCCACCCAAGACCCGCTGCGCCAGCGCGCCCTGGTGGTGCCGGACAAGGCCCAGCGGGTGCTGAACTTCCACCACAACACCCTGCGGGCGCTGGCCGAGATGCTGGCCGCAGCGGGCCTTGAGCACCCGGCGCAACTGGAGGCCAAGCACCTGGTGCGACGCGTGTCGGCCACCGAGATCAAGCTGTTCTCACAGATGCATGTGTTCCTCAAGCCGGGCGAGTTGCTCACCGGCGAGGTCAACGGGCAGTTCTACTCGCGCATGTGGCAGATGGCCCGGGCCGACAGTTTCGAGCCGCATGACCAGGCCGTGGCCTGACCATTGACTGGCGGGCGGACCGAAACCAGCAAGGCATAAGCTTCACCGCGCTCGAATCGGGCAACCGCGCGGCAGGAACATCCCTTGCTTCGTCCAAGGTAAGGAAAACCCACAGCGTTGTGGTTCCTGACTGTAACGCACAGCGATGGGCAACAAGGCGAATATAACGCCTGTCAGCAGCGCGGCCCTGCGATTGGCCAAGCGCTGCGCAATCGCCATGGCGCTAACGACCACACTAAGGCCTCGCACGGCGAGCAGACTGTCGCCGAAAACAATGATCCAGTAATGCAGCAATAGGTAATACAGTGGCGGGTGGACATCACGGGTAACGTGGAACAGTATTTCCGGTACAGAAAAGCGGGCCAGCAACACTGAATAGGCTTCATCCATCCACAAGACGGGCGAAGTTATGTGGTACAGCCGGACGATGCAGGCCAGCACGACAATCAAGATACCTGCGAACAACTGCACAGCGTCTCGCTGATCACCCACAAACCTGGACAGGCGCGTTTGACGTGGCAAGTTCACCATCACTCTTCTTCGAGGTTCGATCGAGCTTGCCGGGGCGACCTGATGCCGGCCGTCGTCCTTATGACATAACGTGGGCGGTGCTTTGACTCCAGGTAGATCCGCCCGATGTACTCACCCAATACCCCGATGCCAATCAACTGCACGCCACCTAGAAAGAGGATGGCAGTGATCAGCGAGGGGTACCCGGGTATCGGGTTTCCGAACAACCATTTATCTGCCACTTGCAGACCTGCGTAGGCCAGCGAGGCAAAGGCAATACTGACACCAACGTAGGTCCACAAACGTAAAGGCACCGTGCTGAACGAGGTGATGCCGTCCAGTGCCAGGTTCCAAAGTTTCCAGCCGCTGAAACGGCTCCTGCCCACCAGGCGCGAAGAGCGCTCGTACTCCACCACCGCAGTCTTGAAGCCAGGCCACGACAGCATGCCCTTCATGAACAACTGCTGTTCGGGCATCGACTTGATCACCTCCACGACCTTGCGATCGAGCAGGCGGAAATCACCGACATTCTTCTCGATGCGAATCTGCGAGATCCGGTTCAACAGGAAGTAAAACCCAGCCGCCGTGAATTGCTTCAGGTAGCTTTCGCATGCACGATCACGTCGTTTGGCGAGCACGACATCGAAACCTGCTCGCCATTGTTCGATCAGCAGTGGAATCACCTCGACCGGATCTTGCAGGTCGACGTCGATCGGAATGACGGCATCGCCACTGGCCTGCTCCAGCCCGGCGAACAACGCAGCTTCCTTGCCAAAGTTGCGTGAAAGGTCGATGAGGGCGACATCGGGATCACCCGCAATCAGTTGGCGGATCTGTTTTTCGGTTCCATCCTGACTACCGTCATTGATAAAGATCAGTTCGACCTGATCTGCCTGGCTGGCAAGCGCCTGGCGCACTGCGTCATAGAACGGCCTGATCGCCTGCTCCTCATTGAACACTGGCACGATCAGCGAAATATCCATCTACGCTTCTCCGTGAAGACCCATCGCGAAAATACAAAGCCCAGCAACAGGCTGACCAGCGAAAACAGCCCGACCGTCAGCCATGGCGTCCAGCCGCGCCCATCGGCAAGGTGCCCCACCCACACACTGATGCTGCCCATTCCCGCTACGAACACGACGTAGCGCATGAGCGAAACAGGCACTCTGAAGGTGAACCTGGCGTTGCCCAGGAATGAAAAGGAAGTGGCAATGATGAAGGCGACCAAGTTGCTAAGTGCCTGGCCATTGCCCGCCACCTGCATGGCGGTGAACACCACCACATGAATGGCGGTGTTGAAGATGCCCACAATGATGTATTTGATAAATGCCGGCATATCCAACGCCTTCGCGTTTTCACCTGCCGACCAACTTAGGGTAAACCTCGCAGACGCACTACTGGCAAATATGCCAGTTGACGCTGGCGGTCCACGCACGCCCAAGTCCATCTCGTAATGCATAGCGCCGATTCCCACAACCTGCGTGGTTACCACCTCATAGCGAAGTACAACCCGTCTACCAATACTGGTGCACGTTCTCAAGGAGCCTGCACAATGTCGCTAATGCAACGATTTACTGACCTTCCGTATCTGCCGACGCCTTGCCAGTTACAGGCGACCGGCAGTCTGATCGCCATGCTGGGCGTGGCCTTGCCAATGCTGATGATCGGCCTGCTCAAGTTCACTGCCATCGAAGTGGAGGCGCTGATACCGCTGATCAGCAATACGCCTTGGCTGGCCTGGCTCCACCTGCTGTTCGGCGAGGCGGGCGCATCCTATTTCCTGGGCATCGTCGAGATACTGGCGGCGATCCTCGTCTTGGCCTCACGCTGGAGCAGCAAGGCTGCCATCGCCGGGGGGGCGCTGTGCTCGCTGACGTTCATCATCACCCTGTCAACCATGCTCAGCGTCCCCATCTGGGATGCGCAATCCGGTGGTTTCCCATGGCTGAACCACTACGGAAGCTTCCTGATCAAGGACACCGCGCTGCTGGGCATCAGCCTGATGATCCTGGCCCAGGGCCTGGCGCCAGCAGGCACGGCAGCGAGCCGCTGACAGCAAGGCCCCGGCTGCAGGCCGGGGCTTTTGGGTTCAGGCGAGGCCGTTGACCGCGCCGGGCTCCTGGCGCGGTGCCAGACGCAGCGTGTAGTACAGCACCGTCAGCACGACCAGGAACGCCGGGCCGATGTACAACGCCACGCGAGTGTCCTCGAAGTACGCCATCAGGCCCACCACCAGCACCAGGAAGGCCAGGGCCAGGTAGGAGCTCAGCGGCCACAGCCACATGCGATATTTCAGCGCCTTCTGCTCGGCGGTCGACAGGCTGGCGCGGAACTTGATCTGCGCCAGCAGAATCATCACCCAAGTCCAGATCGCGCCGAAGGTAGCAATCGACGTCACCCAGACGAACACCTTTTCCGGCACCAGGTAGTTGGCCAGCACGCCCAGCAGCAAGGCAGCGATCGACAGCAGCAGCGCATTGCGCGGCACACCGCTTTTCGAGGTGCGGGCAAAGGCGGCCGGAGCCTGGCCGTTCTGCGCCAGGCTGTAGAGCATGCGCCCGGTGCTGAAGATGCCGCCGTTGCACGACGACAGCGCGGCGGTAATCACCACGAAGTTGATGATGCCGGCAGCAGTCTTGATGCCCAGGCGCTCGAAGGTCATGACGAACGGGCTGCCTTGGCTGCCGATGCCGTCCCACGGGTAGATCGACAGGATCACGAACAGGGCACCGACGTAGAACAGCAGGATGCGCCAGAACACCGAACCGATCGCCTGGGGGATGGTTTTCTGCGGGTTGCGCGCTTCGCCGGCGGTAAGGCCGATCATTTCCACGCCCAGGTAGGCGAACATCACCATCTGCAGCGACATCAGCACGCCGGTCACGCCGTTGGGCATGAAGCCGCCGTTGCTCCACAGGTTGGAAATGCCCACGGCGACGCCGTCATTGCCGAAGCCGAACGCGATCACACCAATGCCACCGAGGACCATGGCAATGATGGTGACGATCTTGATCAGCGCAAACCAGAACTCGAACTCGCCGAACGCCTTGACCGCGATCAGGTTGACTGCGCCCATGCTGCCCAGCGCCATCAAGGCCCAGATCCAGCGCGGCACGTCAGGGAACCAGATGCCCATGTAGATGGCTACCGCGGTGATTTCCGCGACGCAGGTCACCAGCCACAGGAACCAGTAGTTCCAGCCGGTGAGAAAGCCCGCCAGCGGGCCAAGGTAGTCCTGGGCATAGCGGCTGAACGAGCCAGCGACCGGGTTGTGCACGGCCATCTCGCCGAGGGCACGCATGATCACCAGGATCGCCAGGCCACCAATGATGTAGGAAAGCATGATCGCGGGGCCGGCCATTTCGATGGCTTTGGCCGAACCAAGGAAAAGACCGACGCCGATACAGGCGCCCAGCGCCATCAGACGAATGTGCCGTTCGCCCAGCTCACGCTTGAGCGGGCCGCCCTCGGAGGGCTCGGCAGGGGCAGGATGGTTGCCGACTGGCATAGCAATACAACCTCATTTTGTTATTGGAGTTGGCCTTCGTGCAGCACCGGCCATGCCGATAGGCGTGGCGTTGGCTTGCCAGGCTGGCCTCGTGGGCCGGCCTGTGTGCCGGTCTAGAGCGGCCGGCAGGGCGAAGGGCCGAGCAGTATAGGAAGTCCGATACAGGGGTTTTCGCTGTATAAACAGGAAAATTCAGAGAGTTTTTCGGAGGTGACTGCACCAACCCCGGTTCCGCTGCCACCCTAACAACAACGCCGCAGGAATAAACCCACACCAAAGCCGCATGGCCTAAGCCACTTTTCTCGGCTTCCTACAATTTTTTCACCTGTTCCCGCCAACGTCTAAGCTTCAGACAAGCAAGACGAAAATACCTGGCCGGATAGAAGACTATGGGCGCACTGTGGCAATCGGAACCAACCAGAACGGAAGCATCTGAAGCACCTCCGGCCAAGACGCCACAACCGCAGCCCCCACGTCAGCGCAGGCTTTGGTGGCGGCTGATTTTCCTGATTCTGCTGGTCGCACTGATCGCCATCGGTTTCGCTGCCTACGACGAGTTCCGCACCTCCAACCTGCAATCGCGCGAATTCAGCAAGCTGGCCACCACCCTTACCTATTCGCTGCAGCCAGGGCCGAGCGATGCAATCATCTACCCGGGCGAAGGGCCGTTCGACAAGCGCCTGGGCTACAGCGGGCTGGGCGAGTTCCTGCCACGCCTGCTGAAACGCGATTACCTGATCAGCGAACAGGTGCAGTTCTCTCCGGCCCTGATGCGTTATGTCGAGCATGGTCTGTTCGCCCCCTATATCGAGAAGATCCAGGCCGGCCTGTCGATCACCGACTGCCGGGGCGAGATGCTGTACCAGTACAACTACCCGCAGCACCTGTACCCTGATTTCGCCTCCATCCCGCCGGTGATGGTCAACAGCCTGCTGTTCATCGAAAACCGCGACCTGCTCGATACCAAGGACGTGAAGAACAACCCGGCCGTGGACTGGCCGCGCTTTGCCAAGGCTGCCTACAGCCAGGTAGCCAAGTACCTGGCCCTGCCCGGTCAGTCGGCGGGTGGCAGCACCCTCGCCACCCAGCTGGAGAAGTACCGCCATTCGCCGGATGGCCTGACCGTCAATGGTGCCGAGAAGATCCGCCAGATGATCTCGGCCAGCGTGCGCGCCTACCAGGGTGGCCCCGATACCAGCGAAGCGCGCCACCGGATCGTGCGTGACTACCTCAACAGCGTGCCGCTGTCGGCTGTGCCCGGGCATGGCGAGGTGCATGGCATGGCCGAGGGCCTGCGGGTGTGGTACGGCGCCGATTTCGACCAGGTCAACCAGGCGCTGACCTCCACCGCCACCGACCCGGACAGCATGGCCGCGCGCGGCCTGGCCCTGCGCCAGGTGCTGTCGCTGATGATCGCCCAGCGCCGACCTTCGCATTACCTGTCCAAGGGCCGCGTCGAACTGGCCGAGCTCACCGACGCGCACATCCGCGTGCTGGCGGCCGCCAAGATCATCGAGCAACCGCTGGCCGATGCAGCGCTGGCCAGCAAGGCGGTCTACCGCGACTGGGTCGCCCAGCCGACCATCGTGCCGATCATCACCAACAAAGGCATCAGCCTGGCCCGCAACCGCCTGGCGGCCATGCTCAACCGGCCGCTGTACGACCTTGACCGCTTGGATGTGTCGGCCACCAGTACCCTGCAGGCCGACCTGCAGCTGCAAGTCAGCCAGTACCTGAAAAACCTTGCCGACCCCGAATTCGCGGCGCAGATCGGCCTGATCGGCGAACGCCTGCTCACCGCCAAGACCACCGACCAGGTGAGCTACAGCTTCACCTTGTTCGAGCGCACCGCCGATGGCTCGCGGGTACGGGTGCAGACCGACAGCACCAACCAGCCTTTCGATATCAACGAAGGCAGCAAACTGGAACTGGGCTCGACCGCCAAACTGCGAGTGCTCACGACTTATCTGGAGATCATCGCCGAACTGCACGACAAGTACGCCGGCAAACCTGCAGCCGAGTTGAAGAAAGTCGACGTCGCCGAACTCGACCGCATCACCCAGTGGTCGCTGGAATGGCTGGCACAGAACAGCAAGAACCAGAGCCTGGACGCCATGCTCGATGCGGCACTGGAGCGCAAGTACTCGGCCAACACTGGCGAGGCGTTCTTTACCGGCGGCGGCATGCACGTATTCAACAACTTCCGCAAGGAAGACAACAACCGCAACCCGACCCTCAAGGATGCCCTGCGTGAGTCGATCAACCTGCCGTTCATCCGCCTGATGCGCGACCTGGTGCGTTACGTCACCTACCAGCAGCCGTTCAACCGCGTGCCGCTGCTCAAGGACGACTCCGACCCGCGTCGCCAGGAATACCTGGCCCGCTTCGCCGACAAGGAAGGCACCAGCTACCTGATGCGCTTCTGGAAGAAATACCAGCGCAAGACCTCGCAACAGCGCCTGGATACCTTCCTCGACAGCATGCGCGCCACCCCGCAGCGCCTGGCTGCGGTGCACCGTTACCTGTTCCCGGAAGCCGGCCAGGAAACCTTCAACGCCTTCGTCCGTGCCCACAGCAAGGATGACAAGATCGCCTTGGGCAAACTCACCGACGGCAAGCTGGCGGAGATGTACGAAGCCTACGGCCCCGGCAAGTACGACCTGCCCGACCAGGGCTATATCGCCAAGGTCCACCCGCTGGACCTGTGGCTGCTGGGCTACCTGTTGAAGCACCCGAGCTCCACGCTCACCGAAATGGTCAATGCCAGCCATTTCGAGCGCCAGGAAGTCTACAGCTGGCTGTTCAAGAGCCGGCACCAGGGTGCGCGTGACAGCCGCATCCGCACCATGGTCGAGATCGAGGCGTTCCTCGATATCCATCAGCGCTGGAAACGCGTGGGCTACCCGTTCGATCACCTGGTGCCCTCGCTGGCCACCGCCATCGGCAGCTCCGGCGACCGCCCGGCCGCGCTGTCGGAACTGGTCGGCATCATCCAGAACGACGGCGTGCGCCTGCCGACGCTGCGTATCGACACCCTGCACTTCGCCGCCAATACACCCTACGAGACCAAGCTGGTCAGCGACCCGGACCGCGGCGTGCGAATCCTGCCGGTGGAAGTGGCCCGCGCGCTGAAAGGCGCCATGTCGCAGGTGGTCGATGCCGGTACCGCACGGCGCATCTCCGGCAGCTTCAAGCTCAACGACGGCACACCGCTGGTGATGGGGGGCAAGACCGGCACCGGCGACAACCGTATCGAAAGCTTCGGCGCTGGTGGCCGGCTGATCGGCTCGCGCTCGCTCAACCGTACCGCCACCTTCGTGTTCTTCCTGGGTGAAAACCACTTCGGCACCCTGACCGCCTTCGTCCCCGGGCGCTCGGCAGAAGCGTTCAAGTTCACCTCGGCGCTGCCGGTGCAGGTGCTCAAGGGCATGGCGCCGATCCTGATGCCGTACTTGCAGCCGGGTAACCCGAACGAGTGCAAACCACCGCAGGTTGCCATGCATGGCAACGATTCATCTAAAACATAGATGATAATCATCGGCATTTAGCGGCTTGTGTTTAGATATATCTTGAGTAATATCTTTCGATATATCGAAACACAGGGAACCTCTAAATGCGTGACCATGGCGCACATGACCCTTTTGAACGCCGCCCCGCCCGAGGCGAGCGTGGCCCGCGGGTTTTCGCCCCGGGTGACCTCAAGCTGCTGATGCTGTCGATGCTGGCCGAGCAACCGGGCCACGGCTATGACCTGATCCGCCAGATCGAGAACCTGTTCGACGGCAGCTACACGCCGAGCCCCGGCGTGATCTACCCCACCCTCAATTTTCTCGAAGAAGCCGAACTGATCAGCGGCCAGGTGCACGGCAGCAAACGCCTGTACGCCATCACCGCTGCCGGCCGTAACGCACTGGCCGATCAGGCCGTCGCCCTGGATGGCGTGCGCATGCGCATCGAAGTCAGCAAGCGCGCCCTGCGTGGCCACGAGCGCCCGCCAGAAATCCACGAAGCGGTCGGCAACCTGCGCCATGCCCTGCACATGCACAGTGGCCGCTGGACGCCGGAAGAAATCGAACGGGTGCGCAACCTGCTCAACGACACTGCCAAGGCCATTGCCTCCGGGCCGGCCGATCCAGTCAGGGAGAATCCCCATGAGTGACACCATTCACCGCGTCAACCACGAAATCCGCCAACGTCGCCTACAGGTACTGCGGGTTACCGACCTCACCCCGCGCATGCGCCGCATCACCCTGGGTGGTGAAGAACTGCAGGGTTTCACCAGCCTGGGCAGTGACGACCACATCAAGTTGCTGTTCGCTGAAACGGCCGAACAGCAGCAAGCCATCGACGCCCGCAACCTGGGTCGTGACGGCGGTGCCCGGCCGACCATGCGCGAGTACACGCCGCGCCGTATCGACCTGGTGGCCAACGAGTTGGACATCGACTTCGTGCTGCACGGCGACGGCCCTGCTTCGACCTGGGCTGCGCAGGCGGCACCGGGGCAAACCCTGAACATCGCCGGGCCACGGGCATCGATGGTGGTGCCGGATATCTTCGACAGCTACCTGCTGGTGGGTGACGAGACGGCGATTCCGGCGATTGGCCGGCGCCTGGAGGCGCTGCCAGCGGGCCGCCGCGTGCTGGCGGTGATCCAGATCGAGGATGAGCAGGAGCGCCAGCCGCTGCCGAGTGCGGCGCAGGTGGAAGTCATCTGGGTAAAACGAGATGAGGACCTGCTGGCGTTGCTGAAGGAGCTGAACCTGCCCGAAGGCAAGCTGTACAGCTGGGTCGCGCTGGAGAAGTCGCTGACCCGCCTGGCCAAGGCATTGCTGCTGGAAAAGGGCGTGTCAGAGGATGCCCTGAAGGCCGCCGCTTACTGGCGTGCTGACGGGACCACAGACGACGAGTGATCTGCGCTCTTCTGTACCGGCCTCTTCGCGGCGGTTCGACGCCTCGATATACCCGCGAAGAGGCCAGCGCAGGTCAAGCCAATCCATACCTTCCCCGCCACCGATCCAGCCCCAGCAAGACCAGGCCAATCCCCCAGAACCCCGCCAACACGCCCAGGGCATTGAGCATCACCTGCCCATACCCCAGGCTCGCCACATCGATGAACGGGTAGGCATACGCCCCTATCTCACTCCCCCGCCACAGCGCATAGCCGAAATACACCGCCGGGTACAGCGCCCACACCGCCAGGTGCCGGAACCGCAGGCTGCCCTTGGGCACCTCGAACCACCAGTACAAGGCGAACAGCACTGGCATCACATCATGCAGCAACTCATCCGCCAGCCACTGCCAGCCTTCTGGTTGCCACAGATGCCGCAGCAACACGCTATAAGCCAATGCCACCAGCACGATGCTGGCCGCCACCGCAGAACTCACCGAGGGCGACAAAAAAAAGCGCCTCGCCGCTGACGCCCGGCCAAAGGCTGCGTAGCTGAGTACCGTCGCCACCAGGGTATTGGTCAGCACGGTGAAATAACCGAACACATTGATCAGCCCGCCAATCAGGCTGGCCTGCTCCTGCCAGCGTGCCAGCAGCACCAGGTAGACCTGCACCGCCAGGCCGAACCAGCCAAGCAACGCCATCGACGTCAGCCAGAGGCGCCGTGGCATATCAGGCCTGGCGCTGCAGCTTCACGTACAACTGCTCGACCTTCTCCCGCGCCCAGGGGGTCTTGCGCAGGAAGGTCAGGCTCGACTTGATCGTCGGGTTGCTCTTGAAGCAGCGCACGTCAACGCGTTCGGCCAGGCCCTGCCATTGGTAGTGCGCCACCAGTTCGGTAAGGATCTGTTCGAGGGTCTTGCCGTGCAGCGCGTTGTGTTGGGCCGTGCTCATGCCAGTGCTCCGTAGGAAAGATGCGCACCTTACACGAGTGTAGTGGCAGGTGGGATCCGTGTTGCCTGCGGAAAAAGCGCTGGCCAGGCGCAAAACCTCTGTGCTGAAATAGTGATGTTATATTGTAACACTTCAAAAGCATCTGCCAAGGAACGCCTCATCCCCATGCTGCACATCCCGCTTCGCCTCTCCCCCCTCGCTGTCGCCCTGTGGCTCGCCTCATCACCCAGCCAAGCCGTGGAACTGGAGCCCCAGGTCATCACCGCCAACCCGCTGGGCAACCGTCAACTGGCGGCCCCCAGCACCGTGCTTGAAGGTGACAACCTGCTGCAACAGCAGCACGGCAGCCTCGGTGAAACCCTGAACAAGCAACCCGGTGTAGCCTCCACCTGGTTCGGCCCCGGCGCCAGCCGCCCGGTAATTCGTGGCCTGGATGGCGACCGCATTCGCATCCTGCGCAATGGCGTGGGTGCTCTGGATGCCTCGTCGCTGTCCTACGACCACGCGGTGCCGCTGGACCCGGTCACGGTCGAGCGCGTGGAAATCGTCCGCGGCCCGGCCGCCCTGCTCTATGGCGGCAATGCCATCGGCGGCGTGGTCAACACGTTCGACAATCGCATCCCCGATTCGCCGATCGAGGGCATCCACGGTGCCGGCGAACTGCGCTACGGCGGTGCCGACACCACCCGCAGCAGTGCCGGCAAGCTGGAAGCCGGTGACGGCACCTTCGCCCTGCACCTGGACGCCAACAGCCGCCAGTTCAATGACCTGCGCATTCCCGGCTACGCGCAAAGCGCCAAGGTCCGTGACGCCGACGCGCCAGGCAGCCGCCACCGCCTGGAAAACAGCGACGGCCGCCAGGACGGTGGCGCGATCGGCGGCGCCTACAACTGGGAGCATGGCTATGCCGGGCTGTCCTACAGCCGTTACGACAGCAACTACGGCTCGGTGGCCGAGGCTGGCGTGCGCCTGGACATGAAGCAGGACCACTACGCCTTTGCCTCGGAACTGCGCGACCTGGACGGCCCGTTCAGCTCGGTCAAGGTCGATGCTGGCTACACCGACTACGAGCACAGCGAGATCGAGGAAGGCGAGGTACACACCACCTTCAAGAACAAGGGCTATGAGGCCCGTATCGAAGCCCGTCATCAGCCGCTCGGCCCGCTTGAAGGCGTGATCGGCGCACAGGTCAGTCGCAACGCGTTCTCGGCGCTGGGCGAGGAAGCCTTCGTTCCGCACACCGACACCGACAGCCTGGCGCTGTTCATGCTCGAACAATGGCAGGCCACCGAGCGCCTGAACCTGAGCCTTGGCGCCCGCCTGGAACATACCCGGGTCGACCCCGACGCCAAGGGCAATGAAAACTTCGTCGATGCCGACAGCGCCAGCAGCTTCAATGCGTTCAGCCTGTCCTCAGGCGCGGTGTACCAGCTCGACCCGATCTGGTCGCTGGCTGCCAACCTCGGCTACACCGAACGCGCCCCGACGTTCTACGAGCTTTACGCCAACGGCGCCCACGTGGCCACCGGCGCTTTCGAAGTCGGTGATGCCAGCCTGAACAAGGAAAAAGCCATCTCCGCCGACCTGGCCCTGCGCTTCGACAACGGCACCCACAAGGGCAGCGTCGGGGTGTTCTACAGCCACTTTCGCAATTACATCGGCCTGATCGGTACGGGCAACCTGCGTGAAGGCCATGACCATGACGAGGATGATCACGACCACGATCATGACGATGGTGGCTTCCCCGAATACCGTTACCAAGGCGTGCGTGCACGCTTCTACGGCATCGAGGCACAAGATCGCTGGAAGCTGCTGGAAAACCGCTATGGCAGCTTCGCGCTGGAACTGTCGGGCGACTACACCCGGGCCAAGAACCTCGACAGCGGCGAGCCATTGCCGCGTATTGCCCCACTACGGCTGAACAGCGGACTGGTATGGGAACTGGACCGCTGGCAGGCACGGGTGGATGTGCAACATGCCGCATCACAGCATCGCAAGCCTGAGAACGAGACCCGTACCGATGGCTACACCACGCTCGGGGCCAGCGTCGGCTACCGCTTCGACATCGGCCAGAGCCAGTGGCTGGCCTTCGTGCGCGGCGAGAACCTGACCGACCAGACCGTGCGCTATGCCAGTTCGATCCTGCGGGATATCGCGCCAGCACCGGGGCGCAGCGTGGAAGTTGGACTGCGGACCAGCTTCTAAGCCGCGAGGGGGCTGCCAAGCAGCCCCTTTCTCAGCGGACTGTTACCGGATCAGCAACAATCAACTGCGACAATTTGTCTTTTTTTCTTACAACTTCCCCTATATTCTCCCCGCCGCAAGCTGAATCGCTTCATCCAGCATTCCCAATTGCCTTTTCCATCGAAGAGCCCGCTCATCGGTGCGCTTGCCATTTGCTCAATAATCAAAAGATAGCGCTATCTCATGTTCCAGCTGCCCAAAACCCGCTACACCAGTTTTGCCCTCATCGCCTTTACCGCCAGCCTGCCAGGCACGGCCAGCGCCAGCGAACCCTTCGCCAAGGACTCCCCCTGGATGTTCGGCGACTGGGGCGGCAGCCGCACCGAGCTGCTGGAAAAAGGCTACGACTTCACCCTCGGCTACACCGGCGAGATGGGCAGCAACCTGCACGGCGGCTACGACCACGACCGCACGGCACGCTACAGCGACCAGTTCACCTTTGGCAGCCACCTGGACCTGGAGAAGATCCTCGGCTGGAACGACACCGAGTTCCAGCTGACTATCACCGAACGCCACGGCGACAACATCAGCAACGACCGTATCAACGACCCGCGGGTCGGCGGCTTCACTTCGGCCCAGGAGGTCTGGGGCCGTGGCGAAACCTGGCGGCTGACGCAAATGTGGATCAAGCAGCAATACTTCGACGGCGCCCTGGACGTGAAAGTCGGCCGTTTCGGCGAAGGCGAGGATTTCAACAGCTTCCCTTGCGACTTCCAGAACCTGGCCTTCTGCGGCTCGCAGGTGGGCAACTGGGTCGGCGGCATCTGGTACAACTGGCCGGTCAGCCAGTGGGCCATGCGCGTGCGCTACAACCTCAACCCAGAGCTGTACGCCCAGGTAGGCGTGTATGAGCAGAACCCGTCCAACCTCGAATCGGGCAACGGCTTCAAGCTCAGCGGCAGCGGCACCCAAGGCGCGGTAATGCCGGTTGAACTGGTATGGAGCCCACGCCTGAATGGCCTGAAAGGGGAATATCGCGCCGGCTACTACTACAGTAATGCCAAGGCACAGGATGTTCTCAAGGACAGCAACGGCCAGCCGGCCGCCCTCAGCGGCGCCGCCTACCGTAGCAGTTCGAGCAAGCACGGCTTGTGGCTCGGGGCCCAGCAGCAGGTCACCTCGCAGGCCACCGACCAGTCGCGCGGCCTGAGCCTTTTCGCCAACGCCACGGTGCACGACAAGAAGACCAATGTCATCGACAACTATGTTCAGGCTGGACTGGTTTACAAGGGCCCCTTCGACGCCCGTGCCAAGGACGACATCGGCTTCGCCGTCGCCCGCGTGCACGCCAACCCGGCCTACCGCAAGAATGCCCGCCTGGCCAATCAGGTGGCCGGCCTCGACGACTACGACAACCCGGGCTACCTGCCGGTGCAAGACACCGAGTACAGCGCCGAACTCTATTACGGCATTCACCTGGCCGACTGGCTCACGGTGCGCCCGAACCTGCAGTACATCCGCCATCCGGGCGGGGTGTCGCAGGTTGACAGCGCGCTGATCGGCGGCCTGAAGATTCAAAGCACGTTCTGACCACCTTCACACTGACTACCTTCAAAAAAGGGAGAACCTACGATGAGCACTGACGGTGCCAACCAAGGAACCCGCTGGCTGCCACGCCTGATGGGCGTGTTGCTGTTGCTGATGGGCCTGGCCCTGCTGGCCGGCGGCATCAAGTTGAGCCAGCTGGGCGGCTCGCTGTACTACCTGATTGCCGGTATCGGCTTTGCCCTGTCGGGCGCTCTGCTGCTGGCCAAGCGCCGCCTCGCCCTGGGCCTTTATGGCCTGGTGCTGCTGGGCAGTACGGTGTGGGCGATGCTGGAAGTGGGCCTGGACTGGTGGCAACTGGTGCCGCGCCTGGCCATCTGGTTCGCCATCGGCGTGGTGTTGCTACTGCCGTGGGCCCGTCGCCCGCTGACCGGCCCTGCAGCCAGGGCCAACACCGCGCTGCTGAGCGTTGCCGTGCTGGCTTCGGGCGCCTGTGCCTTGGGCAGCCAGTTCACCCACCCGGGTGAAGTGTTTGGCGAACTCGGCCGCGACAACAGCGAAATGGGCAGCGCCGCACCGGCCATGCCGGATGGCGACTGGCAGGCCTATGGCCGCACCGAGCACGGCGACCGCTATTCGCCGCTGCGCCAGATCACCCCGCAGAACGCCTACCGCCTGGAAGAAGCCTGGCGCATCCGCACCGGCGACCTGCCGACCGACAACGACCCGGTCGAACTGACCAACGAAAACACCCCGCTGAAGGCCAACGGCATGCTCTATGCCTGCACCGCCCACAGCAAGGTGCTGGCCCTGGACCCGGACACCGGCGCCGAAATCTGGCGCTATGACCCACAGATCAAAACCCCGGTCGGCACGTTCAAGGGCTTCGCCCACATGACCTGCCGCGGCGTCTCGTACTATGACGAGAACAGCTACGTCAGCCGTGACGGCAGCCCGGCACCGAAGGTGTCCGACGCCGGCCAGGCCGTGGCCCAGGCCTGCCCACGCCGCCTCTACCTGCCGACCGCCGACGCCCGCCTGATCGCCATCAACGCCGACAACGGCAAGGTCTGCGAAGGTTTCGCCAACCAGGGCGCGATCGACCTGACCACCGGCATCGGCCCGTTCACCGCAGGCGGCTACTACTCCACCTCGCCCGTGGCGATCACCCGCAGCCTGGTGATCATCGGTGGCCATGTCACTGACAACGAGTCGACCAACGAACCGTCCGGCGTGATCCGCGCCTACGACGTGCACGACGGCCGCCTGGTGTGGAACTGGGACAGCAACAACCCGGACGACACCAAACCGCTCGCCGCGGGCAAGATGTACAGCCGCAACTCGGCCAACATGTGGTCGCTGGCCAGCGTCGACGAAGACTTAGGCATGGTCTACCTGCCGCTGGGCAACCAGACCCCTGACCAGTGGGGCGCCGACCGCACCCCAGGCGCCGAGAAGTACAGCGCCGGCGTGGTCGCCCTCGACCTGGCCACCGGCAAGGCCCGCTGGAACTACCAGTTCACCCACCACGACCTGTGGGACATGGACGTCGGTAGCCAGCCGACCCTGGTGCACCTGAAGACCAAGGACGAGGTGAAGCCGGCGATCATTGTGCCGACCAAGCAGGGCAGCCTGTACGTGCTCGACCGCCGCGACGGCACACCGATCGTGCCGATTCGCGAGATCCCGGTGCCGCAGGGCGCGGTCAAGGGTGACCACACCGCACCGACCCAGGCCCGCTCCGACCTCAACCTGCTGGGCCCTGAGCTGACCGAACAGGCCATGTGGGGTGCCACGCCGTTCGACCAGATGCTCTGCCGCATCCAGTTCCGCGAGCTGCGCTACGAGGGCCAGTACACCCCGCCGTCCGAACAGGGCAGCCTGATCTACCCGGGCAACGTCGGCGTGTTCAACTGGGGCGGCGTGTCGGTCGACCCGGTGCGCCAGCTGCTGTTCACCTCGCCCAACTACATGGCCTTCGTGTCGAAGATGGTGCCGCGTGAGCAGGTGGCCGCCGGCAGCAAGCGCGAGAGCGAGACCAGCGGTGTACAGCCGAACACCGGCGCGCCCTACGCAGTGACCATGCATCCGTTCATGTCGCCGATCGGCATCCCCTGCCAGGCACCCGCCTGGGGTTATGTGGCAGCCATCGACCTGTTCACCAACAAGGTGGTATGGAAGCGCAAGAACGGCACTACCCGCGACAGCACCCCGGTGCCGATCGGCATGCCGGTGGGCGTACCGAGCATGGGCGGTTCGATCGTCACCGCCGGTGGCGTCGGCTTCCTCAGCGGCACCCTCGACCAGTACCTGCGCGCCTATGACGTGAACAACGGCAAGGAACTGTGGAAGGCCCGCCTGCCAGCGGGTGGCCAGGCCACGCCGATGACCTATACCGGCAAGGACGGCAAGCAGTACGTGTTGATCGTCGCCGGCGGCCATGGCTCGCTGGGCACCAAAATGGGCGATTACATCATCGCTTACAAATTGGCTGAGTAACGCCATCGAGCCCCGCTCAGGGGCTCATTTACCTGTACCGGCGATGCCGCCGGTACAGGCCAACAAAGATGAAACCCTCCCCCTGCGCCCTTCGTCTACCATTGAAACCCATCCACCCGCGCCCCATCTAAGCACCATAGTCATTCACGCAGGTGCCCCATGAGCGACCAGCAGGATTTCCCGGAACAACCCGACGAACACAGCGCAATCGAACAGCCTGACACCCAGGCCAACACCGGCCACGGCCACGCCCTCGCCCTGCCCGGCCAGCAGTTGCCGGACAAGGTCTACGTGATCCCGATCCACAACCGCCCGTTCTTCCCCGCGCAAGTGCTGCCGGTAATCGTCAACGAAGAGCCCTGGGCCGAAACCCTCGACCTGGTGGCCAAGACCGAACATCACTCGCTGGCTCTGTTCTTCATGGACAGCCCGCCGGAAGACCACCGCCATTTCGACACCTCGGCCCTGCCGGAGTACGGCACCCTGGTCAAGGTTCATCACGCCAGCCGTGAAAACGGCAAGTTGCAGTTCGTTGCCCAGGGCCTGACCCGGGTGCGCATCCGCACCTGGCTCAAGCACCATCGCCCACCGTATCTGGTCGAAGTCGAATACCCGCGCCAGCCGGCCGAGCCGACCGACGAGGTCAAGGCCTACGGCATGGCGCTGATCAACGCGATCAAGGAGCTGCTGCCGCTCAACCCGTTGTACAGCGAAGAGCTCAAGAACTACCTCAACCGCTTCAGCCCCAACGACCCGTCGCCCCTCACCGACTTCGCCGCCGCGCTTACCTCCGCCACCGGTAATCAGCTGCAGGAAGTGCTCGACTGCGTGCCCATGCTCAAGCGCATGGAGAAGGTCCTGCCGATGCTGCGCAAGGAGGTCGAGGTCGCGCGCCTGCAGAACGAGATTTCCGCCGAGGTCAACCGGCAGATCGGCGAGCACCAGCGCGAGTTCTTCCTCAAGGAACAGCTCAAGGTCATCCAGCAGGAGCTGGGCCTGACCAAGGACGACCGCAGCGCCGACCTCGAACAGTTCGAGCAGCGCCTTGCCGGCAAGACCCTGCCCAAGCAGGCGCAAAAGCGCATCGACGAAGAAATGGGCAAGCTGGCCATCCTCGAGACCGGTTCGCCCGAATACGCTGTCACCCGTAATTACCTGGAGTGGGCCACCGCCCTCCCCTGGGGGGTATACGGCAAGGACAAACTCGACCTCAAGCATGCGCGCAAAGTGCTCGACCAGCACCACGCCGGCCTGGACGACATCAAGGAACGTATCCTCGAATTCCTCGCCGTCGGTGCCTGGAAAGGCGAGATCAGCGGCTCGATCGTGCTGCTGGTGGGCCCGCCCGGGGTGGGCAAGACCAGCATCGGCAAGTCCATCGCCGAATCCCTCGGCCGGCCGTTCTACCGTTTCAGCGTCGGCGGCATGCGCGACGAGGCCGAAATCAAGGGCCACCGCCGCACCTACATCGGCGCCCAGCCGGGCAAGCTGGTGCAGGCGCTGAAGGAGGTCGAAGTGATGAACCCGGTGATCATGCTCGACGAGATCGACAAGATGGGCCAGAGCTACCAGGGCGACCCCGCCTCGGCGTTGCTGGAAACCCTCGACCCCGAGCAGAACGTCGATTTCCTCGACCACTACCTGGACCTGCGCCTGGACCTGTCCAAGGTGCTGTTCGTGTGCACCGCCAACACCCTCGACTCGATCCCCGGGCCGCTGCTCGACCGCATGGAAGTGATCCGCCTGTCCGGGTACATCACCGAAGAGAAGCTGGCCATCGCCAAGCGCCACCTGTGGCCCAAGCAGCTGGAAAAGGCCGGCGTGGCCAAGACCAGCCTGAGCATCAGTGACAGTGCCCTGCGCACGGTGATCGAGGGCTATGCCCGTGAAGCCGGGGTGCGCCAGCTGGAGAAACAGCTGGGCAAGCTGGTGCGCAAGGCCGTGGTCAAGCTGCTGGAAGCCCCGGACGCCAAGCTCAAGATCGGCAACAAGGACCTCGAGGCCGCCCTGGGCATGCCGGTGTTCCGCAGCGAGCAGGTGCTGTCTGGCAAAGGCGTGATCACCGGCCTTGCCTGGACCAGCATGGGCGGTGCGACCCTGCCGATCGAGGCCACCCACATCCACAGCCTCAACCGCGGGCTGAAACTCACCGGGCAGCTAGGTGACGTGATGAAGGAATCGGCGGAGATCGCCTACAGCTACATCAGCTCGAACCTGAAGCAGTTCGGTGGCACACCTGGCTATTTCAATGAAGCGTTCATCCATTTGCACGTGCCCGAAGGCGCCACGCCCAAAGATGGCCCCAGTGCCGGGGTGACCATGGCCAGCGCGCTGCTGTCGCTGGCCCGCGACCAGGCGCCGAAAAAAGGCGTGGCCATGACTGGCGAGCTTACCCTCACCGGCCAGGTACTACCGATTGGCGGCGTGCGCGAGAAAGTGATCGCGGCGCGGCGGCAGAAGATCTTCGAGCTGATCCTGCCGGAGCCGAACCGCGGGGACTTCGAAGAACTGCCGGACTACCTGCGTGAAGGCCTGACCGTGCATTTCGCCAAGCGCTTCTCCGACGTCGCCAAAGTCCTGTTCTGACCTGCACCGGCCTCATCGCGGGTGAACCCGCGATGAGGCCAGCACTGACAACACAAAACCCCACCAGCATCGGGTATCCTCAGGCCATCGCCAGCCTCCGGAGCCACCATGACCGCATCTCGTCTGCTCGTTCCCCTGAGCCTCGCCCTGCTCGCTGCCTGCGCCCAGCAGCCAAAACAGACCGTCGAACTGGACGCCGAAAGCGAATGCCCCAAGCGCCTGCAGGTCGGCCAGAGCCTCACCCTGACCCTGCCCAGCAACCCCACCACCGGCTACCGCTGGCTGGTACAGAACCCTGCATCCAACGTGCTGCAAAGCCTGGGCCCTGAGGTCTACAGTGCCCCCGAGGACGCCGGTATCGTCGGCAGCTCGGGCATCTCGACCTGGCGCTACCAGGCCCGCACCGCCGGTGAAGGCCACCTGGTCCTGGTCTACCAGCAGCCCTGGGCGCCGGAAGTGCGCCCGGTACAGACCTTCGATTGCGCCATCCGGGTCAACTAAACGCAAAGCGCTGGTCAGCCAACCATGCATCCACGTCGCGGTTTGGCTAGAATGCCGGCCCTGCATATTGCCAGCCGCCTGGATTCACCGTGAGCAAACAACCCGACCGCCTTTTCGCCCAACCTCTGGAGCAAGTCCCCGACTTCGTGTTCAACGAAGACGTGGTGCGCGTGTTCCCGGACATGATCAAGCGCTCGGTGCCCGGTTACCCGACCATCGTCGAAAACCTCGGCGTGCTGGCCGCGCGCTTCGCCCAGCCGAACACTGCGCTGTATGACCTGGGCGCCTCCCTGGGTGCCGTCACCCAATCGCTGCGCCGCCATGTACGCAGCGACGGCTGCCGGGTGATCGCAGTGGACAATTCCGCCGCCATGGTCGAGCGTTGCCGCCAGTACCTCACCGCCCAGGACTCGATGTTCCAGGAATTGCTGCCGGTCGACGTGCTGGAAGCCGACATCCTCACCCTGCCCTTCGAACCGGCTTCGGTGGTGGCAATGAACTTCACCTTGCAGTTCATCGCCCCTGAACAACGCCTGGCGCTGCTCAGCCAGATCCGCCAGGCACTGCTGCCCGGCGGCGCGCTGATCCTCTCGGAGAAACTGCGTTTCGCCGATGACGAAGAGCAGACCCTGCTCAACGAACTGCACCTGGACTTCAAGCGGGCCAATGGCTACAGCGAACTGGAAATCGCCCAGAAGCGCAGCGCCATCGAGAACGTGATGAAGCCCGACACCCTGCAAGCCCATAAAGAACGCCTGCACGCGGCCGGCTTCACCAAGGTGGTGCCGTGGTTCCAATGCCTCAACTTTGCCTCGCTGATAGCCCTGCCATGATCGATCTGTCCCCCCTCGTCCGCCGCCTGGCGGGCACGCCCCTGGCTTCCTGGTCCCAGGGCCTGCAAGCACAACTGCAAGCCAAGCTGGAAAAAGGCCACGGCGACCTCGACCGCTGGCGCGGCGCGCTCGACGCACTGCCGAACCTGCAGCCCAGCGAAATCGACCTGACTGACGGCCTGCGCCTGGATTGCGCATGTGATGACGCCACCCGTGCGCAGATGCGCCAGGCGCTGATGGGCCTGTCGCCCTGGCGCAAGGGGCCATTCGACCTGTTTGGCGTGCACGTCGACACCGAATGGCGCTCGGACTGGAAGTGGTCGCGGGTCGGCCCGCACCTCGACCTCAAGGGCAAGCGCGTGCTCGATGTCGGTTGCGGCAACGGCTACTACCAGTGGCGCATGCTCGGTGCCGGTGCCGACATGGTCATCGGCGTCGATCCCAACTGGCTGTTCTTCTGCCAGTTCCAGGCCGTGCAGCAATACCTGCCCGAACTGCCCGCGTGGCACCTGCCCTTCGCCCTGGAAGAGCTGCCAGCCAACCTTGAAGGCTTCGACACCGTGTTCTCCATGGGCGTGTTCTACCACCGCCGCTCACCCATCGAGCACTTGCTGGCGCTCAAGGACTGCCTGGTCAAAGGCGGCGAGCTGGTGCTGGAAACCCTGGTGATCGAGGGTGACGAAAACCAGGTGCTGGTGCCCGAAGACCGTTACGCGCAGATGCGCAACGTCTGGTACCTGCCGTCGGTACCGGCCCTGGAACGCTGGTTGCGCCGCGCCGGCTTCACTGACGTGCGATGCGTGGATGTGAGCGTCACCAGCATCGAGGAACAGCGCAGTACCGAATGGATGCGCTACCAGTCGCTGGGCGATTTCCTCGACCCGAACGACCACAGCAAGACCATCGAAGGCCTGCCCGCCCCGCGCCGCGCCACCTTGCTGGCGCGCAAATAAAAAGGGCGTCCCTACGGACGCCCGAATCACACCTGTGCCGGGGAGCAGTGCCGGCACAGCTGCTGTTGCCTCAGTCCTTGGCCACCTCGCGGGCCTTCTCCTGTGCCTTGCGCTCGCGCTCGGCGATGGCCTGTTGCTTGTCGCCGTGCAGGCGCTCCTGGTCCTGGCGGAATGCTTGCCAGAACTGCTTGGAACGTTCGCCGCCGCCTTCGGCGTAGGCGCTGGCGCTGCCCAGGGCGAGGGCCGCCAGGAGCAGGTATTTGGTCAGGTTCATCGTGCTTGCCTCGTTGATAACCGATCAGACAGGGCAATCCTACCCAGGGGCAGCTAACGCCAAGGTGAGGCGGACATTACAGTCTTGCAATGTGCCCTTGGCAGGCAGCCAGTTAACACCAGGATTACAAATCCGTTATCTAGGCCGATGGGGCATTCGCATGCCGTAACATCCTGCGGCTTGACCCTGAAGCCCCTACAGGCTTGAGAATCCTGCCCTTTCCAGCACACCGAGCCCGCCCATGCGCCTACTGATCATCGAGGACGAACTGCGTACCGCCGACTACCTGCAACAAGGCCTGCGCGAAAACGGCTATGTAGTCGATTGCGCCCACACTGGCACCGATGGCCTGCACCTGGCGCGCCAGCAGCCCTACGAGCTGATCATCCTCGACGTCAACCTGCCCGAGCTGGACGGCTGGACAGTGCTGCAGCGCCTGCGCGCCGAATCGGCCACGCGGATCATGATGCTGACGGCCCATGGTCGCCTGTCAGACCGGGTCAAAGGCCTGGACCTGGGCGCCGATGACTACCTGCTCAAACCGTTCGAATTCCCCGAGTTGCTGGCCCGTATTCGCAGCCTGCTGCGGCGTAACGATCAACAACTGCAACCGAGCACACTGCGCGTCGCAGACCTTGAGCTGGACCCAGGCCGCCACCGCGCCTACCGCGCTGGCAAACGCATCGACCTGACCGCCAAGGAATTCGCCCTGCTCCACCTGCTGATGCGCCAGAGCGGCGAGGTGCTGTCACGCACGCAGATCATCTCGCTGGTGTGGGACATGAATTTCGATTGCGACACCAATGTGGTCGAGGTTTCGATCCGCCGCCTGCGGGCGAAGATCGATGATCCGTTCGAAGACAAGCTGATCCACACCTTGCGCGGTGTCGGCTACGTACTTGAGGCCCGCGTGTGAAGCACGCCAGCCTGTCACTCCGGCTGGGTCTAAGCGTGACCCTGATGGGCGCCGCCCTGGTGTTGCTGCTCGCCTGCCTGGCAGTGTTCGCCCTCGACCACGAACTGGACAGCCGCGCCCGCAAGGACCTGGCGCGCAAGATGCTGCAGGTGGAACACAACCTGCGGGTCGACCTGCGCAGCGAAGACCTTGGCAGCCGCGCCCATCCGTTGCTCGACCTGGTGATGGGCCATGACAACCTCAGCCTCAGCGTACTGGCCCTTGAGGGCCGCCACCCGCACCTGCTCAGCCTCGGCCCTGCGCTTGAGTCCCGGGTAGGCGAACTGCATACCGATTCACGGCTGAACTACCACGAGTGGCGTGACAGCAGCGGCAAACAGATCCTCACCGTCACCCGGCAGATGCGCCTGCGCGACGACACCCCGGTGCGGGTGATGATGTCGCTCAACCGCGCCGACGACCATGCCCTGCTGCAAGCCTACCTGCACTCGACGCTGCTGGCCCTGCCCCTGTTGCTGCTGCTGATCGGCGCCGGCGCCTGGTGGCTCGTGCAACGCGGCCTGCAGCCACTGCGCCACTTTCGCCGCATCGCCGGCCAGGTCTCAGCCCAGGACCTGCAACACCGGCTGCCCGCGACCGGGTTACCGCAGGAGCTGGCGGAGCTGGCACGCAGTATCAACGTGATGCTCGATCGCCTGGACCAAGGCGTGCGCCAGCTGTCGCAGTTTTCCGACGACCTGGCCCACGAGCTACGGACCCCGCTGAGCAACCTGATGGGCAAAGCTCAGGTCACCCTGGCCCGTGAGCGCGACACGGAAAACTACCGGGAAGTACTGGAAGACAGTATCGAGGAGCTGACCCGGCTCAACCGCATCATCAACGACATGCTGTTCCTCGCCCAAGTCAGCCAACCCCAGGCGCAGGTAGCGCTCAAGCCGCTGGCGTTGGCGGACGAAGCGGCGCAGGTGAGTGAGCTGTTTGCCTTCAGTGCCGAGCTGAAGGATATCGAGCTGCGTCTGCAGGGCTGGGGGACGGCGCTGGTGGATCGGCTGATGTTCCAGCGGGCGCTGTCGAATCTGTTGAGCAATGCCATACGGCACGGACCAGACGGACAGGCGGTGAGGCTGGGCGTCGAGCGCCAAGGCAGCGAAGTACTGATGTGGGTGGAGAATCAGGGGCCGGGGATTGCCGAAGAACATTGGCCGCAGTTGTTCGAGCGCTTTTACCGGGTGGGATCGGGGCGTTCGCGGCTGGAGGGCGGGACGGGGCTGGGGTTGGCGATCGTGAAGTCGATCATGCAGTTGCATGGGGGGCGGGTCGAGGTCCGCAGCAGGCTTGAAGGGCCCACTCGGTTCACCCTGGTGTTTCAAGCGGAATAAAGGGCTGCCTGTACCCGCGAAGAGGCCAGTACAGGCAGCCGATGAATCAGCGCGAAGCCGCGACGATCAACGCCTTCATCTCGGCCACAGCGGCCTTGAAACCGACGAACAGCGCATGCGCAACCAAGGCATGGCCGATGTTCAGTTCATTGATGCCCTTGATCGCCGCTACTGCCTCGACGTTGTGGTAATGCAGGCCATGGCCGGCATTGACGATCAGCCCCTGACCCACGCCAAACGCCACGCCATCGACGATGCGCTGCAGCTCCTCGGCCACTTCGGTCGGTGTTTCGGCATCAGCATAACGCCCGGTGTGCAACTCGATGGCCGGGGCACCGACACGGCGCGAAGCCTCGATCTGCCGCTCGTCGGCATCGATGAACAGCGACACTTCAGCACCGGTACGCGACAGGCGCTCAACCGCCGCCTTGATCCGCGCCTCCTGGCCGGCCACGTCCAGGCCACCCTCGGTGGTCAGCTCCTGACGGGTTTCGGGGACCAGGCAGATATGCGCCGGGCGGATTTTCTCGGCGAAGGCCATCATCTCTTCAGTGACGCCCATTTCGAAGTTCATGCGCGTCTGCAGCACGTCCTTGAGCAGCACCACGTCGCGCTCCTGGATATGCCGCCGGTCTTCGCGCAGGTGCACGGTGATGCCATCGGCGCCCGCTTCCTCGGCATCCAGCGCAGCCTTGACCGGGTCCGGATAGCGGGTGCCGCGGGCCTGGCGCAGGGTTGCCACGTGGTCGATGTTGACGCCGAGAAGCATGCGGTTGCTGTGAGTCACGAAAGGCTCTCCTGAAGATTGAGCCACACAGCATACGACGTGCTCAGCGCTTGCGAAACAGTTCCCGGCTGACCAGCGGCTTTGCCCCCAGGTGCACCGCCAGTGCCTGGCGCATCAGGCGCTTGGCGGCCAGCAAGGCGCCAGGGGCATCCCAGTCGGCCTGGGCCAGGGCCAACAGCTCGGTGCCGTTGAACAGGCCAGGCTGGGCCAGGTACACCCGCTCCAGGCCAGCGTCGACCCGCAGGCGGTACAGGCCGACGGCTTCGATCGGGTCTTCGTTGATGTCGTGGCTGAGCGAAAAGGTGTAACCCAGGTCTTCCAGCAGCCGCCATTCGAAGGAGCGCAATAGGGGTTCGAGCGGCCTTCCTGCCGCCAATGCCTGAAGGGTCAGGGCGTAATGCTCGAACAATTCGGGTTGCGGTGCCTCGGCGGGCAACAAGCGCATCAGCAGCTCATTGAGGTAGAGGCCGCTGAACAGCGCGTCGCCATTGAGCCACGCGGCAATGCCCACAGTGTCCAGGCGCCTGACGTTTTTCAGCTCACCTTTGCCGAACAGCTCCACTTCCAGCGGCACGAACGGCCGCACCAGGCTGCCACCCTTGCCGCGCGCACGGCGCAGCACCGCACGCATGCGGCCCTGTGGCGTGAAGAAGTCCACCAGAGCGCTGGTTTCCTTGTAGGCACGGCTGTGCAGGACGTAGGCCGGCTGGCCGACTGGCTGTTCCATAAAGATCACTCGTTACCTGCGCCCGGTAATACTGCTTGTTGGGGCTGCTGTGCAGCCCATCGCAGGCAAGCCAGCTCCCACCCCGACCGCATCGACTTCAAGTCATGTGCAGTCCCTGTGGGAGCTGGCTTGCCTGCGATGGGCCGCAAAGCGGCCCCAACAATCTTGATTACAGGTCGCCGTAGCCCAGCGAACGCAGGGCGCGTTCGTCGTCGGACCAGCCGCCCTTGACCTTGACCCAGAGGTTGAGCATGACCTTGGAGTCGAACAGCACTTCCATGTCCTTGCGCGCTTCAGAGCCAATGCGCTTGATGCGCTCGCCCTTGTCACCGATGATGATCTTCTTCTGGCCATCACGCTCGACCAGGATCAGTGCATGGATGTGCAGCACATGGCCCTGCTGCTTGAACTCTTCGATTTCCACGGTGATCTGGTACGGCAGCTCGGCACCCAGCTGGCGCATGATCTTCTCGCGTACCAGTTCGGCGGCGAGGAAACGGCTGCTGCGGTCGGTGATCTGGTCTTCCGGGAAGAAGTGATCGTTTTCCGGCAGGTGCTTGGCAATCTGGGCTTCCAGCGCTTCCAGGTTGTGGCCCTGCTGCGCGGAAATCGGCATCACTTCAGCGTTCGGCAGCTGTTCCTGCAGCCACTGCAGGTGCGGGATCAACTCGGCCTTCTCTTCCATGCGGTCGGTCTTGTTGACGGCAATGATCAGCGGGCCGGTCACGTACTGCACGCGCTCCAGCACCAACTGGTCCTCATCGGTCCACTTGGTGCGGTCGACCACGAAGATCACCACGTCGACGTCCTTCAGGGCTGCCGAGGCGTTGCGGTTCATGTAGCGGTTCAAGGCCTTGTCGTTGGCCTTGTGCATGCCCGGGGTGTCGACGTAGATCGCCTGCACGTCACCCTCGGTCTTGATACCGAGCATGTTGTGGCGGGTGGTCTGCGGCTTGCGCGAGGTGATTGCCAGCTTCTGGCCGAGGATGTGGTTGAGCAAGGTCGACTTGCCCACGTTCGGGCGGCCGACGATGGCCACGTAACCGCAGCGGGTCGGATTGTTATCAGTCATTGCCATTCTCCACGCCCAGGGCGATCAATGCAGCAGCAGCGGCGACCTGCTCGGCGATACGCCGGCTGACGCCTTGGCCACGGCTCTTGTTGTTCAGCAGCACCACTTCGCATTCGACGAAGAACGTGCGGCAGTGCGGTTCGCCCTGGATGTCGACCACCTCGTAGCGCGGCAGCTCGCAGCTGCGCGATTGCAGAAACTCCTGCAGGCGGGTTTTCGGGTCTTTGTTGGTGTCGACCAGGGTCAACCCTTCGAACTCGTCAGTCAGCCAGGCGAGGACACGCTCGCGCGCGGTCTGCATGTCCGCGTCCAGGTAGATGGCACCGATCAGCGCCTCCAGGGCGTCGGCCAGGATCGACTCGCGGCGAAAGCCTCCGCTCTTGAGCTCACCCGAGCCCAGGCGCAGGTAATCGCCCAGGTCGAAGCCACGGGCCAGGCGAGCCAGGGTCTCACCCTTGACCAGCCGGGCGCGCAGGCGCGACAGCTGGCCTTCGCGGGCCTGCGGGAAGCGCTCGAACAGCGCCTCGCCGGCGACAAAGTTGAGGATGGCATCACCGAGGAACTCCAGGCGCTCGTTGTTGCGCCCGGCGTAGCTGCGGTGGGTCAGGGCCAGCAGCATCTGCTCCTGATCCTTGAAGGTGTAGCCGAGCTTGCGCTCGAGACGGGCAAGGGAAGCAGTCATGCAGCCACCCGTTGGTTATTCAACGCGTTGTTCAAATCAACATCCTGAAAGACTGTTTGGCTGTGGTCCGTCGCGGCGAGCGGCGAATCTCTCGTTCCTTGAGAACACAGCCTATGTCAGAAATGCATTCGGCGCTGTCTGCAGGACAGCGCCGAAGGGTATCAATGGATCAGGCCGACCCGCGACAGGTTGGGCAAGTGGCTGAGCTTGGGCTCTGGCCAGCTCATCCAGACCGCGAAGGCCTTGCCGACGATGTTCCGGTCCGGAACCATGCCGTGCAGCGCTTGAGGGATTTTCGGGTCATCCCAGTAGCGGCTGTCGTTGGAGTTGTCGCGGTTGTCGCCCATCATGAAGTAATGGCCGGCCGGCACGGTCCATTGCTGGTCCGGCGGCATGCGATAGCGGGTCATTTCCTTGCGGATCAGGTGCTCGGCTTCGCCGAGTTTTTCCTTGTACAGCTCGGCGCTGCCCAGGGTACCCGGCTCGGCACCGACCAGTTGCTCGGCAATCGGCTGGCCGTTGACGAACAGCCGCTTGTCGCTGGTATAGCTGATCTTGTCGCCCGGCAGGCCGACCACACGCTTGATGTAGTTGACGTTCGGGTCGCTCGGGTAGCGGAACACCATCACATCGCCGCGTTGCGGGTCACCCACCTCGATGACCTTCTTGTCGATCACCGGCAGGCGGATGCCGTAGGAGAACTTGTTCACCAGGATGAAATCGCCCACTTCCAGGGTCGGTTTCATCGAGCCCGAAGGGATCTGGAACGGCTCGACCAGGAACGAGCGCAGCACCAGCACGATGAACAGCACCGGGAAGAACGACTTGCCGTACTCGACCAACAGCGGCTCTTTGCTCAGGCGCTCGACCACCGCCATTTCTGGCTGGGTGACGCTGCCCTGGTAGTTGGCGATCGCTGCCCGCCGGCGCGGAGCCAGGAACAGCAGATCAATCAAGCCCAGCAGACCGCAGACGAAGACGGCGATGACTAGCAACAGCGGGAAATTTAGCGACATAGGACCTAGCTATCCAACCTGAGCACGGCGAGGAAGGCTTCCTGTGGAATCTCCACGTTGCCCACCTGTTTCATGCGTTTCTTACCGGCCTTCTGCTTCTCCAGCAGTTTCTTCTTACGGCTGACGTCACCACCGTAGCACTTGGCCAGTACGTTCTTTCTGAGCGCCTTGACGGTCGTCCGCGCGATGATCTGGCCGCCAATGGCTGCCTGGATCGCCACGTCGAACATCTGCCGAGGGATCAGCTCCTTCATCTTCTCGGTCAACGCACGGCCTTTGTAGGCCGCGTTGTCGCGGTGCACGATCAACGCCAGGGCATCTACCTTGTCGCCGTTGATCAGTACGTCCAGCTTGACCAGGTTGGCCGACTGGTAGCGATCGAAATGATAGTCCAGCGAAGCATAGCCGCGGCTGGTCGACTTCAGGCGGTCGAAGAAGTCCAGGACCACTTCGTTCATCGGCATGTCGTAGCGCACCTGCACCTGGCTGCCGAGGAACTGCATGTCGCGCTGCACGCCACGTTTCTCGATGCACAGGGTGATGACGTTGCCCAGGTGTTCCTGCGGCACCAGGATGGTCGCGGTGACGATCGGCTCGCGGAAGTCGGCCACCGCAGACACGTCTGGGAGCTTGGACGGGTTGTCGACGATGATGGTTTCGCCGGTTTTAAGTTCCAGCTCATAGATCACGCTTGGCGCGGTGGTGATCAGGTCCAGGTCGTATTCGCGCTCCAGGCGCTCCTGGATGATCTCCATGTGCAGCATGCCGAGGAAGCCGCAACGGAAGCCGAAGCCCAGGGCGTCGGAGCTTTCCGGCATGTACTGCAGCGACGAGTCGTTGAGGGTCAGCTTCTGCAGGGCGTCGCGGAAGTCCTCGAAGTCATCGGAGCTGACCGGGAACAGGCCGGCGTAGACCTGTGGCTGAATCTTCTTGAAACCGGCCAGCACTTCGACTTCAGGCGTCGAGGACAGCGTCAGGGTGTCACCGACCGGTGCACCGTGAATGTCCTTGATGCTGGCGATGATGAAGCCTACTTCACCGGCTTTCAGGTCAGCCGTCTGGGTGTGCTTGGGGGTGAACACACCGACGCTGTCGACCAGGTGCACCTTGCCGGTGGACTTGACCAGGATCTTGTCGCCTTTCTTGACGCGGCCGTGGCGCACACGCACCAGCGAGACCACGCCCAGGTAGTTGTCGAACCAGGAGTCGATGATCAGCGCCTGCAGTGGCGCTTCGATATCACCTTCCGGCGCGGGGATGGTCTGCACCAGGCGCTCGAGCACCTCGTCCACGCCCATGCCGCTCTTGGCGCTGCAGGCCACGGCGTCGGTGGCGTCGATGCCGATGATCTTCTCGATCTCGTCCTTCACGCGGTCCGGATCGGCCTGGGGCAGGTCCATCTTGTTCAGGACCGGCATGACCTCCAGGCCCTGTTCGATGGCGGTGTAGCAGTTGGCCACGGACTGGGCTTCGACGCCCTGGCCGGCGTCCACCACCAGCAGCGCACCTTCACAGGCCGCCAGCGAGCGCGAGACTTCGTAGGTGAAGTCGACGTGGCCGGGGGTGTCGATGAAGTTCAGCTGGTAGACCTTGCCGTCCTGCGCCTTGTAGTTGAGCGTGACGCTGTGGGCCTTGATGGTGATACCGCGCTCGCGCTCCAGGTCCATGGAGTCCAGTACCTGGGCTTCCATTTCGCGCGCCGACAGGCCACCGCACATTTGAATGAAACGGTCGGCCAGCGTCGACTTGCCATGGTCGATGTGGGCGATGATGGAGAAATTGCGGATATGACTCAAATCACTCACGGGTCAACACTCGGAAAAGGCTGCGAGCCGGACGCCCGCCGAAAAATAGCCGGGAATTGTACCTTAAGCTGCTGGGATATGGGAGATTCCTCTATCGGACTGTACACAGCATTCGCGCCTGCAATTGTGAACTTTCATGAAAAAGGGCAGCCAGAGCTGCCCTTTCCTACTTCTGAACCCGCTTATTCAGCGAGTTTGAAGGTGATGAAGCTGGCACGCCCCTGACGTAGCACGCGCATCGACACCGAACGGTTCTTTGGCAAGTCCTTGGCGATCTCGGTGAACTGCTTGGCCGAAGTGACCGCCTGGTTGTTCAGGTGGCTGATGACGTCACCCGGGCGCAGCCCGATCATCGCGGCCGGGCCGTCCTGGACTTCCTTGATGACCACGCCGCCCTTCAGTTCCAGGGTCTTCTTCTGCTCGTCGGTAAGGTCCGATACCGACACACCCAGGCGGTTGCTGTTGCGCTCGGCGCTGCCTTCAGGGCTGCTACCGGTGCCGATGTCGGCATCGTCATCCGGCATCGGGCCGACGGCGACGTCCAAGGTCTGGCGCTTGCCGTTGCGAATGATCTCGAGCTTGGCCTTCTCACCGTCCTTCAGGCTGCCGACCAGGTGCGGCAGGTCGGCCGACATGACGATCGGCTGGCCGTTCATGCTCAGGATCACGTCACCCACCTGCAGGCCGCCCTTGGCTGCCGGGCCGTTTTCCAGCACTTGCGCCACCAGGGCGCCAGCCGGCTTGTCGAGGCCGAACGATTCAGCCAGGTCCTTGTTGACCTCCTGGATCACCACGCCCAGCCAGCCGCGGCTGACCTTGCCGTCTTTCTTCAGCTGGTTGGACACATCGAGCGCCACGTCGATCGGGATGGCGAAGGACAGGCCCATGAAGCCACCGGAACGGGTGAAGATCTGCGAGTTGATACCCACCACTTCGCCCTTCATGTTGAACAGCGGGCCACCGGAGTTACCCGGGTTGATGGCCACGTCGGTCTGGATGAACGGCACATAGGTGTCGTTGGGCAGGGTCCGGCCCTTGGCGCTGACGATACCTTTGGTCACCGAATGGTCGAAGCCGAACGGCGAACCGATGGCCAGCACCCATTCACCGACCTTGAGTTTCTCGGAATCACCCAGCTTGACGGTCGGCAGGTTCTTGCCCTCGACCTTGAGCAGGGCCACGTCGGTGCGTGGATCGGTGCCGATCAGCTTGGCCTGCAACTCGCTGCGGTCCGACAGGCGGACGATGATCTCGTCGGCATCGGCAACCACATGGTTGTTGGTCAGTACATAACCATCGCTGGAGATGATGAAGCCCGAACCCAGCGACATGGCCTCACGCTGGCGGTCACCACGCGGCGAACGCGGCTGTTGCGGCATATTGCGTTCGAAGAACTCACGGAACATCGGTGGCAGGCCTTCGAGGTCCGGCATCTGCCCGGAGGCGACACGGTCCGGCAGCTTCTGCTTGGTGCTGATGTTGACCACGGCCGGCGAGGCCTGCTCGACCAGGGTGGTGAAGTCCGGCAGGGCTTCATCGGCCTGGGCACTGAGCACCTGGCCGAGCATCAGCACGGCGGCGAACATCGTTAGGTAGGATTTCAAGCGTGGTATTGACATACGGCTCCCGTCACAACGAGCGGTAGTTGGAAATAGCCCTGCACAAAGCAGCAAAGGCCAGACTCCTAGAAGCCTGACCTATAGAAAATTTGCCGAAGGATTGCAAATGACAATGCTTTAATTTCATTTCAGCCGCGTGTCCGTTCGCCTGTGCATTGCCCTTGATCCGGCCCGCAAAAGCGCGCCGTTACTGGCGCGCCTGGGCATCCTGAGGGCGCATCGACAACGCGACACGTTCTGCCGTACCCAGCGGAATTTCGCCGACCACGGTGACCTGCACCTTGCCCTTGGGCGTGTTCAGGCGCCGGGAAACGGCCGAGGTCGGGCCAAGCTGGGTGCGCACATCGGCACCGGCATCATCCTTCACGGGTTCGAGGAACACCGAGAAACGGGCCAGGCCATCGTCATACATCAGGCTGCTGATCGAGCTGTTGCGCTCGGGATCCCGGCGCACCGCACTGTTGATCAGCTCGAAACCCGGCGGCAGCCAGTCTGAACGCCAGCCAGCGACGGCTTCGGTGGCGGTAGTGGGCGCACGCTCGATCGGCTTGCAAGCGGCACTGGCTTGCAGGTCCTGGTCGCTAGGCAGGTCGTCGGTGTCCAGGCGAGTCATCTGGAAGCGTTCGAGCAACTGCCCCTTGTCATTGAGCATCAATGAACGCAGTGGCAGGCCGGTGCGGCGGTCCAGATGAAGTTCGAACGCATAGCGATGCTGGTCGCGCGGCGTCAACGTGACGATCACGGCGTCGCGGTCGGCGACCCGTGACCTGCCCGCCACGCTCAGGTCGTACCAGCTCATCAGCTTGAGAGGGTCGAGCGAACGCTGCGCAGAATCAGGAGGGCTGCCTACCCCGCTCGCCAAGGCACCACTGACGCACTGCACCTTGCCATCCACGCGCACGATTTCCTGGGCGGCGCCATCGAGCTGCAGAAGCCGCTCGCTGACCTTGCCGTCCTGAACGCGATGCCAGATATCGTGGGAAGAAAAGCTGCCGTTACGTTCGTAGACGAAGGCGCCTTGGTAACTCTGCTTCTGCTCGGCCTGTGCCAGCTTGTTCAACCATTCGCTCGCCTCGGGCGAGGAGTTGGCTGCCAACGCTGGCACCGTCATGCAGCTGCCTATCAGCAGCGACAGGAGAGGTAGCGCGCGCATGATCCTCCTTACTTAGCGGTTTTCCAGGCTGGCGGCGCGGGCATACGGCAGGGCGGTTTCAGTGCCCTTGAGCGCGGATTCCTGCGCGTGCTGGCGCAGATAGCCTGGCAGACGCTGATCCCAGCCGGCCTGGTTCTGCAGCACGCCGTTGGCCATCGGCCCGGTCGGTTGCTCACTGCTTTCACTATAGCCTGCCAAAACCGCCGGGCCCTGACTTTGTGGCAGGGTCAGGCCTTGCTGTACTGGCTGCTGGGCAGCCAGCTCGGCGCCGGTGATCTCGTCCTGGTTGTACATACGCACACCAGCCAGCACCGCCACGGTGACCGAGGCAGCCACGGCCAGGCGGCCAAGGCTGCGCCACGGGCCCTGCTTGACCTTGGCCGGCACGGCTTCGTCAGCCAGCGCGGCGGAGACCGCCGAGGCGATATCCAGCTTGGGCAGCAACAGCTCCTTGTGCATCGCTGCCCGGGCTACCTGGTAACGCGACCAGGTGGCACGGGTTTCGGCATCGTCGACGGCATTCAACACCCGACGCAATTCCAGTTCGTCCGCTTCGTTATCCATTACCGCGGACAGCGATTCCTGCAAAGCTTCACGACTCATGGCGGTTCCTCTCTTGGCTGTCGCCGCTGTCTCAGGTTTCCTGCAACAACGGCTGCAGGGCTTTGTCTATGGCCTCCCGAGCGCGGAAGATTCGAGAGCGCACGGTACCCACCGGACATTGCATGACGCTCGCAATGTCTTCGTAACTCAACCCGTCGAATTCACGCAGGGTCAATGCCGTGCGCAGATCTTCGGGCAGTTGCTGGATGGTGCGATGGACAGTGCCTTCGATTTCATCCCGCAACAACGAGCGCTCTGGGGACTCGAGATCCTTGAGACCATGATCGCCGTCGTAAAACTCCGCATCCTCGGAGCTCACATCGCTGTCTGGTGGCCGTCTTCCACGGGACACCAGGTAGTTCTTCGCCGTGTTGATGGCGATGCGGTACAGCCAGGTATAAAACGCACTGTCACCGCGGAAATTGCCAAGCGCACGGTAGGCCTTGATAAAGGCTTCCTGCGCCACATCCTGGGCCTCGTGGGTGTCGTGAACGAACCGCACGATCAACCCTAGAATCTTGTGCTGATACTTCAGCACCAACAGATCGAACGCTCGCCTGTCTCCGCGCTGCACGCGCTCGACAAGCTGCTGATCCTCTTCCTGGGTTAGCATGAACACTCCTCAGTGAACTCGAAGGAGCGTTGCAACAGCCTTTGTTCAGGCCTGCAACCATAGACTCGGGCTTTGCGCAAAAGTTCTCCCCTCCAAGCAAGTTTCCTGCGGCCCTTGGTCGGCTCGCACGGAAGACGCGGCACGGTCACGGCCCGCTGCGTCGATAATCAGGTTTCGAATACGCAGGTGTCAGCCCGGATAGAGCTGCCGCCCCGCGTCGCCGCGGCAAATTGTGGCGTGCGGACAGCCTTCATAGGATTTCCGGCCGTGTCGGAAAGTTCCCACAAAGATTGACGCAACGTCCTAACCGGCATGGAAATTGGCTACCGCAGGCTGCTATAAAGGCAGCCCGGCCAGTATTCACGATAGTTTCACATTGCCATCTGCACGTGACTATTGTGCCGCGCCCTTTCCAAAGATTACTAGTGTCCCGACATGAGCCAACAATTCCAACATGATGTCCTGGTGATCGGCAGCGGCGCAGCCGGTCTCAGCCTGGCACTGAACCTTCCCGGCCATTTGCGCATTGCCGTGCTGAGTAAAGGCGACCTGGCCAACGGTTCGACCTTCTGGGCCCAAGGCGGCGTCGCCGCCGTACTCGACAACACCGACACCGTGCAGTCGCATGTCGAAGACACCCTCAATGCCGGTGGCGGCCTGTGCCACGAAGAGGCTGTGCGCTTTACCGTCGAGCACAGCCGCGAAGCCATCGAATGGCTGATCGAGCAAGGTGTTCCTTTTACCCGCGACGAACACTACAGCGTCGATGATGGTGGCTTCGAGTTCCACCTGACCCGTGAAGGTGGCCACAGCCACCGACGCATCATCCATGCTGCCGACGCTACCGGCGCGGCGATTTTCACCACGTTGCTGGAACAAGCCCGCAAGCGCCCGAACATCGAATTGCTGGAACAGCGGGTAGCGGTCGACCTGATCACCGAGCGCCGCCTGGGCCTGGCGGGCGATCGTTGCCTCGGGGCCTACGTACTGAACCGCAACAGCGGCGAAGTCGACACCTTCGGCGCGCGCTTCACCGTGCTGGCGACGGGGGGCGCAGCCAAGGTCTACCTCTATACCAGCAACCCCGACGGTGCCTGCGGCGATGGCATCGCCATGGCCTGGCGCGCCGGCTGTCGGGTGGCGAACCTGGAATTCAACCAGTTCCACCCGACCTGCCTGTATCACCCCCAGGCCAAGAGTTTTCTGGTCACCGAGGCCTTGCGTGGCGAAGGGGCGTTGTTGCGCCTGCCCAACGGTGAGCGCTTCATGCCGCGCTTCGACCCGCGCGAAGAACTGGCACCGCGCGATATCGTCGCCCGCGCCATCGACCACGAGATGAAGCGACTGGGCGTGGACTGTGTCTACCTGGACATCACCCACAAACCCGCCGATTTCATCAAAAGCCACTTCCCGACCGTTTACGAGCGCTGCCTGGCCTTCGGCATCGACATCACCCGCCAGCCGATCCCGGTGGTTCCGGCGGCCCATTACACGTGTGGCGGGGTCATGGTCGATGATCGTGGCCACACCGATGTACCCGGCCTGTACGCCATCGGCGAAACCAGCTTCACTGGCCTGCACGGCGCCAACCGCATGGCCAGCAACTCGTTGCTGGAGTGCTTCGTCTATGGCCGTGCCGCAGCCGCGGACATCGAGGCGCATCTGGACCAGATCGCCATGCCCAGGGCCCTGCCCTGCTGGGATGCCAGCCAGGTGACCGATTCGGACGAGGACGTGATCATCGCGCACAACTGGGACGAGCTGCGCCGCTTCATGTGGGACTACGTGGGGATCGTACGCACCAGCAAACGCCTGCAGCGCGCCGAGCATCGCGTTCGCCTGTTGCTCGACGAGATCGACGAGTTCTACAGCAACTACAAGGTCAGCCGCGACCTGATCGAACTGCGCAACCTGGCCCAGGTGGCGGAGCTGATGATCCGCTCGGCGATGCAGCGCAAGGAAAGCCGTGGACTGCACTACACCCTGGATTACCCGGGGATGCTGGCCGAAGCCAAGGACACCATCCTCAGCCCGATCTGAAACAGGCGTCGAAGCGGCGCCGGCTGAACTTCAGCCTCACCCGCAAACGCCGATGCAGGTCAGCCCCCAGGGCGTCTCGCGGCACGCACTGGCTCTCGCCGAGCCAGTGCCCTGCCCTGACGAACCGCAACACCACCAACCCCGGCACTGCCACGCTGTCCCGGCACAAGCGCACCGGCTGCCAGCCCTGCGCCAGGCTGAACACACGCCAGCCCTGCGCGTCACGGCGCAGGCCGGTAACAGCACGGGGGTCAGTCAGCAGGATACAACGAGGGATGGCCCAGCTAGCGTGGGCAATACAACTGGCAAACACACAAAGGCCAAGCCACCAGGGCAGCGCACTCAGCCACAACACCAGTAGCGCCAGCACCTGGCAACCCAGGTAGGCCGTCAGCAACAGGCGCGAGCCCTGCCAACGGCACTCGAAACACTCACTTGGGCTGGACACGATCCAGAATGATGCGGACCATGCGCTGCAGCTCCGGGTCTTCCGACTCGGTGCGCTCCATGAACCAGCCGAACATGTCCTGATCTTCACAGCTCAACAGGCGGACATAAAGTTCGCGGTCAGCTTCGCTCAGGGTCGAATAGACCTCCTGGGTGAATGGCACCAGCAGTACGTCCAGTTCCAGCATGCCGCGGCGGCTGTGCCAGAAAAGCCGGTTGAGTTCAGTTTGTTCGACCATGGGGCCCTCCTCGAATGGTCGCGCAGTATACCGCGCAGCGAACGAAGCGGCACAGGGCGTTGGTCTAGTCACCTACCTATTTTGTTACTGGCGTTCTATGATGGCCGCCAGTCTTTAGCCACCGCGATCACCCATGGCCGATTCCGCTTTCTTCAGCCCCCTGTCCCACGAGGGCATCCTCGCCGTCCGCGGCTCCGACGCCGGCAAGTTCCTGCAGGGCCAGCTGACCTGCAACATCAACTACCTCAGCCTCGAGCACGCCAGCCTTGGCGCCCGCTGCATGGTCAAGGGGCGCATGCAGTCGAGCTTCCGCATCCTGCCCGAGGGCAATGGCTACCTGCTGGCCATGGCCAGCGAGTTGCTGGAGCTGCAACTGGCCGACCTGAAGAAGTACGCCGTCTTTTCCAAGGCCACGCTCACTGACGAGAGTGCTGCCTGGGCGCGCTTCGGCCTGCAAGCTGGTGGCGCCGCGCTGCAGGCATTGGGGCTGGACCTGCCGACAGCAGCGGGCAGTACCGTTCGCCATGATGGCCTGATCGCCATTGCCGTCTCCGCCGACCGTGCCGAGCTTTGGGTACCGGCAGACCAGGCCGCCAGCATTCGCCAACAGCTGGCAGCCACGCTGCCGCAAGGCAGCCTCAACGACTGGTTGCTGGGGCAGGTGCGCGCCGGTATCGGCCAGGTCATGGGGCCGACCCGTGAGCTGTTCATCCCGCAGATGATCAACCTGCAGGCAGTCGATGGCGTGAGCTTCAAGAAAGGCTGCTACACCGGCCAGGAAATCGTCGCGCGCATGCAGTACCTGGGCAAGCTCAAGCGCCGCCAGTACCGGTTGGCGCTTGAACAGCAGGATATTCCGGCCCCGGGTACGGAAATCTTCTCGCCGACCCATGGATCCTCTGTTGGCGAGGTGGTACTGGCCGCCAGCACCGGCCAGGGCTGTGAGCTGCTTGCAGTGCTCAGCGCCGAGTCGGTGGAAGACGATAACCTGCACCTGGGCAGCCTCGAAGGCCCTCGCCTGCAGGTACTGAGCCTGCCGTACGAGCTGGACCGCGATCAGGAAATCCTGCGCTGAACAGTGCACCACCCTTGCCGTTGAGACGTTCATGAACAAGCTGGCCGAGATGGTTCAAGCGCAGTTGCTCGCTGCCATCGACAACGATGACCTGGTCCTGCCAACCCTGCCCGAGGTAGCCCTGAGCATTCGCGAGGCTGCCGAAGACAGCGAGATCAGCGTGGCCGCCCTGAGCAAGGTGATCGGCCGTGACGCCGCCCTGTCGGCGCGCCTGATCAAGGTGGTCAACAGCCCGCTGCTGCGCGCAGCGGTCGAAGTCACCGACCTGCACACGGCCATCACCCGCCTGGGCATCAACTACAGCTGCAACCTGGCCATCGGCCTGGTGATCGAACAGATCTTCCATGCCCGCTCGTCGGCAGTTGAACAAAAATTGCGCGATATCTGGTCGAACAGCCTTGAAGTTGCAGGCATAAGCTATGAAATTTGCCGCCGCTTTACGCAACTGAAACCCGACCAGGCGACGCTTGGCGGGCTGGTCAACCAGATCGGCGCGCTGCCAGTGCTGATCTATGCCGAAGAACACAACGAGCTGCTTTCCGACCCGGTCTGCCTGCACTATGTGATCGAGCAGATCCAGCCGGTGCTGGGGGACAAGATTCTCTCTTCGTGGGAGTTTCCCGAGCAGTTGGTCAACCTGCCGAGCCAGGTTCAGGACCTGGACCGGCGTACCGACAAGGTCGACTACATCGATGTGGTGCAGATCGCCAAGTGCCTGAGCCAGCGCGCGCGCAGCCGGCCGTTGGCGGCGCTGCCGGCTTATCGCCACCTTGGGCTGCCGTTTGGCACCGAACTGGACGTTGCCGAGTTGCTGGAAGCGCGAAGCATGCTGCGCTGACTTGCGCTACCTGTGCCGGCAACACATCAGTGCAGGCAACAGATCAGTCGGCGATAAAGCTCACGCGCACTTTCAACCCGCCCTTCTCGCCATCATGCAGGCTTATCTGCGCCAAGTGCGCCCTGCAGATCTCACCTACGATAGCCAACCCCAGCCCACTGCCCTGTACACCGCGCCGATAGAAGCGCTCGAACACCCGTTCGCGCTCATCTTCGGGAATCCCGGGGCCATCATCCTCGACCTCCAGCACCGCCGGCGCCAACACCCGAAGGATCACATTGCCGCCCGCCGGTGTATGCGCCAGCGCATTGTCCACCAGGTTGCTGAGCAGCTCGTTGAGCAAGGTCGGCTCCCCCTTCAACCACACTGGCGCCTCGGCTTCCAGGGCCAAGGCTACGCCCCGGTTGTATGCCAATGGCGCCATGGCCATGCCCAGTTCACGGGCCAACTGACTCAAATCCAGGCGCTGGGCTCCGCCTTCGGCAATCGCTCGGGCACCGTTCTCGACCCGCGCCAGTGACAGCAACTGATTGGCCAGATGAGTCAGGCGATCTGTGCCTTGGGCCGCCGACTCCAGGGTCTGCCGCCACTCTTCGGGCTGCTGCGAACGCAACCCCAGTTCGACCCGCGCCTTCAGCGCCGCCAGCGGCGTGCGCAGTTCGTGGGCAGCCTCGGCAATGAACTGCGCCTGGCGTTCGAACTGCCCACGCAAACGCTCGGTGAAATGGTTCAAGGCACGCACCAGTGGGCCCAGCTCACGCTGTACCTGCACCACCGGCAACGCCCGCAGGTCATCCGGCTGACGCTCCTCCACCGCCGTGCGCAGGCGCTCCAGCGGGCGTAGCGCGGCGCTCACCGCGAACCACACCATGACCAGCGCACCCAGTGCCAACATGCCCAGGCGCAGCAAGGTGTCGGCCATCAACCCACGGGCCATGCGCACCCGCGCCTCTTCGGTCTCGGCCACGCGGATTTCCGCCATGCCGTTCATGTTCGGCTCGCTCACCGCCTTCAGCAGGCTGACCACCCGTACATCCTGGCCGAGGTAGGTGGCGTCGTAGAAGCGCGCCAGCGCCGGGTAGTCGTCAGTGCGCGGCGTGCCGGGCGGCGGTGGTGGCAGGCGCTCGTAACCGGAAATCAGCTTCTGATTGATGTCCAGCACCTGGTAGTAGATACGCCCGGCGCTGTCGTAGGCGAAGGTGTCCAGCGCCACGTAAGGCACGTCGGCACTGAGGCTGCCATCACGCTGGGACAGCCCGGCGGCGATGGTCCGCGCCGAGGCCAGCAAGGTGCGGTCATAGGCGGTATCCGCCGCTTCGCGACCGTTCCAGTAGGCGCTCAGGCCGCTGGCCAGCATCAGCACCACCAGCAGCAGCGCCAGGTTGCCCAGCAGCCGCCCGCGCAAGCTGCCGTTGTCACGCATCGCGGTGCTCGAGCAGGTAACCCAGCCCGCGGAAAGTGACGATGGCGACCGGGTGGCCATCGAGCTTCTTGCGCAGCCGATGGATGTAGATTTCGATGGCGTCGGGGCTGGCCTCTTCATCCAGGCCGAATACCTGGGCGGCCAGCTGTTCCTTGCTCATCACCCGGCCTGGGCGGGCGATCAAGGCCTCCAGCACGCTTTGTTCGCGCGAGGTCAGGGTCAGGTTGTCCTCGCCGAGGCTGAAGCGCCGGGTGTCCAGGTCGTAAACCAGTGGCCCGCAGCGCTGCTGGCGTTCGCCACCGAGCACACTGCGCCTGAGCAGGGCCTTTACCCGCGCCTCAAGCTCGGTCAGCTCAAAGGGCTTGGCCAGGTAATCATCGGCGCCGAGGTTCAGGCCATGCACGCGGTCCTTCACATCGCTGCGCGCGGTAAGCATCAGCACCGGCAGGGTCTTGCCACGGCCACGCAGGCGCGCCAGCACCTCGAAACCGTCCATGCGCGGCAGGCCCACGTCGAGCACGGCAACGGCGTATTCCTCGCTGGCCAAGGCCAGGTCGGCGGCCACGCCATCGTGCAATACATCCACGGTCAGGCCGTGGCTTTTCAGGGCCTGAGCCACGCTTTCGGCCAGTTGCAGATGGTCTTCGACCAGCAGCACACGCATCGGATTCTCCCTGCTCGGGTGGGGCGGTGGCGCGGAGTGTACCGCTGTCGCCGGGCCTGTGAAGCCCCTCGGAACAAACCTTTCACGCTGAAAGGTTAGCGAAAGGTTGATTGCCTAGCATCGCACTACGGTCGCTCCACGCACCGAAAAAAGCACCAGCAAGGTGCAACGAATAAGAACAAAAAAACGGAGTCATCCCGATGCTGTCATTACAGCCTCAGGCGTTCGCGCCTAGCCGTTCCCTGTCCGCACGCCCTTCTGCCATCGCCAGTGCCCTTGCACTTGCCGGTGTCGCCCCGCTGAGCCAGGCCGCCTTCTTCGAAGACAGCACGGCCACCTTCGAAACCCGCAACATGTACTTCAATCGCGACTTCCGCGACGGCACCAGCGCGCAGCAATCCAAGCGCGACGAATGGGCCCAGGGCTTCATGCTCAACTTCGAGTCCGGCTACACCGATGGCCCCGTGGGCTTCGGCCTGGATGCGCTGGGCATGCTGGGCATCAAGCTCGACTCCAGCCCCGACCGCACCGACACCGGCCTGCTGCCGACCCACGATGACGGCAAGGCCGCCGACGAGTACTCCAAGCTCGGCCTGACCGGCAAGGTGAAAGTGTCGAAGACCGAACTGAAGATCGGCACCCTGATCCCTGAACTGCCGACCCTGCAGCCCAACGATGGTCGCATCCTGCCGCAAACCTTCGAGGGCGGCCTGCTGACCTCGCAGGAAATCAAGGGCCTGACTTTCACCGGCGGGCGCCTGGACAAGGCCAAGGACCGCAACGACACCAACTGGGAAGACCTGGCCCTCAACAACAAGAACGGCCGTTTCGGCGGCACCTTCAGCGCCGACAACCTCGACCTGGCCGGCCTGGACTACAAGTTCACCGACCGCATCACCGGCAGCTACCACTTCGCCCAGCTCGACGACATCTACCGCCAGCACTTCATCGGCATGCTCGCCACCCAGCCCTGGGGCCCGGGCACCTTCGGCGCCGATGTGCGCCTGGCGATCAGCGACGATGCCGGCGCGGCCAAGGCCGGGCGCATCGACAACACCACCTTCAACACCCTGCTCAGCTACAGCCTGGGCGGGCACAAGGTCAGCGCCGCCTGGCAGCAACTGTCGGGCGACAGCGCCTTCCCCTACATCGATGGCGCCGACCCGTACCTGGTCAACTTCGTCCAGATCAACGACTTCGCAGGTAGAGACGAACGCTCGTGGCAAGCCCGCTACGACTACAACTTCGCCGCCCTCGGCGTGCCCGGCCTGACCTTCATGACCCGCTACATCAACGGCGACAACGTCAGCCGCGCCGCCGGTGGCGAGGGCAAGGAGTGGGAACGTGATACCGAACTGAAGTACGTGGTACAAAGCGGCCCGTTGAAGAACGTCGCCGTGCGCCTGCGCAACGCCACCTTCCGCTCCAATTTCGCCCGCGACGCGGACGAAGTGCGGCTGCTGGTGAGCTACAGCGTAGCGCTGTGGTAACCCAAGCGGTACCCCATAACAAAAACGCTCACGGAGACATTCGATGACCTTTTCACTGCGCCGCCTCGTCCTCGCCACCGGCTGCCTGCTGCTGGCCGGCAACGCCCTCGCTGCCGAACCGAAACGCCCTGAATGCATCGCCCCGGCCTCGCCCGGCGGTGGCTTCGACCTGACCTGCAAACTGGTGCAAAGCGCCCTGGTGCAGGAGAAGATCCTCAGCAAGCCGATGCGGGTGACCTACATGCCCGGCGGTGTCGGTGCAGTGGCCTACAACGCCGTGGTCGCCCAGCGCCCGGCCGACGCCGGCACCCTGGTTGCCTGGTCCAGCGGCTCGCTGCTGAACCTGGCCCAGGGCAAGTTCGGCCGCTTCGATGAAAACGCGGTGAAATGGCTGGCCGCGGTCGGCACCAGCTACGGCGCCATCGCGGTGAAGAGTGATTCGCCCTACAAGACCCTTGACGACCTGGTCGCCGCCCTGAAGAAAGACCCGAGCAAGGTGGTGATCGGCTCCGGTGGCACCGTCGGCAGCCAGGACTGGATGCAGACCGCACTGATCGCCAAGGCCGCCGGCATCAACCCGCGCGACCTGCGCTACGTGGCCCTGGAAGGCGGCGGCGAGATCGCCACCGCGCTGCTGGGCGGGCACATCCAGGTTGGCTCCACCGACATCTCCGACTCCATGCCGCACATCCAGAGCGGCAACATGCGCATCCTCGCGGTGTTCGCGGAAAACCGCCTGGACGAGCCGGAAATGAAGGACATCCCTACCGCCAAGGAACAGGGCTACGACATCGTCTGGCCGGTGGTACGCGGCTTCTACCTGGGGCCGAAGGTGAGCGACGAAGACTACGCCTGGTGGAAAGAATCGTTCGACAAGATGCTGGCTTCGGAAGACTTCGCCAAGCTGCGTGACCAGCGCGAGCTGTTCCCGTTCGCCATGACCGGCGCCGAGCTGGACGGCTATGTGAAGAAGCAGGTGACTGAGTACAAGGCACTGGCCAAGGAATTCGGCCTGATCCAGTAAGCCCCCGACCTTTCACCGATCCCTGTGGGAGCGGGCGTGCCCGCACCCCCAGGGCACGCGCCCAACGAGGACTCTTTGATGATCCTGCAACGCATCTTCGCCCTGGCCCTGCTGGCGGTGTGCGCCGCCCTGGCCGTGATGGCCTGGCCCTACCAGGCCGCGTTTTCCTACGAACCGGTGGGGCCACGCGCCTACCCACTGCTGATGCTCGGCCTGATGGGCCTGGGCCTGCTGTACCTGGCGATCCGTCCCACGCCCATCGTGCGCAAGGACGACGAGCCCGAACTGGACCGCGAAACCCTGATCAAGATCGCCGTCTGCGTCGGCTTGCTGATCGTCTTCGCCGGCACGTTCGAACCCTTGGGCTTCATCCTCAGCGCCATCCTGGTCGGTATCCCCATGGCCCGGCTGTACGGCGGCCGCTGGCTGCACAGCGCCCTCGTGGTGGTGGGCATGAGCGTGTTCCTCTACTGGCTGTTCGACCGCGTCATGGACGTGCCCCTGCCCCTCGGCCTGCTGAGCGTACTGGAGAACTGACATATGGATACCTTGAGCTACCTGGGCCAGGGCTTCGGCGTCGCCCTGTCCCCCTACAACCTGGTCACCGCCCTGGCGGGCACGCTGATCGGCACCGTGGTCGGCCTGCTGCCGGGCCTGGGCCCGATCAACGGCGTGGCACTGCTGATCCCGATCGCCTTCGCCCTTGGCCTGCCACCGGAGTCGGCGCTGATCCTGCTGGCCGCGGTGTACCTGGGCTGCGAATACGGCGGGCGGATCAGCTCGATCCTGCTGAACATTCCGGGCGAAGCCTCGACCGTGATGACCACCCTCGACGGCTACCCGATGGCGCGCCAGGGCTTGGCCGGCGTGGCCTTGTCGCTGTCGGCGTGGAGCTCGTTCATCGGCGCCTTCATCGCCACCTGCGGCATGGTGCTGTTCGCCCCGCTGCTGGCGAAATGGGCGATTGCCTTCGGCCCCGCGGAATACTTCGTGCTGATGGTGTTCGCCATCGTCGCCCTTGGCGGCATGGCCGGCGACAAGCCACTGAAGACCTTCATCGCCGCCCTGATCGGCCTGTTCCTGTCGGCGGTCGGCATCGACGCCAACAGCGGCGTATACCGCTTCACCGGTGACAGCGTGCACCTGGCCGACGGCATCCAGTTCGTGGTGCTGGTACTGGGCCTGTTCTCGATCAGCGAGATCCTCCTGCTGCTGGAGAAGACCCACCATGGCCACCAGGCGGTGAAAGCCACCGGGCGCATGCTGTTCAACTTCAAGGAAGCGGCCTCGGTGTTCGTGGTCAACATCCGCTGCGGCCTGTTGGGCTTCATCATGGGCGTACTGCCTGGGGCCGGCGCGACCCTGGCCAGCGCCGTGGCCTACATGACCGAGAAACGCATCGCCGGTGAAAAAGGCAAGTTCGGCAAAGGTGACGCCCGCGGCCTGGCTGCCCCGGAAACCGCCATCGGTGCTTCCTGCTGTGGCGCCCTGGTGCCAATGCTGACCCTCGGCGTCCCCGGTTCGGGCACCACCGCGGTGATGATCGGCGCGCTGACCCTGTACAACATCACCCCAGGCCCATTGCTGTTCGAACAGCAGCCGGACATCGTCTGGGGCCTGATCGCCTCGCTGTTCATCGCCAACATCATGCTGGTGGTCCTGAACATCCCGATGATCCGCATCTTCACCCGCATTCTCGCCGTGCCGAACTGGGCGTTGGTACCGGTAATTGCGATCATCACCGGGATCGGCGTCTATGCCGTGCATGCCACTACCTTCGACCTGTTCCTGATGGTCGGCATCGGCATCATGGGCTACATCCTGCGCAAGCTGGACTTCCCGCTGTCGCCGATCCTGCTCGGTTTCATCCTCGGCGGCCTGATGGAGCAGAACCTGCGCCGGGCACTGTCGATTTCCAACGGTGAGCTGGGCATCCTCTGGTCGAGCACCATCAGCATGTCGGTGTGGGTGCTGACCCTGTGCATGCTGACCCTGCCACTGCTGCGCATCTGGCGCAAACGCAGCCTGCAGCGCCGGGCCTTGGCGGATGCCTGATCGGCCACTGCCGCTGTTTGTCGCAACCGGGCTGGTCGGCCGTGCTGGCGGTTTTGCCGCCAGCAACGTCGGCTGGCCTTTGCCGTGGATGGTCGGCGCGTTGCTGGCGATCATCCTGGTGCGCTGCCTGACGCCCTGGCAGTTGTCGGAAATCCCCAATGGCCGCAAGTGCGGGCAATGCATCATCGGCATCGGTATCGGCTTGCACTTCACTCCAGCGGTGATCGAGCAGGTCGCCAGCCACTTCGCGCTGATCTTCTTCGGCGCCCTGTTCACCACGCTTTCCAGCGTGATCAGCGTGTGGCTGCTGCGGCGTACCGGTGAAGACCGCGCCACGGCCTTCTTCGCCAGCATGCCCGGTGGTTCGGGGGAGATGGTCAACCTTGGCGCACGCAATGGCGCGGTACTCAGCCAGGTGGCGGCGGCGCAGAGCCTGCGCGTGCTGGCTGTGGTGCTGTGCGTGCCGGCACTGTTCAAATTGCTGCTGGGTGACGGCGTGCCGCTGAATCACGCCGGCAGTGTCAGCTGGGCTTGGCTGGCGCTGATCGTGCCGCTCGGCGTGGGGGTCGGTTTTGCCTGGCAACGCCTGCGCCAGCCCAACCCGTGGCTGTTCGGGCCGTTGCTGGCCGCGGCGTCGGTGAGCCTGGCGGGCAACCTGCAGATCGCTTTGCCCAACGGTGCCAGCCAGATCGGCCAGTGGCTGATCGGCAGCGGCCTGGCCTGCCATTTCAACCGCGCGTTCTTCCGCCGCGCGCCGTCCTTTCTCGGGCGCACGCTGCTGGCCACGGCGCTGTGCATGGCGATTTCCGGCAGCGCGGCGTGGGGGTTGAGCGTGATAACCGAGCTCGACCTGCGTTCGCTGACCCTGGGGATGATGCCAGGCGGTATCGCCGAGATGAGCCTGACGGCCGAAACCCTGCAGCTGTCGGTGCCGCTGGTGACGGCGCTGCAGGTGGTGCGGTTGATCCTGGTGCTGTTTCTGGCGGAGCCGTTGTTCCGCTATTGGATCAAGGCTCAGGACTAGGGGCCGCCAGGCAGCCCCTGCCCGGCTTCAAAGTGGCGGCAGCGCCCAGTTGATCGGCGCCATGCCACGCTGTTCGAGGAAGCTGTTGGTGCGGCTGAAGTGCCCGCAGCCAAGGAACCCGCGATAGGCCGACAGCGGCGACGGGTGCACCGACTTGAGCACCAGGTGCTTGGTGCCATCGATCAGCTTCTGCTTGCTCTGGGCATGTGCCCCCCACAGCAGGAACACCACGTTCGAGCACTGCTCGCTGACCACCTGGATGATCCGGTCGGTAAAGAACTCCCACCCCTTCTTCGCATGCGAGGCGGCATTGGCGCGCTCGACGGTCATGGTCGTGTTGAGCAGCAACACACCCTGCTCGGCCCAGCTCTGCAGGTAGCCGTGGCTGGCGATCGGGATGTTCAGGTCGCGCTGCAGCTCTTTATAAATGTTGACCAGCGACGGTGGCGCCGGCACGCCCGGCTGTACCGAGAAGCACAGGCCATGGGCCTGGCCCGGGCCGTGGTATGGGTCCTGGCCGAGGATCACCACCTTGACCTGCTCCAGCGGCGTGGAATTGAGCGCATTGAAGATCAGCGGCCCCGGCGGGTAGATCTCCTTGCCGGCTGCGTACTCCTGGCGCAGGAACTCACGCAACTGGTGCATGTAGGGCTGGTCGAACTCGGCGCGCAGTGCAGCCTTCCAGCCGGGTTCGAGTTTGATGCGATCGTCTTCAGTCATGGGGACATCCGTAAACAATGGCGCGACACTAGGTAAGCGAATTGCCCTTGTCAATCGATCCGACCGAAGACCGGCATGATCGGCCATGCGGGCCATACTTGGCAGATGACTTGCGCGAGGTAGTCCATGGCCATTCATTGCGAGGTACTCACCGGCGCCGATGGCGCCCGAATCGGCATCGCCACCCTCGATGCCCCCAAGGCGCTCAATGCCCTCAACCTGCCGATGATCGAAATGCTCGGCGAACAGTTGCACAGCTGGGCCACCGACCCTGGAGTGGTCTGCGTGCTGTTGCGTGGTAACGGTGCCAAGGCCTTTTGCGCCGGCGGCGATGTACGGGCGCTGGCCCAGGCCTGCCTGGCCCACCCCGGCAGCGTGCCGCCACTGGCCGCCACCTTCTTTGCCGCCGAATACCGCCTCGACTACCTCTTGCATACCTACCCCAAACCGCTGCTGTGCTGGGGCCACGGGCATGTGCTGGGCGGCGGCATGGGGCTGCTGCAGGGCGCCGGGGTGCGCATCGTCACGCCCAGCAGCCGCCTGGCCATGCCGGAAATCAGCATCGGCCTTTACCCGGACGTAGGCGCCAGCTGGTTCCTCGCACGCTTGCCCGGCAAGCTGGGTTTGTTCCTCGGGCTGACCGGGGCACCGATCAATGCCCGCGATGCGCTCGACCTGGGCCTGGCGGACCGGTTCTTCGGGGAGCACCAGCAAGAGGCGTTGATCGAAGAGTTGCTGCAACTGAACTGGCAGGAGCAAACCAGCCTGCAGCTGAACAGCCTGCTGAAGGCCGAACAGCATCGCGCCTGGGCCGAGCTGCCGGCGGCGCAGTGGCTGCCGCGGCGCCAGGTGATCGACGACCTGCTCGATGTGGCCGACCCGGCTGCTGCCTGGCGCGCCCTGGAAAACCTCAAGCATCACACTGATCCGCTGCTGGCCGAAGCCGGTCAGCGCCTGCATGAGGGCTGCCCGCTGACGGCACACCTGGTCTGGGAGCAAATCCAGCGTGCCCGGCACCTGTCACTGGCCCAGGTGTTCCAGATGGAATACAGCATGAGCCTCAATTGCTGCCGGCACCCGGAATTCAGCGAAGGTGTGCGCGCCCGCCTGCTGGACAAGGACAACCAGCCGCACTGGCACTGGCCGGATGTGGCGCAGGTGCCAGCGGCGGTGGTCGAGGCGCATTTTGCCAAGGTGTGGGAAGGGCGACATCCATTGGCCGATTTGGGCTCATGACACCATCAGCGCTGCCAGTTGTGGTCCCCTCCGCGCCCACGATCTGACTGGCGGTCGTTGTCCCCGCGGTTGTTCGAATGCCAGCGATCATGCGGGTAGCGCTGGCTGCCATCGCGATAGTCATGGCGGTCGCGATCACGGCCATAGTCATTGCGCTGGCGATTGCCATAGTCGTAGCGCGGGTTGCCGTGCCACTGGTTCATCCCCGGCTGAGGGCCTGGCCGGTAATAGGGGGCAGGTGCCGGCCGGTAGTAACGGGGCGCCGGCTGGTAGTAGTAGCGCGGCTGCGGCGTCGCGTAGTAGCGGTCATAACGGTAATACCCCGGCGCTACGTAGCGATCGGTCGAATAGTATTCGGAACGGGAATAGCCGCCACCCTCGTAGTAAGGCGCGCAGGCAGACGTCATCAGACCCAGCAGGGCGATCAACAGAATTCGATAGGACATGGCGGCCTCCTGGACCGCTGGGGTGCTCAAACAGCGGCGCTGGCGAGCGTCGACGCAAATGTGTTCATCGACAATGAATCAGACAACGGCGCCAAGGTGCAGTGCCATTTCAGCAACAAATTGATACAGGTCGAAATAACCCTGAAAAACATGCAGTCATTTGCCTGTCATCTCACTAGAATGAGCGCCTCGGCACACATCACGGGAAGATCATGCCTTCACGCTCCGCCCTGTTTTCACAGCGCTCGCTGATCCTCACCCTGCTGCTGTTGCTGACCTGCGGCTTCCTCGCCACATCGCTGATCAGCTATTTCGCCTCGCGCAGCGCGATCCGCGACGGCATCGTCAATACCGAGCTACCGCTGACCTCCGATACCGTCTACTCGGAAATCCAGAAAGACCTGATCCGCCCGGTGCTGATCGCCTCGATGATGGCCCAGGACACCTTCCTGCGCGACTGGGTACTGGCGGGCGAACAGGACACCCAGCGCATCACTCGCTTTCTCGGCGAGGTCATGGGCAAGCAGAACACCTTCACTTCATTCTTCGTCTCCGACCGCACCCTCACCTACTACCAGGCCAAGGGCGTGCTCAAGCAGGTGGTACCGAACACCTGGCGCGACGCCTGGTACTTCCGCCTGCGCGATATGAAAGCGCCGTATGAAATCAACGTCGACCTGGACATGGCCAACCAGGACAGCCTGACGGTGTTCATCAACTACCGGGTTCTGGACTACCAGCAGCGCTTCATCGGCGCCGCCGGGGTGGGCCTGAGCGTCGACGCGGTGATCAAGCTGATCGACAAGTACCAGCGCCGCTACCAGCGCGCGGTGTTCTTCACCGACGCCAAGGGCAAGGTCATTCTGACTGGCTCGGAGGGTAGCCCGCCTGGCCTGAAGATCGGGCAATCCTTGACCGACAATGCCGACCTGAGCGATTTGCTGGCGCAGCGCCCGACCCCCGCCGAAGGCAGCCATGAGTACAAGGACAGCAAAGGTCACAGCCATTTCCTCAATGTGCGGCAATTGCCGGAGCTGGGCTGGTACCTGCTGGTCGACAAACGCGAGACCGGCGCCCTCGACCACATCCGCCACTCGCTGTACCTGAACCTGGTGATCTGCGCGATGATCACCCTGGTGGTGCTGTCGCTGCTCAACGGCATGCTCAGGCGCCACCAGGCCAGCACCGAGGCGCTTGCCACCCTCGACAGCCTGACCGGGCTGCCCAACCGCCGCAGCTTCGACCTGCTGGCCGCCCACGCGCTGCAGGAGGCCAAGCGCGATTGCGCACCGCTGGTCGCCTTGCTGATCGACCTCGATCACTTCAAGGTGCTCAACGATACCCATGGCCACCTGGCAGGCGACGAAGTGTTGCGTCAGTTCGCCAACGTGCTGCAGGGCAGCCTGCGTCAGTCGGATATACTTTGCCGCTGGGGCGGTGAGGAGTTCATCGTGCTGCTGCGTGAGGCCGAAGGCCGGCAGGCATTCGACGTGGCGGAGAAGATCCGTCGTCGTACCGAGCAACTGACGTTCAGCTACGAAGATCAACCTTTGCGCCTGACCACCAGTATCGGCCTCAGCGCCTTGCAGCCGGGCGACTCGCTGCACGCCCTGCTGACCCGCGCCGACCGTGCGCTATATCGTGCCAAGCAGGCCGGTCGCAACCGCGTCTGCAGTGAAATTCCCGGAAGCGAACATGAATGACAGCCAGCACTGCCCCGCCTGTGGTGCCCTCAACCAGTGCAGCCTGGCCGACCCGCGCAGCGCTACCCAGGCCTGCTGGTGCTACGGCGTGAGCATCGACCCCGCCGTACTCCAGGCCCTGCCTGCCGAACTGCGCGACAAGGCCTGCCTGTGCCCGCGCTGCGCGGCCGTGGAAGATCAGCTTGTGGCTGATGCAACTGCGGTCATCGGTGAAAACCGCTAAACTGCGCGCCTCCTTTGACTGCCTTGCCGCCATGCGCCTCGACCGCTTCCTCGCCAACCTGCCCTGCTTCAACCGTCAGCAAGTGCGCCTGCTGCTGGTGCAGCGCCGTGTGCGCCTGGACCATGAAGTGGTCTGCGACCCCAAGGCCGAGGTCCGGGAATTCAGCCGCGTGGAAGTGGACGATCAATTGCTGCAGGCCGGCCGCCCCGCACGCTACCTGATGCTGCACAAACCCACGGGCTGTGTCAGCGCCACGCAAGACCCGCAGCACCGCACCGTGCTCGACCTGCTGCCCTGCGATTTGCGCGACGACCTGCACATCGCCGGGCGCCTGGACTTCAATACCACCGGCCTGATGATCCTGACCAACGATGGCCAGTGGTCGCGGCGCCTGACCCAGCCGGCCACCAAGCTGCCCAAGCACTACCTGGTGGAAACCGAAGACGAGATCGGCGCGCACTATGTCGCCAAGTTCAGCGAAGGGTTGTACTTCGCCTTCGAAGACCTGACCACCCTGCCCGCCCAACTCGACATCCTCGGCCCGCGGCAGGCACGGCTGGCAATCGTCGAAGGGCGTTACCACCAGGTCAAGCGCATGTTTGGCCATTTCGACAACAAGGTGGTCGGCCTGCATCGCGAAAGCATGGGTACGATCCGCCTCGATCCAGGCCTGCAACCTGGCGAATTCAGGGCCCTGACAGCGGAAGAAATCGCCTCGGTCTGAATGCCGTAATACAGGCATACGACCGCTGAGCGGCCCGAGTCACAAATTTGCGCAAACGGCACTTGCGGGAACCCCGACCCACTGCTTGACTCCTAACTTGTCAGTCCGCGAGTGACCAACCAGTCACGCCTGCAGTTCATGACACCTTTTGCCGGCCACCCAAAGCCCTGATGCCTTGGGGCACGGCAGATTGCCCGCCACAACAATATCGTCGACACGTGTGCCAAGGATCGACACAGGGCCCCCCGATTTATTCAGGCGAATGCCTACCTGTCATAAAGAACGTGCACCCTAGGTGACGCGATTACCCTTTTTGCGCCAGGAGTCGATGACATGAGGCCAGAAATCGCTGTACTTGATATCCAAGGTCAGTATCGGGTTTACACGGAGTTCTATCGCGCGGATGCGGCCGAGAAGACGATCATACTGATCAATGGGTCGCTGGCCACCACGGCCTCGTTCGCCCAGACGGTGCGTAACCTGCACCCGCAATTCAACGTTGTGCTGTTCGACCAGCCGTATGCCGGCAAGTCAAAGCCGCACAACCGCCAGGAACGGCTGATCAGCAAGGAGGACGAGGCGCAGATCCTCCTCGAACTGATCGATCATTTCCAGTGCGACCACGTCCTGTCCTTCTCCTGGGGCGGTGCCAGCACCCTGCTGGCGCTGGCGCACCAGCCGCGGCGGGTGAAGAAGGCGGTGGTCAGCTCGTTTTCGCCGGTGATCAACGAACCGATGCGCGACTATCTGGAGCGTGGTTGCCGGTACCTGGCCGCCTGTGATCGTTACCAGGTCGGCAACCTGGTCAACGACACCATCGGCAAGTACCTGCCATCGCTGTTCAAGCGCTTCAACTACCGGCATGTCAGCGGCCTGGACAGCCACGAGTACGCGCAGATGCACTTCCACATCAACGAAGTGCTGCAACGTGACCTGCAACGGGCATTGAACGGCGCGCGCAACATCGACATCCCGGTGCTGTTCATCAACGGCGAGCGCGACGAGTACACCACCGTCGACGATGCACGCGAGTTCGGCAAACATGTAGGCAACAGCCAGTTCAGCGTGATCCGCGACGCTGGCCACTTCCTCGACATGGAAAACAAGGCAGCCTGTGAAGACACCCGCAATGTCATGCTCGGTTTCCTCAAGCCGACCGTGCGCGAGTCCCGTCAACGCGGTAACCCATACATCCAGGGGCAGCATGCATTGGCCATCTGAGCGCATCGGCGTCCCTACCCCACACCCGCAGGTCATGGGGCGCCGACAAGCTTTTTTTATAACTTGGGCTTCTAATTCGGGGAGGCTTCTGGTAAAAAGTCCAGCGCAGACGCGGGTATAGTTTAGTGGCAAAACGAAAGCTTCCCAAGCTTTAGTTGAGGGTTCGATTCCCTCTACCCGCTCCACACATTGCATTCCCCCGCATGGCGTTCCAGCAACGTCATCGCTGTCAAAAGGAGCCCGAGGCTCCTTTTTTCGTTTCTGCCCTTTCATTGATATGGCCCATGGCCGCGTTGGCCACCTTCCGCTTCAATTCGCTTGCAAGCGAACCGGCTTGGGGCGCATATGCTTCATGGTTCCGTGAAACATTTCGAAAGGACGACGCATGTTTCTCTCCCGCTGGCTCCCCGGCCTTGCCAACCTGCTGCACTACCGCCGCGAATGGTTCCATGCCGACCTGCAGGCCGGGTTGTCGGTGGCGGCGATCCAGATCCCCATCGCCATCGCGTATGCACAGATCGTCGGCCTGCCGCCGCAGTATGGCCTGTACGCCTGCGTGCTACCGATGATGGTGTATGCCCTGATCGGCAGTTCGCGGCAATTGATGGTCGGCCCTGACGCCGCCACTTGCGCCATGATCGCGGGTGCCGTAGCGCCACTGGCCCTGGGTGACCCGCAGCGCATCGCCGAACTGTCGGTGATCGTCACCGTGCTGGTCGGGGTGATGCTGATTGTCGCCGGCCTGGCGCGCGCCGGGTTCATTGCCAGCTTCTTCTCGCGCCCGATCCTGATCGGTTACCTCAACGGCATCGGCCTGAGCCTGATTGCCGGGCAACTGTCCAAGGTCGTGGGGTTCAGGATCGAGGGCGACGGTTTCATCCTCAGCGTGGTGAATTTCTTCCAGCGCCTGAACGAGATCCACTGGATGACCCTGGCCATCGGCCTGGCCGGGCTGGCGCTGCTGATCTGGCTGCCGCGCCGCTACCCGCGCCTGCCGGCCGCCCTGGTGACCGTGGCAGTTTTCACCTTGCTGGTCGGCCTGCTCGGCCTCGACCGTTTCGGCGTCGCCATTCTCGGGCCGGTACCGTCCGGCATCCCCAAACTCGCCTGGCCGCACAGCAACCTGGGCGAAACCAAGAGCCTGCTGCGCGATGCCCTGGGTATCGCCACCGTGAGTTTCTGCAGCGCCATGCTCACCGCCCGCAGTTTCGCCGCACGACACGGCTATGCGATCAATGCCAACCATGAGTTCGTCGCCCTCGGCGTGAGCAACCTGGCCGCCGGTATCTCTCAGGGTTTCGCCATCAGCGGCGCCGACTCGCGCACGGCGGTCAATGACATGGTCGGCGGCAAGAGCCAGCTGGTCGGCATTATCGCGGCACTGGTCATCGCCCTGATCCTGCTGTTCTTCACCGCACCGATGGCGTGGATCCCGCAGGCGGTGCTGGGCGCCGTGCTGCTGATGGCCGGCTGGGGCCTGATCGACATCAAGTCGCTGGGCAGCATCAAGCGCCTGAGCCGCTTCGAATTCTGGCTGTGCCTGCTGACCACGGTCGGCGTGCTCGGCCTGGGCGTGCTGCCGGGCATCGTGTTTGCCGTGACCCTGGCGATCCTGCGCCTGCTCTACACCATCTACCAGCCCACCGACGCCGTGCTCGGCTGGCTGCCGGGCACCGAAGGCCAGGTCGACATCCGCAAGCACAAGGACGCCCGTACCGTGCCGGGCCTGGTGGTGTACCGCTTCGACGACGCGATCCTGTTCTTCAACGCCGACTACTTCAAGATGCGCCTGCTCGAAGCCGTGCAGAGCCAGGCCCAGCCCCAGGCAGTACTGTTCGATGCCGAGGCGGTGAGCAGCATCGACGTCAGCGGCATCGCCGCCCTGCGCGAGGTGCGCGACACCCTGACGGCACAGGGCATCCACTTCGCCATCGCCCGCGCCCGCGGCAGCTTCCTGCGCATGCTGGTGCGCTCGGGGATGGCGCGGGAGATGGAAGACAAGCTGCTGTTCGGCTCAGTGCGGGCGGGGATAAGGGCTTATCGGGTTTGGCGGAACAGGCAACAAAAGGCGACACTGTAGTCAGCAACCCTCGCTCACCTTGCATGACATGCTAAAGTCCCCGCCGTTTCCCGCCCCACCGAACGGACCGCCCATGCCAGCTCTCGACGCCCGCCTCGCCTCTTGGCCAGACCTCAACCAGCGCCACCCGTGCACCGCCCTGCTGCTGGGCAATGGCGCCAGTCGTGCGCTGTGGAAACCGTTCGGCTACTTCTCGCTGTATGAGGAAGCCCAGCGCGCAGGGCGCAAGAAAGGCCTGGCGATCAGCGACCAGGCCCTGTTCAAGTCGCTGGGCACCGAGCTGTTCGAGCCGGTGCTGACCACCCTCAACCACACCGTGCGCGCCAACGCCGCCCTGGCCATCAACTCCACCGCGCCGCTGAACCGCTATTACTCGATCAAGGAAGGCCTGATCCACGCCATTCGCACCCTGCACCTGCCTTGGCCACTGGTGCCCGCCGCCACCCTCGCGTCGATCAACCAGGCCTTGCGCGAATACCGCAGCGTCTATACCAGCAACTACGACCTGATCCTGCCCTGGGCCCTGCAGCACAATCCACAGGGCTTCGCCGCGCTGTTCGACGATCAAGGGTTCTTCGACGTACGCCGCACCTGCTGCGAAGGCACCCGCGTGCTGCACCTGCATGGCGGCCTGCACCTGCTCAAGCTGCCCGACGGCAGCACCCGCCAGCGCAGCGCCGACAGCGCCGAGTTGCTGGACGGCTTTGCCGTGAACATTCCGGGTGAAGTGCCGTTGTTCGTCAACGAAGAACGCAGCGACGAGAAACTGCGCGCCATCCGTAACTCGGACTATCTGTCCTGGGGGTTGGGGCAGCTGGCACAGGAAAGCCAGGGCATGTGCCTGTTCGGGCAGCATCTGGACGGCACTGACCAGCACCTGCTCGAAGCCATTCGCCAGGCGCGGCCGACGCATCTGTCGATTGCCATCCGACCGTTGAGCGAGGCATCGGTGATCAATCAGAAGCAGCACTTTGTCGAGCGGTTCGGGGATATGACCGGGACAGCGCTGCACTTCTTCGATGCCAGTACGCACCCGTTGGGGTTTGAGGAACTCGCTATCGAGGTACCGGCAGCTCGTCGCTAAATATACCTAGCTGTCATCAGATCAGCTTATCCGCCCTCAACAACGTCTCCAGGCAATGCTCCTGCACCCCATAAAACGCCTTGAGCTGTTCGATCTTCTCTAGCAAGGCCGCGTTATCCCCCGCCTGCCGGCGCTTCACTGCAAGAATCATCTTGTTCTTGTTGGTGTGCTCCAGGGAGATGAACTCGAACACCTTGGTCTCGTAACCACAGGCTTCCAGATACAGCGCACGCAGGCTGTCGGTCAGCATCTCGGCCTGCTGCCCCAGGTGCAGCCCGTATTGCAGCATCGGCTGCAGCAGCCCCGGGCTGTGCAGTTGTGGGCGGATCTGTTTGTGGCAGCACGGCGAGCACATGATGATCGCGGCGTTGCAGCGGATGCCGGTGTGGATGGCGTAGTCGGTGGCGATGTCGCAGGCGTGCAGGGCAATCATCACCTCGATGGCCTCGGGCACCACACTGCGCACGTCGCCGCACTGGAATTCCAGGCCCGGGTGTTCCAGGCGCTGAGCAGCGGCATTGCACAGGTCGACCATGTCCTGGCGCAGCTCCACGCCGGTCACCTGCGCCTCGCGGGCCAGGGTGTTGCGCAGGTAGTCATGCATGGCGAAGGTCAGGTAGCCCTTGCCCGAGCCGAAGTCGGCGACACGCAGCGGCTGCTCGGCCGGTACCGGGGCATTGGCCAGGGCGTGGTCGAAGACTTCGATGAATTTGTTGATCTGCTTCCACTTGCGCGACATCGACGGGATCAGCGCGCCCTGGGCATCGGTCACGCCCAGGTCCCGCAGGAATGGCCGCGACAGCTCCAGGTAGCGTTTCTTCTCGCGGTCATGGCCGGTATTGGCAACCGTTTCGCGTGGTGCCTGGGCGCCGTGGCGCTGGAGCATCGGCTTGCCTTTCTTGCTGAAGGTCAGCTGCACTTCGCCATCGGCATCGAACAGGTGGGCATTGCGGAAGCTCTCCGGCAGCAACTCGGCGACCAGCGCCTGGGCCTGGTCCAGCGGCAGGTTGCGGGTGATGTCACGGGTCTGGTGGCGGTAGACCAGCGACAGCTGGGCCTGGCCCTTGACCTGCAACGGCTTGGCGATGATGCGCTGCAAGGTCTGGTCGGCTCCGACATGGCGCGCCAGTACCAGCTTGACCAGGGTGTTGCCGTGCAGGGCGGCACTCAGCAGGTCGAGGAACTGGGCGCGCGCATCCGGCGCGGAAGAAGCGGAAGTACTGGCGGACATGGAAAACGGGTGCCTCGAATAACAGGGGGCGCGTTGCGCAATGCCGCGCATTCTACACCCTGCAGCCGCCGCTTCAGTCGAGAATCACCAGACGGTTGGGCAGTTCGTTGCGTGCATGGGTGCGTGGCACGTGTTCGCACAGCCGTTCGCCGCATGCCTCGATGCAGTCGACAAAACCCTGCAAGGTCCGCCCCTGGCGCACTTGCTCGGCCAGACGCGCAACGATCACGGCCCGGGCCTGCGCATCGAGATGGCGATCAATCCCCTGGTCGACCAGGATTTCCACATGCCGCTCAGCCTCGGCGACAAAGATCAGCACCCCCGTGGCCCCCACCGTGCCCTCCAGGTTCTGCTCGCGAAATTGCTGTCGCGCCAGGCGCGAAGCACGCCAGCGGCGCAAGGCGTGCGGGATCAGCCAGGCGGCCACGCGCGGGCTGCGCAGCAGCAGGCACAGGCCGATAAACAGCAGCACGTTGGCTACCAGCAGCCCACGCATCCCGGGCCAGCCCAGCAGCCAGTGCATCAGGCCAGGCACGGCCAGCGCCAGCACGGCAGCCCAGAACAGCGGCAGGTAAGCATAATCATCGGCCCGTCGCGCCAGCACGGTCACCAGCTGCGCATCGGTGCGCCGCTCGACGCGGGCGATGGCCTCGGCCACCTGACGGCGCTCGTATTCATTGAGGGGAGTCATGCCTTCGGTCTCTTCAGCGTTCTTATAGTTGTTGTCCCGGCATTCGGGGCTTCCTCCGCAGCCGACATATTCAGGCATAATCCGCCGCTGGATGAATTACCGGCGAATCGTACAACAATAGCCGCCTGAAAACTTCGGCCGCGCGCGTATCACCGTGGATACGGCAAAGGCCTCGACAATGGAATTGATGATGAAACTGTCTTTGCTGGGCCTGGCCATGGGCCTTGCCAGCCAGGCGGCCCTTGCCGCCCCAACCGCCCCGCCCCTGCAGGACAAGCAGGCTTTCATCGACCATCTGATCAGCCAGATGACCGAAGCGGAAAAGATCGGCCAGCTGCGCCTGATCAGCATCGGCCCGGAAATGCCGCGCGAAAAGATCCGCGAAGAAATCGCCGCCGGGCGTATCGGCGGCACCTTCAACTCGCGCACCGCCCCCGAGAACCGGCCGATGCAGGATGCCGCCATGCGCAGCCGCCTGAAGATCCCGATGTTCTTCGCCTACGACACCATCCACGGCGAGCGCACCATCTTCCCGATCGGCCTGGGCCTGGCCGCCAGCTGGGACATGGACGCCATCGCCAAGGTCGGCCGCACCTCGGCCATCGAAGCCTCGGCCGACGCCCTGGACATGACCTTCGCGCCCATGGTCGACATCGCTCGCGACCCGCGCTGGGGCCGCACCAGTGAAGGCTTCGGTGAAGACACCTACCTGACCTCAAAGATCGGCCAGGTGATGGTCCGCTCGTTCCAGGGCAGCAGCCCGGCCAACTCCGACAGCATCATGGCCATCGTCAAGCACTTCGCCCTGTATGGCGCAGTGGAAGGCGGGCGCGACTACAACACGGTCGATATGAGCCTGCCGAAGATGTACAACGACTACCTGCCGCCCTACCGCGCCGCGCTCGACGCCGGTGCGGGCGGGGTAATGGTGGCGCTGAACTCGATCAACGGCGTGCCGGCCACCTCCAACACCTGGCTGATGAACGACCTGCTGCGCAAAGAGTGGGGCTTCAAGGGCGTGACCATCAGCGACCACGGCGCCATCCAGGAACTGATCCGCCACGGTGTCGCCCGCGACGGCCGCGAAGCCGCCAAGCTGGCGATCAAGGCCGGCATCGACATGAGCATGAACGACACCCTGTACGGCGAAGAGCTGCCAGGGCTGCTGAAGTCTGGCGAAGTGACCCAGCACGAGCTGAACCAGGCCGTGCGCGAGGTGCTCGGTGCCAAGTACGACATGGGCCTGTTCAAGGACCCGTACGTGCGTATCGGCAAGGCCGAAACCGACCTGAAAGACTACTACGCCGATGACCGTCTGCACCGCGACGCCGCCCGCGACGTCGCGCGTCGTAGCCTGGTGCTGCTGGAAAACCGCAACCAGACCCTGCCGCTGAAAAAGGCTGGCACCATCGCCCTGGTCGGCCCGTTGGCCGATGCCCCGATCGACATGATGGGCAGCTGGGCCGCCGACGGTAAACCGATGCACTCGGTCACCGTGCGCGAAGGCCTGCGTCGCGCTGTCGAGGGCAAGGCGAAGCTGGTGTATGCCAAAGGTTCCAACGTCACCGGCGACAAGGCGATCCTCGACTACCTTAACTTCCTCAACTTCGATGCCCCGGAAATCGTCGATGACCCACGCCCTGCGGCGGTGCTGATCGATGAAGCGGTCAAGGCCGCCCAGCAGTCCGATGTGGTGGTGGCCGTGGTCGGTGAGTCGCGTGGCATGTCCCACGAGTCGTCGAGCCGCACCACCCTGGAAATCCCGGCCAGCCAGCGCGAGCTGATCAAGGCGCTGAAGGCCACCGGCAAGCCGCTGGTGCTGGTACTGATGAACGGCCGCCCGCTGTCCATCGGCTGGGAGCGTGAACAGGCCGACGCTATCCTCGAAACCTGGTTCTCCGGCACCGAAGGCGGCAATGCCATCGCCGACGTGCTGTTCGGCGACTACAACCCGTCGGGCAAGCTGGCGATCACCTTCCCGCGTTCGGTCGGGCAGATCCCGATGTACTACAACCACACCCGCATCGGCCGGCCGTTCACCCCAGGCAAGCCGGGCAACTACACCTCGCAGTACTTCGAAGAGCCCAACGGCCCGCTGTACCCGTTCGGCTATGGCCTGAGCTACAGCAGCTTCGAGCTGTCGGGCCTGACCCTGTCGAACAAGGACCTCAAGCGCGGCGATACCCTGGACGCCAAGGTGACGGTGAAGAACACCGGCAAGCTTGAAGGCGAAACGGTGGTACAGCTGTACCTGCAGGATGTCTCGGCGTCGATGAGCCGCCCGGTCAAGGAGCTGAAGAACTTCCAGAAACTGATGCTCAAGCCTGGCGAATCGCGCACCTTGACCTTCCGCATCAGCGAGGACGACCTGAAGTTCTACAATGGCCAGCTGCAGCGGGTGGCCGAGCCTGGCGAGTTCAATGTCCAGGTCGGGCTGGATTCCGAGGCGGTGCAACAAAAGAGCTTCGAATTGCTGTAACAGGTTGGTCGCCGTTCCGGCCTCTTCACAGCACCCGTGAAGAGGCCGGATCTGATATCCCTGCATCTGGATCCGCCCATGCCCTTTTCCTTTCGCGCCCTGCGTCTGGGGCTGATCACCCTGCTGATTGTGCTCGGCACCGTCCTCAGCGCCGGCTGGGCCATGCACCAGGCCAAGCGCCAGGCCATGGAAGACGATGCCCGCCGCGCCAGCCAGCAACTGGGGCTTTACGCCAACGCCCTGCACACCCTGATCGATCGCTACCGCGCCCTGCCCGCCGTGCTGGCGCTGGACCCGGAGCTGATCGAGGCCCTGCGCGGCCCGGTCAGCGAGCAGAAGCAACACGCGCTCAACCTCAAGCTCGAACGTATCAACGGTGCCGCCAACTCCTCGACCCTGGAGCTGCTCGACCGCACCGGGCTGGCCGTGGCCGCCAGCAACTGGCGCCTGCCGACCACCTACGTGGGCTCCAACTACGGCTTTCGCCCCTACTTCAAGCAAACCCGCAGCCAGGGCAGTGGCCGCTTCTACGCGGTGGGCGTGACCAGCGGCGTGCCGGGCTACTTCCTGGCCAGCGCAGTCAGCGATGAGCAGGGGCGCTTCCTCGGCGCCATGGTGGTCAAGCTGGAGTTCCCTGAGCTCGAACGCGAATGGCGCCAGGGCAACGACATCCTGCTGGTCAGTGACGCCCGTGGCATCACCTTCATCGCCAACCAGGAGGGCTGGCGCTACCGCGAGCTCAAGCCACTCACTGGCGACGACCGCGCCGAGCTGGCCGAAACCCGCCAATACGACAAGCAGCCGCTGGTACCGCTTCAGCACCAGGTGCTGACCCGCTTTGCCAGCAACAGTCAGCTGAGCCGCGTGCAGAGCCCCGAAGGCAGCGCCGAATTCCTCTGGGAGAGCCTGCCGCTGGCAGGCGAAGACTGGACCTTGCACCTGCTGCGCAAGCCGCAGGTCGAAGCGGCCGGTCGCAACGCCGCACTGGGCGCCGCGGCGGTATGGCTGAGCCTGGTGTTCGCCGCGCTGTTCGTCAGCCAGCGCCTGCGCCTGGCCCGCCTGCGCCAGCGCAGCCGCGAAGAGCTCAAGCGCCAGGTCGAGGAGCGCACCCGCGAGCTGCGCACCGCCCAGGAAGGCCTGGTGCAATCGGCCAAGCTGGCTGCCCTGGGGCAGATGTCGGCGGCCATGGCCCACGAGATCAACCAGCCGCTGACCACCCAACGCATGCAACTGGAGACCCTGCGCCTGCTGCTCGACCACGGCCGCTACGACGACGCGCGCAAGGCCCTCGAACCGCTGGAGCAGATGCTCACGCGCATGGCCGCGCTCACCAGCCACCTGAAGACCTTCGCCCGCAACAGCCCAGTCGGCCTGCGTGAACGCCTCGACCTGGCCACCGTGGTTGACCAGGCCCTGCACCTGCTGGACACCCGCATTCGCAGTGAAGCAGTCGAGGTGGCCCTTTACCTGGCGCGCCCGGCCTGGGTCCGGGGCGATGCAATCCGCCTCGAGCAGGTATTGATCAACCTGCTGCGCAACGCCCTGGACGCCATGGCCGACAAACGCTACAAGCGCCTGGAGGTCCGCATCGAACCAGACCACGAGCAATGGCGCCTGAGCGTGCTGGACTCCGGCGGCGGTATTGCCGAAGCGAACCTGGCCAAGGTCTTCGACCCGTTCTTCACCACCAAGCCGGTGGGCGAAGGCCTGGGCCTGGGCCTGGCGATTTCCTATGGCATCATCGTCGAAGCCGGCGGGCAGTTGCTCGCCGAGAACCTGCCGGGCGGCGCCCGGTTGAGCCTGACCCTGCCCCGTGACCTGGAGCCTGTATGTTGAATTCGGTGATCGTCGTCGATGATGAAGCCAGCATCCGCACGGCAGTCGAGCAGTGGCTGAGCCTGTCGGGCTTCAGCGTGCAGCTGTTCGCCCGCGCCGAAGACTGCCTGGCCCAGCTGCCCGCGCACTTTGCCGGCGTGATCATCAGCGATGTGCGCATGCCGGGCATGGGCGGCATGCAACTGCTCGAACGCCTGCAGGCGGATGACCCGGACCTGCCGGTGATCCTGCTGACTGGCCACGGGGATGTGCCGATGGCGGTCGAGGCGATGCGCAACGGTGCCTACGACTTCCTGGAAAAGCCCTTCACCCCGCAGCACCTGCTGGGCAGCCTGCGCCGCGCCCTGGAGAAACGCCAGCTGGTTCTGGAGAACCGCCGGCTGCATGAACAGGCCGACCTCAAGTCGCGCCTGGAAACCACCCTGCTGGGCATGTCCCAGGGTTTGCAGCAATTACGCCGGCAGGTGCTGGACCTGGCCAGCCTGCCGGTCAATGTGCTGATCCGCGGCGAGACCGGTAGCGGCAAGGAGCGCGTGGCGCGTTGCCTGCACGACTTCGGCCCGCGTGCCGAAAAACCGTTCGTCGCACTCAACTGCGCGGCCATCCCCGAAGCGCTGTTCGAAGCCGAACTGTTCGGCCACGAAAGCGGTGCCTTCACCGGCGCCCAGGGCAAACGCATCGGCAAGCTGGAATACGCCAACGGCGGTACCGTGTTCCTCGACGAGATCGAGAGCATGCCGCTGGCCCAGCAAGCCAAGCTGTTGCGGGTGATCCAGGAACAGAAGCTGGAGCGGCTGGGGGCCAACCAGAGCATCAGCGTCGACCTGCGGATCATTGCCGCCACCAAGCCTGACTTGCTCGAAGAGGCCCGTGCCGGGCGTTTTCGCGAGGATCTGGCCTATCGCCTGAACGTGGCGGAACTGCGCCTGGCGCCGCTGCGTGAACGGCGTGAGGACATCCCGCTGCTGTTCGAGCATTTTGCCCGCGCGGCTGCCGAAAAGCTGGGGCGCGCGGCGCCAGCGCTGAGCGGTGCGCAACTGGCGCAACTGCTGTCGCATGACTGGCCAGGCAATGTGCGTGAACTGGCCAACGCGGCGGAACGGCATGCCTTGGGATTGGGCTCGCCGAACATCGAAGTGGTGCCTGCCGGGCAGTCGCTGGGAGAGCAGATGGAGGCGTTCGAGGCGCAGTGCCTGCGTGCTGCATTGCGCCAGCATGCAGGAGAGATCAAGGCGGTGATGGAAACGCTGCAGCTGCCTCGACGCACGCTGAACGAGAAGATGCAGCGACACGGGTTGGTGCGGGAAGACTTTCTTCCATAAGCGCTTTATCGCCTATCAGCCACATCCAATAAGCGGAAATCCGCTTATTCAACCCTGGATAACAGAGGGGCTGTTTCCCGCCCCATTGCCGCCAACCCAGTGCCCACGGGCCTCACGCCCCCATTTGGATCGTCACGCACCCATTTGGCACACCTTCTGCAATTGCCCTGGCAAGCTGCGCCTCGGCGCGCTCCACAAAAACAACGAGAAGGTATCCCTGATGGATAACGCCACCTCCCTGCCAGCCGGGGCGGCCGTCACGCCCGCCGCTGAAAAAACCACCGCCAGCCGCCTCAAGTCGATCTTCAGTGGTTCCATCGGCAACATGGTCGAATGGTACGACTGGTACGTCTACGCCGCATTCTCGCTGTACTTCGCCAAGGCCTTCTTCCCGGCTGGCGACTCCACCGCCCAATTGCTCAACACCGCTGCGATCTTCGCCGTGGGCTTCCTGATGCGCCCGATCGGTGGCTGGCTGATGGGCCTGTACGCCGACCGCAAGGGGCGCAAGGCCGCATTGATGGCTTCGGTGCTGCTGATGTGCGCCGGCTCCCTGGTGATCGCCCTGACCCCGGGCTATGAAACCATCGGCGTCGCCGCACCGATCCTGCTGGTCATCGCGCGCCTGCTGCAGGGCCTGTCGGTGGGTGGCGAATATGGCACCTCGGCTACCTACCTCAGCGAAATGGCCAGCAAGGAGCGCCGTGGCTTCTTCTCCAGCTTCCAGTACGTGACGCTGATTTCCGGCCAGCTCATCGCCCTGGCGGTACTGATCGTCCTGCAGCAGACCCTGACCACCGAGCAGCTGTACGCCTGGGGCTGGCGTGTACCCTTCGTGATCGGCGCGCTGTGCGCGGTGGTTGCCCTGTACCTGCGCCGCGGCATGGAAGAAACCGCCTCCTTCACCAAGAAGGAAAAGGCCAAGGAAAGCCTGATGCGCACCCTCATGCGCCACCCCAAGGAACTGATGACCGTGGTTGGCCTGACCATGGGCGGCACCCTGGCCTTCTACACCTACACCACCTACATGCAGAAGTACCTGGTCAACACCGTGGGTATGAGCATCAGCGATTCGACCACCATCTCGGCGGCCACGCTGTTCCTGTTCATGTGCCTGCAGCCAGTGATCGGTGGCCTGTCCGACAAGATCGGCCGTCGCCCTATCCTGATCGCCTTCGGCGTGCTCGGCACCCTGTTCACCGTGCCGATCCTCAGCACCCTGCACACCATCCAGACCTGGTGGGGCGCGTTCTTCCTGATCATGGCGGCGCTGATCATCGTCAGCGGCTACACCTCGATCAACGCAGTGGTGAAGGCCGAGCTGTTCCCTACCGAAATCCGCGCCCTGGGCGTCGGCCTGCCGTACGCGCTGACCGTGTCGATCTTCGGCGGCACCGCCGAGTACGTGGCCCTGTGGTTCAAGAGCGTCGGCATGGAAAGCGGCTTCTATTGGTACGTTACGGCGTGCATCGCCTGCTCGCTGCTGGTGTATGCGACCATGAAGGACACCAAGCAGCATTCGCGGATTACTACTGACTGACGGTATTCAGCGATTGAAAAAGGGGCGCTCCGTGAAACGGACGCCCCTTTTTTGTGGCTGCCAGGTGCTTGCCTGGAGATCTCGGCGCCTATGAGATCGAGCGCCGCCCGCGGCGCTCGATTTCCGCCTCACCTCAGCATTCAGCCAGGCACTCAAGATATCTCCAACACCTGACGCGGCTCACGCTTCTGGTACCAGCTCGCCATCAGCACCAGCACAACCAGCACGCCACCCAGCACCGCAGAAGAACCGATGGTGCCAAAATCCAGCCCACCCTTCTCATGCGGTTTGGTCAGGAAGTCGCCAAGGGTCGCGCCAAATGGACGGGTCAACACGAAGGCCACCCAGAACAGCACCACCCCCGGGATGCGCGTCCAGTAACGGGCCAGCACCACTACGGCGATGGCGCTGCCAATCAGCAGTGCACCACCGGCAAAGCCCAGCCCCGAGTCGTCCGCCAGATAGTCGCCCAGCGCTGTGCCCAGGGTGTTGGAGAACAGGATGGCGACCCAGTAGAAGATTTCACCGGTGCGGTTCTTGATGCGGGTAACGTCGAGCGGGTTGCCGCTCAGGCGCCAGACCAGGAAGGTCAGCATCAGGATGCCGATCAGGATTGCCGAGCCTGCGGCATAGCCCAGGCCCAGGGTGCGGTCCATGAAGTCGGACATGGTGGTGCCGGCCGTGCTGGTGGACAGGATCACCAGCCAGTACAGCATCGGGTGATAGCGGCGCGAAAACAGCTGACCGAACAAGGTCACCAGGAACACGCTGATCAGCACCATCGAGCTGACCGCGTAACCAACGTTGAGGGTCATCGACAGCAGATCACCGGCAGTTTCGCCAAGGGTGGTGGCGCAGATCTTCATGACCCAGAAGGCCAAGGTGATTTGCGGAAGTTTGTTCATTGATTGCCGCTCCGGAATTGGGTGCGGCGATGGTGCGGAGCAGGGCCTGAAAAATCGGTTGGCGATATATGAAAAAAGCGTCATACGTTGTTACAAATTTAGATTTTTCGTTCTTAACTGCCGATTAATCCCATTCCCTCATTCTGCAATGGCTGACGAAGCATTGCGCTCGCCTTGGGCATAAAGCACCTCATCCAGAAGCTTCAGCACCCGCTGGATTACCCAGCGTGCGGCCTAAAATATCTATTAATTCGATTATTAGTCGCTATTTTTTGCGCTTTTTAATCAAATTAATCGGCGTAGCATTAAACCCATAGAAGCAAACACCCTCTCGCACCCAAAGGAGCAACGACCATGAAAAGCAAACTGATCCTCACCCTGGCCCTCTCGGTATTCGCTGCTGGCGCCTTCGCCGAAGATGGTTTTGAACGCACCAACGCCCACACCTTCGCCGCCGCCCAATCTCAGTCGGCCAGCTACGCCGAAGACGGCTTCGACCACACTGGCGCACAGCGCTTCGCCGAAGATGGTTTCGACCGCACTGGCGGCCAACGCTTCGCCGAAGACGGCTTCGATCACACGGGCGCTCAGCGCTTCACCGAAGATGGTTTCGATCGCACTGGCGGCCAACGCTTCGCCGAAGATGGCTTCGACCGCACCAACGCTCACCGCATCAGCTGACCCCTGTGCGCGCTACCAGCCCGGCCTTGGCCGGGCTTGATCATTTCCAGGCGGACAAAGGCTTGGCACACTAGGCGCCTCGTTCCCAGGATGTTGGCAGATGTACTACTACGAACCCGCCAAAGGCCACGGCCTGCCCCACGACCCGTTCAACGCCATCGTCGGCCCGCGCCCGATAGGCTGGATCTCCTCGCAGAGCCAGGACGGCCAACTGAACCTCGCGCCGTACAGCTTCTTCAACGCGTTCAACTACATTCCACCGATCATCGGTTTCTGCAGCGTCGGGCGCAAAGACAGCCTGAACAACATCGAGCAGACCGGCGAATTCGTCTGGAACCTGGCTACCCGGCCACTGGCCGAGCAGATGAACCAGAGTTGCGCGGCCGTCGCCGCCGATATCAACGAGTTCGAACTGAGCGGCTTGACTGCGGTGCCATCGAACATCGTCAAAGTGCCACGCGTAGGCGAAACGCCGGTGGCCTTCGAGTGCAAGGTGAGCCAGATCGTCCAGCTCAAGCGTGCCGACCAGGAGCTGGTACCGAGCTGGCTGATTCTGGGTGAAGTGGTGGCGGTGCACATTGCCGAGCACCTGCTGAAGAACGGCATCTACGATACCGCTGCCGCCGAGCCGATCCTGCGTGGCGGTGGCCCGGCGGATTACTTCGAGTTGGGCAACCTGTTCAAGATGGCTCGCCCACAGGCCTGATCACCAGATCAGTTCGCCTTCCTCGCCCACGCCCTGCAGGCGTGCAAGCTCGGCGCAGGCGGCTTCGTCAGCCGCCACGGCGCTTTTGAACACTTGCTCGTCGAGTACCTTGTGAAAGCGCGGTGCGCCGCCCATGCCCAGTGCCTTGACCGCAATGGCGGCGTTATAGCCACCGCCTTCCACCGGGACCATCGCCGAAACCGCTTCGAACTGCGGGAATTCCTTACGTGCCATGTTGCCATCCGCCTGTTGATCGAGGGGCGGCATTCTAACCACGTTTCAATCGAAGGTATGCAAGTCGAGGCTGCTGACGACCTGCGCCTGAACCAGCTCGCCGAACACATTGAGGGTAGGCGAGGCGAAGTAGCCACTCATCGCCTGCTGATCCTGCCAACTGCCGCTGAGCAGCCACAGGTCGGCGTCGGCCTGGGAGCGCTGCACGGTGAAGCTGAGGCAGCCGGGGGTGCGCAAGGACGGCTCCAGCAGGTCGCGCAGGCGGGCGCCGAGTTCGGCGGAACGACCGCTGCTGGCACGGATGAAAGCCAGATGGGTGACCGGTTGTCGTAGGGTCATTGCACGATCTCCTTGAAGCAGGCGGGCGGAAATACCAGGCTGCCAAGGTTAGGGGCTGGCACGCGCGACGCGTTAGGCCATTACTGCTCACCGATTGCCTGATCCTGCAGCACGGCAGGATCAGGCAATCGACGTGCAGCTTTCGACTAGCGCCAGCCATTGCCCAAACCTATGCTGCGTCGGTCAGCAGAGGAACGCCATCATGACCACAGCACCGTCCATCGACCCGACACTGGAAGTACAACGCCAGGAACTGGCCGACCTGATTCGCAGGCACGCCGGTGACCCCTACGGCCCCGCCTCGGCCATCGACGACCTGTATCTGGTGCGCTACTCCGAAAACGTCCGATCCGTGCCGACCCTGGCTCAACCGGCTTTGTGCATCCTGGCGCAAGGCAGCAAGAGCCTGTTCCTCGGCGACGAACAGTACGCCTACGACCCACTGCACTACATGGTGGTATCGGTGACCTTGCCGCTGAGCGGCGTGAGGCTGGACGCCAGCCCGGAGAACCCGAGCCTCGGCTTGCGCATGGACCTCGACCCGGCTGAAATCAGCCAGCTGATCGCAGAGAGCGGACCGATGCTGGTGCCCAACCTGCCCTCCGGCCGCGGCCTGTATGTGGAACGCACCGACCCGCAGTTGCTCGACGCGCTGCTGCGGCTGGTCCGCTTGCTGGACTCACCGCGCGACATCGGCATGCTCGCGCCGCTGATTCGCCGCGAGATTCTCTACCGCCTGCTGCGTGGGCCTCAGGGTTATCGACTGTACGAAATCGCCCTGGCCAACAGCCAGACCCACCGGGTGTGCCAGGCCATCACCTGGCTCAACCAGAACTTCCAGCAACCGCTGCGCATCGAGGACCTGGCCCGCGAGGTCAACCTCAGCACCTCGACCCTGCATCACCGCTTCAAGGCCGTGACCTCCATGAGCCCGCTGCAGTACCAAAAGCAACTGCGCCTGCAGGAGGCGCGGCGGCTGATGCTCAACGATGGCCTGGAAGCAGCGGTGGCGGGCTATCGGGTGGGGTACGAAAGCCCATCGCAGTTCAGCCGCGAGTACAGCCGGCTGTATGGCGCACCGCCGATCCGTGATGTGGCCCGGCTGCGGGCCAGTGTGGGCTGAGCTAGCCCGCTACTGCCGCCTGCCACTGGTTCTGGTCGACCTGGATCAAGGTCGGCCCCTTGCGCTCGACCGCCCTGCCAAGCGCAGCCTGCAGCTGCCCGACATCGGCCACATGCTCGGCCTCGGCACCCAATGCCCGGGCCACGCCAATGAAGTCCGGGGTATGGATATCCACGCCGACCGGCTCGATCGCCCGGTTGACCATGTACTTCTTGATCTCTTCGTAACCCTGGTTATTCCACAGCAGCACGATCAACGGCACCTGCGCCTCCACCGCGCTGGCAAGCTCCGGCAAGGTGAACTGCAGCCCACCGTCGCCAATCAGGCACACCGCTGGCGCACGCTCGGCCGCTTGCTCGGCGCTGCCCAGCCAGGCCCCCATCGCTGCAGGCAATGCATAACCCAAAGTGCCGTAACCGGTCGAAGCATTGAACCAGCGGCGCGGCTGATCCATGTCCAGGGTCAGGTTGCCGGTGTACACCGGCTGGGTCGAGTCACCGACCAGAATGGCGTTGGGCAGGCTTTGCAGAATGCTGTTCAGCAGGCGTGTCTGGCTCAGCGTCGGCTGGTCCCAGCCCGTTGCCAACACATCACGCAGGCGCTGCGCCCGGGCAACGCCCCAGCCCTCGGCACGCACCGGTGCTGGTAGCTGATGCAAGGCCTCGAGCAGAGACTGAGCGGCCAGCTCGGCATCCGCGACCAGCGCCAGCTCCGGCAGATAGTTGCGCACGGTCTGGTCCGGGTCGATGTCGATACGCAGCAAGCTGCCGGGAATCTTGAAACCGCCCTTGAAGGTCACGTCATAGTCGGTCTCGGCCAGCTCGGTGCCGATTGCCAACACCACATCAGCCTCTTCCACCAGCTCACGGGTGGCAACCAACGATTGGGTCGAACCGATCTGCAACGGGTGGCTGGCCGGCAGCAGGCCTTTGGCATTGATGGTCAGTGCCACCGGCGCCTGCAGGTGCTCGGCCAGCAGCGCCAGCGGTGCACCGGCAGCCAGCGCACCGCCACCGGCCAGGATCAGCGGCCGGCGAGCCTTGGCCAGGCGCTCGGCCATGGCGGCCACGGCCTGCGGGGCGGCACCTGCGCGGGCACTGCGCACAGGGCGGCCAGGCAGCAGATGGTCGGCGGGCTCGACCAGTACGTCCAGCGGGATCTCGATATGCACTGGCCGCGGGCGGGCGCCATCGAACACGGCAAAGGCGCGCGCCAGTACCTGGGGCAGGTCATCGGCGCTCATCAGTGTCTGCGAGAACGCCGCCACGCCCGCCACCAGCGCGGCCTGGTTCGGCAGCTCGTGCAGCTTGCCGCGGCCACCGCCCAGTTGATCGCGTGACTGCACGCTGGAGATCACCAGCATCGGAATCGAATCGGCATAGGCCTGGCCCATGGCGGTGGTGATGTTGGTCATCCCTGGGCCGGTGATGATGAAACACACGCCAGGCTTGCCACGGGTACGCGCATAGCCATCAGCCATGAACCCGGCGCCCTGCTCGTGGCGCGGAGTGATGTGGCGTATCGACGAGCCCGCCAGGCCACGGTAGAGCTCCACGGTATGTACGCCGGGGATGCCGAAGACATGGTCCACGCCATAGCCTTCAAGGAGTTTGACCAGTACTTCGCCGCAGGTTGCCATCGGATGTCACCTTGGATTTTGTTGGAAATCTGCGCCCATTGGACCCAAGGCAGTGCTACCGCCACAATGCAAAAAAACACATACTAGCCATGTCCTGCAATCATGGCTCAGCGCAATGAAACGGCTACCGCCCCTGCCCGCCCTCTACACCTTTCTGGTCACCGCCCAGCACTGCAATTTCACCCGTGCCGCGCAGCAGTTGCACATCACTCAGGGCGCCGTGAGCCGGCAGATCGCCGGGCTCGAGGAACACCTGGGCTACGCCTTGTTCCAGCGCCAGGCGCGTGGCCTGAGCCTGACCCGCGAGGGCCAGGACTGGCTGCCACGGGTGCAGCAGATCTTCAGCCTTGTCGAACAAGGCGTGCGCGAAGTGGGCGGGCGCAGCGCCACCTTGCAGCTCAAGGCACCGACCTGCGTGATGCGCTGGCTGCTGCCGCGGCTGATGGAGTGGCAGGCGCTGCGGCCGGACGTGCCGGTCGAGCTGACCACCACGGTGCAGCACGGTGTGGATTTTCGCCGTGAGGGGTTCGATGCCGCCGTGGTCTATGGCGATGCGCCGAACCATGGGCTGCGGGTGCGCAAGCTGTTCGACGAGCAACTGACACCGGTGTGCGCGCCTTCGCTGATGAACGGGCCGGTTCCGCTGCAAAAGATCCAGGACCTGGCGCGCCATATGCTGTTGCACCCTTCCCGTGATGAGCATGACTGGCGATTGTGGCTACAGGCAGCAGGCGTGAACCTGGAGGCACAGGGGCCCAAGCAGCACTTCGAAACGCTGGACATGGCGATGGCCATGGCGTCGCAGGGAACCGGAGTGGCGATTGGTGACTGGGCGCTGATCGGTGATGACTTGCGCGGGGGGCGGCTGTGCATGCCGTTTGCGCTGAAGGTACAGACCGGCAAAGGCTATTACCTGGTGAGCCAGGCAAAGAGCTTGCCGCAGGGGCTGGTGGAGCTCATGGACTGGCTGGAGAGCCAGAGCAGCCCATGAGCAGTCGTTTTCTCAGTAACCGACAGTGAAGCGCTGGCGCGAGTGCGCGGGGTTCTCCAGCTCATCGAGCATGGCGATGGCATAGTCGGCAAAGGTAATCGTGCTTTTGCCATCCGCGCCGATCAGCAGATGGTCCTTGCCCAGTTTGTAGTGCCCGCTGCGCTCGCCTTCGACAAACTCCGCCGATGGCGACAGGAAGGTCCAGTCCAGTGTCGGCTCCTGGCGCAGCACTTCGAGAAAGCGCACGCCGGCAGTGGCTTCAGCCTTGTAGGCTTCAGGGAAGTCCGGGCTGTCGATCACGCGATGCCCGGAAGGCAGCAGCAGGCTGCCCGCACCGCCGACCACCAGCAGGCGCTTGACCCCGGCGCGCTTGACCGGCTCGATGATGGCGTGGGGTTCGAGGGTGGAGAAGTGCGCAGCACTGAGCACCGCATCGGCACCCGCAACCGCCTGCTGCAAGGCTGCACTGTCCTTGGCATCCAGCGCCTGGGTGGTGACCCCCTCACGCCCCTGCAACTTCGAGGGGTCACGGGCGATGGCCACGACGCTGTGGCCACGGCGCAGGGCTTCTTCCAGCAGTTGGCTGCCGGCACGGCCGGTGGCACCGATGATTGCGATCTTGCTCATGGGTAGATTCTCCAGCAGTTGAACAACGAATACGCACAGCTTAGTTGCCCGATCCATGACAAAAAATGCGATGCTCAGACATAGTTTGTTTCTGAAATCGGGCAAATCATGGACCGTCTCAACGCCATGCGCGTTTTCGTCACCGTCGTCGACCTGGGCAGCCAGTCGGCAGCGGCAGACCAGCTGCAGCTTTCACGGCCAGTGGTGTCGCGCTACCTGGCCGAACTGGAGGACTGGGTGGGCGCACGGCTGATGCAGCGCACCACGCGCAAGCTCAGCCTGACTGCCGCCGGCCAGGAAACCCTGCCCCGCTGCCGGCAGTTGCTGGAATTGGCCGGCGACCTGCAGGCCGCCGTGCAACAACCGGAAGATGCGCCCAAGGGTGCCCTGCGCATCAGCGTCAGTACGTCGTTTGGCCAAGCGCAGCTGGTGGATGCGGTCGCCGATTATGTGCGGCGCTACCCAGGCGTGAAGGTTGAACTGCAGATGCTCGATCGCACGGTCAACCTGGTGGACGAGCGTATCGACCTGGCGATCCGCACCAGCAACGACCTGGACCCGAACCTGATCGCCAGGCGCCTGACCGTGTGCCGCTCGGTGATCTGCGCATCGCCCGCCTACCTGCGCGAGCACGGCACGCCGCAACGGGTCGAGGAGCTGAGCCAGCACAACTGCCTGACCCATGCCTATTTCGGCCACAGCCTGTGGCATTTCGAGGTGGGCGGCCAGCAGATTGCCGTGCCGGTGCAAGGCAACATCAGCGCCAACGAGGTCATGACCCTGCAAAACGCGACGCTGGCAGGTGCCGGTATTGCCATGCTGCCAACCTACCAGGCAGCCACGGCATTGCGCAGCGGTGCCCTGGTGCGCCTGCTGGCTGACGCGCGGCCACGGGAGCTGAACCTGAACGCGGTCTACACCTCGCGCAAGCATATGCCGGCAACCTTGCGCAGCATGCTGGATTTTCTGGTGCAGCGGTTCAAGGATGAACCGGAGTGGGACCGCGACCTGTATTGACTAGGTCGAAGGTTCAACTGCCGCCCTTTGGTTGGGCGGCGCCACGCCGATCACTCCTCGACGCTCATGTACTCCTTGGCCCAGCGGATGTAGTCCTCAGGCTGGGTGTAGGTGTGCGAGAGCTCGGTGGCGCTGAGGTTCTCGGACTTGTTCTGCTGGCCGCGCTGCAGGCGCAGGCAGTCATAGGTGGCCTTGATCGCGGCAAAGTAAGCGGCATGGCCATCGACCACGATGCGCACGCCCAGGCGAGCAAGGCGCTCGTCGTCGCGCAGGTTGGGGTTGGCGTAGGTCACCAGCATCAGCGGCACGGTCAGGTGCTCGGCAATCTGCTCCAGCTGCTCGAAGTCTTTTACCCCGACCATGCAGATACCGTCGGCACCAGCCTTCTGGTAGCTCTGGGTGCGGACGATGATTTCTTCGGTGGTGAGCACCCCGGCGTTGGTCCGGGCGATGATCGACAGCGAGGAGTCGACGCGCGCTTCCAGGGCCGCACGGATCTTGCCCACGCCCTCTTCGACCGAGATCAGGTCAGTGGACTTGCGCCCGAACTGGGCAGGCAACAGGGTGTCTTCGATGGTCAGCGCAGCCACGCCGGCGCGCTCCAGCTCGATGACCGTGCGCATGACGTTGAGCGCATTGCCGTAACCGTGGTCGGCATCGGCAAGCACCGGCAGTTGCGCCACGCGGCCAATGCGGGTGGCCTGCTCGACGAACTCGCTCAAGGTGATCAGGGCGAAGTCCGGTGCGGCCAGCACCTGCAACGAAGCCACCGAACCGCCGAGAATGCCGACTTCGAAGCCCAGGTCGGCAGCGATGCGCGCCGACATCGGGTCGAACACGGAGGCGGTGTGGTAGCAGGAACCTGAAGCGAGCAGCTCGCGGAAGGCAAAACGCAGATCTTGATGGGAAGCCTTGGGCATGATCACTCCGCTTATATATGTAGAAATTGAACGGTTGCTACCGACCCCTGAATCGGGTCTACCTGACCTGTTCCAACCGTCGCCATCTGGGCGGTCATGCTCGACATGCAGGCAGAGGAATAAAAGGTGTGGGAGACAGCGGCGTACCCAGCCTGCGGCAAATTGCTGCACCAAGCTGGTGCGGGCCGCGGCTTTCAGCCCCTGTGGCATACCAACGATATCACGCGGCCATGCAGCACTGGATGAATGCGCCAATGCCGATCTTGCATAGGCGATGCAGATAGTACATAGGAAGCTACCTAACTCGGGTTACAATCCGGCTATTCGCGTCACCCTTCCAGACAAGGTGCCCCCGTGACTGCCGCCCTGCCCCCGACCGTCCTGCGCAACGTGTTGACCGCCCTGATGCTGGCGATCTTCCTCGGCGCCCTCGACCAGACCATCGTCGCCGTCTCCCTGCCGGCCATCTCGGCGCAGTTCAATGACGTCGGCCTGCTGGCCTGGGTGATTTCCGGCTACATGGTGGCGATGACCGTGGCCGTGCCGATCTACGGCAAGCTCGGCGACCTGTATGGCCGGCGGCGCATGATCCTCACCGGCATCAGCCTGTTCACGCTGGCCTCGATCGCCTGCGCCCTGGCCCAGGACATGCAGCAACTGGTCATGGCGCGCGTGCTGCAAGGCATCGGTGCCGGCGGCATGGTGTCGGTGAGCCAGGCGATCATCGGCGACTTCGTGCCACCGCGTGAACGCGGCCGTTACCAGGGCTATTTCAGCAGCATGTACGCCGTGGCCAGCGTGGCCGGGCCAGTGCTCGGCGGCTGGCTGACCGAGTACCTGTCCTGGCGCTGGGTGTTCTGGATCAACCTGCCGCTGGGCCTGGTCGCGCTGTGGGCGATCCGCCGCGCCTTGGCCGGCATGCCAGTGCAGCACCGTCAGGCCCGGGTGGATTACCTCGGCGCCGTGCTGTTGATTCTCGGCCTGGGCAGTTTGCTGCTGGGCATCACCCTGGTCGGCCAGGGGCAGCCCTGGAGCGCACCACCCGTGCTGGCGCTGTTCGCCTGCGCGGTGCTCGGGCTGGCGCTGTTCATCGGCCATGAGCGGCGCTGCCAGGAACCGCTGCTGCCCATGGGCCTGTTTGGCAACCGTGTGGCTGTGCTGTGCTGGGGGGTGATCTTCTTCGCCAGCTTCCAGTCGATCTCGCTGACCATGCTGATGCCGCTGCGCTACCAGGGCATCACCGGCGCCGGGGCCGACAGCGCTGCGCTGCACCTGCTGCCGCTGGCCATGGGCCTGCCCTTGGGCGCCTTCACCGGTGGCCGCATGACCAGCCGCACCGGGCGCTTCAAACCACAGATTCTGGCGGGCGCCGTGCTGATGCCCGTGGCGATCTTCGCCATGGCCATCACCCCACCGCAGTCTGGCTTGCTCAGTGCCGTGTTCATGCTGCTGACCGGCATCGCCTGTGGTTTGCAGTTCCCCACCTCGCTGGTGGGCACACAGAGCGCGGTGGACAGCAAGGATATCGGGGTGGCCACCAGCACCACCAACCTGTTCCGCTCGCTCGGCGGGGCCATGGGCGTGGCGTGCATGTCCAGCCTGCTGCTGGCGCTGCTGCAACAGGGTGGTTTCGAGTTGCTGGGCAACCCGCTGCTGGGGAGCCTGAAGGCGGGCGAAGCGGATCCGCACACGCAGTTGCGGCTGCTGGAAACGTTCCGTCACCTGCTGCTGGGCAGTGCGGGGATTGCCTTGCTGGGCCTGCTAGCAGCCCTGGCGCTGCCGGACCGGCAATTGCGCGGCCGCTGAGGGCTGCGCAGCTGCCGCCGTTAGGTATTAATGCTCACTTAATACACAAGGGAAACACTTCCTCACAATCCTTAACAAAGTGTCATTTGCGCAGCGCAGGGCTCAAGCGCAGCATATCCAGCCCTGTGTCGACCCATTTTTCCGCGTCGCGCAGCAGATCGAAACTGTCCGGCAGCAACAACCAGCGCCCGATCAGGCCATCGACATAGGCGAACAGAGCCACGGCCGCTCGTTCTATATCCATATCCGCAGGTAGCTGGCCACGGCGCACGGCATTGGCGAAAGCCAGCTTGATGCCCTCATGGCAATCCAGCACCGCGCCTTGGCGCTGCTGGCGAATGTCACACATGTCATCGGTGAACTCGCACTTATGATGCAGGATTTCATTGATACGCCGGGTACGGGCGTCCAGCACCAGCTCGTTGAGCACCTGCAGCAGCAGCTTGCGCATGCAGCCGAGCGGGTCCAGTTCGTCTTCGCTTTCACTGGCCCGCGCCAGGTGGTCATGCGTTTCATGCAGGCTGTCGAGCAGCGCCTGCACCAGCTCCGCCTTGTTGTTGAAGTGCCAGTAGATCGCCCCCCGGGTAACGCCCGCCAGTTCGGCGATGTCGGCCAGGGTGGTTCGCGCAACACCGCGCTTGTAGAAGGCCTTTTCCGCAGCCTCGATGATCTGGGCGCGGGTTTCCTGGGCTTCTTCTTTGGTTCGACGGACCATGGCAGTACAACCTCATCTGGGCCCGCTGCGCTCGCGGGGAATCCGCCGGGGTCACCTCTGCAGGGTGCCTCCCGGATGGGCTAATCAAGGGCTGTGGTAGTAGCCAAGTACTACCCAGCGGTATTTACAAACAACCATGAATGTAAGTATATTCCTTAGCAAGCTATTTATCCACCGGATAGTTTTTTTCTGACAAGACTCTTCCATTACTCTTGAGCGTCTCCCTGCTCTTGCGACCCGAGGATCCTCATGCAATTCAAGCCAGCCGTTACCGCTCTGGTTTCCGCCGTCGCCCTGGCAACCCTGCTAGGTGGCTGTAAGAAAGAAGAAGCCGCGCCCGCAGCGCAGGCTCCTCAGGTCGGCGTCGTGACCATCCAGCCGCAACCCTTCACCCTGACCACGGAACTGCCGGGGCGCACCAGCGCCTACCGCATCGCCGAAGTGCGCCCGCAGGTCAACGGCATCATCCTCAAGCGCCTGTTCAAGGAAGGCAGCGAGGTCAAGGAAGGCCAACAGCTGTACCAGATCGACCCGGCCGTGTACGAAGCCACCCTGGCCAACGCCCAGGCCAACCTGCAGTCGACCAAGTCGCTGGCCGAGCGCTACAAGCAGCTGGTCAACGAACAGGCGGTGTCGAAACAGGAATACGACGATGCCAGTGCCAAACGATTGCAGGCCGAAGCTTCGCTGAAAAGCGCGCAGATCGACCTGCGCTACACCAAGGTCCTCGCCCCGATCAGCGGCCGCATCGGGCGCTCCGCAGTTACCGAAGGGGCCCTGGTGAACAATGGCCAGACCAACGCCATGGCTACTATCCAGCAGCTCGACCCGATCTACGTCGACGTCACCCAGTCCACTGCCGAGCTGCTCAAGCTGCGCCGTGACCTGGAAAGCGGCCAGCTGCAGAAAGCTGGCGACAACGCCGCCTCGGTGCAGCTGGTGCTGGAAGACGGCAGCCTGCTGAAGCAGGAAGGCCGCCTGGAGTTCTCCGAAGTCGCGGTCGACGAGACCACCGGTTCGGTGACCCTGCGTGCGCTGTTCCCCAACCCCGATCACACCCTGCTGCCAGGCATGTTCGTGCATGCGCGGCTCAAGGCCGGGGTCAACGCCAACGCCATCCTGGCCCCGCAGCAGGGCGTGACCCGCGACCTCAAGGGCGCGCCGACCGCACTGGTGGTCAACCAGGAGAACAAGGTCGAACTGCGCCAGCTCAAGGCCAGCCGTACCCTGGGCAGCGACTGGCTGATCGAGGAAGGCTTGAACCCGGGCGACCGCCTGATCACCGAAGGCCTGCAGTACGTGCGCCCAGGTGTCGAGGTCAAGGTCAGCGACGCCACCAACGTCAAGCAGCCAGGCAAACCTGATCAGGCCAGTGCGGCCAAAGCAGACGCCAAAGCGGAGTAAACCATGTCGAAGTTCTTTATCGATCGCCCGATCTTCGCCTGGGTGATCGCCTTGGTGATCATGCTGGTCGGCGCCTTGTCGATCCTGAAGCTGCCGATCAACCAGTACCCGAGCATTGCGCCGCCAGCCATCGCCATCGCCGTGACCTACCCGGGCGCCTCGGCGCAGACGGTGCAGGACACCGTGGTGCAGGTCATCGAGCAGCAGCTCAACGGTATCGACAACCTGCGTTATGTGTCGTCGGAAAGTAACTCCGACGGCAGCATGACCATTACCGCCACCTTCGAGCAGGGCACCAACCCTGACACCGCCCAGGTCCAGGTACAGAACAAGCTGAACCTGGCCACCCCGCTGCTGCCGCAGGAAGTGCAGCAGCAAGGTATCCGCGTCACCAAGGCAGTGAAGAACTTCCTGCTGGTGATCGGCCTGGTGTCCGAAGACGGCAGCATGACCAAGGACGACCTGGCCAACTACATCGTCTCCAACATGCAGGACCCGATTTCGCGGACTGCCGGTGTGGGTGACTTCCAGGTGTTCGGTGCGCAGTACGCCATGCGTATCTGGCTCGATCCGGCCAAGCTGAACAAGTTCCAGCTGACCCCGGTCGACGTCAAGACCGCGGTTGCCGCGCAGAACGTGCAGGTGTCCTCCGGCCAGCTCGGCGGCCTGCCGGCCATGCCGGGTACCCAGCTGAACGCCACCATCATCGGCAAGACCCGCCTGCAGACCGCCGAGCAGTTCGAGAAGATCCTGCTCAAGGTCAACAACGACGGTTCGCAGGTGCGTCTGGGCGATGTTGCCCAGGTCGGCCTGGGCGGTGAAAACTACGCGGTCAGCGCACAGTTCAACGGCAAGCCGGCTTCCGGCCTTGCGGTAAAACTGGCTACCGGCGCCAACGCCCTGGACACCGCCAAGGCCCTGCGCAAGACCATTTCCGACCTGGAACCGTTCTTCCCGCCTGGGGTGAAAGCGGTATTCCCGTATGACACCACCCCGGTGGTCACCGAATCGATCAGCGGCGTGATCCACACCCTGATCGAAGCCGTGGTCCTGGTGTTCCTGGTGATGTACCTGTTCCTGCAGAACTTCCGCGCCACCATCATCACCACCATGACCGTACCGGTGGTGTTGCTGGGTACCTTCGGCATCCTTGCCGCCGCGGGCTTCAGCATCAACACCCTGACCATGTTCGCCATGGTCCTGGCCATCGGCTTGCTGGTGGACGACGCCATCGTCGTGGTGGAGAACGTCGAACGGGTGATGTCCGAGGAAGGCCTGCCGCCCAAGGAGGCGACCAAGCGCTCCATGGAGCAGATCCAGGGCGCCCTGGTGGGTATCGCCCTGGTGCTGTCGGCGGTACTGCTGCCCATGGCGTTCTTCGGCGGCTCCACCGGTGTGATCTACCGGCAGTTCTCCATCACCATCGTCTCGGCCATGGGCCTGTCGGTACTGGTGGCGCTGATCTTCACCCCGGCCTTGTGCGCAACCATGCTCAAGCCGCTGAAGAAAGGCGAGCACCACACCGCCAAAGGCGGCTTCTTCGGCTGGTTCAACCGCAACTTCGACCGCAGCGTCAACGGCTATGAACGCAGCGTCGGCGCGATCCTGCGCAACAAGGTGCCGTTCCTGCTGGCCTACGCGCTGATCGTGGTCGGCATGATCTGGCTGTTTGCCCGCATCCCCACCGCGTTCCTGCCTGAAGAAGACCAGGGTGTACTGTTCGCCCAGGTGCAGACGCCGGCCGGCTCCAGTGCCGAGCGTACCCAGGTAGTGGTCGACCAGATGCGTGAGTACCTGCTCAAGGAAGAATCCGACACCGTGGCATCGGTGTTCACCGTCAACGGCTTCAACTTCGCTGGCCGTGGCCAGAGCTCGGGCATGGCGTTCATCATGCTCAAGCCGTGGGGTGAGCGTTCGGCCGAGAACAGCGTGTTCAACCTGTCGCAACGTGCCCAGCAGCACTTCTTCAGCTTCCGCGATGCGATGGTGTTCGCCTTCGCCCCGCCGGCGGTGCTCGAACTGGGTAACGCCACCGGCTTCGACGTGTTCCTGCAGGACCGCGCCGGTGTCGGCCATGCCAAGCTGATGGAAGCGCGCAACCAGTTCCTGGCCAAGGCCGCGCAGAGCAAGGTGCTGATGGCGGTGCGCCCGAACGGCCTGAACGACGAACCGCAGTACCAGCTGACCATCGATGACGAACGTGCCAGCGCCCTGGGCGTGACCATCGCCGACATCAACAACACCCTGTCGATTGCCCTGGGTGCCAGCTACGTCAACGACTTCATCGACCGTGGCCGGGTCAAGAAGGTGTACATCCAGGGTGAACCCAACTCGCGGATGAGCCCGGAAGACCTGCAGAAGTGGTACGTGCGCAACGGCGCCGGCGAGATGGTACCGTTCTCCTCCTTCGCCAAGGGTGAGTGGAGCTACGGTTCGCCGAAGCTGTCGCGTTACAACGGCGTCGAAGCGATGGAAATCCTCGGTGCCCCGGCGCCAGGCTACAGTACCGGTGAAGCCATGGCCGAAGTCGAGCGTATCGCCGGCGAACTGCCAGCCGGTATCGGCTTCTCCTGGACCGGCATGTCCTACGAGGAAAAACTCTCCGGCTCGCAGATGCCGGCGCTGTTCGCCCTCTCGGTACTGTTCGTGTTCCTCTGCCTGGCAGCCCTGTACGAAAGCTGGTCGATCCCGATCGCCGTGGTGCTGGTAGTACCGCTGGGTATCATCGGTGCACTGATCGCCACCAGCCTGCGCGGGTTGTCCAACGACGTGTACTTCCTGGTCGGCCTGTTGACCACCATCGGCCTGGCGGCGAAGAACGCGATCCTGATCGTCGAATTCGCCAAGGAACTGCACGAACAGGGCCGCAGCCTGTACGACTCGGCCATCGAAGCGTGCCGCATGCGTCTGCGCCCGATCATCATGACCTCGCTGGCGTTCATCCTCGGCGTGGTACCGTTGACCATCGCCAGCGGCGCCGGCGCCGGCAGCCAGCACGCCATCGGCACCGGTGTGATCGGCGGCATGATCAGTGCGACCGTGCTGGCCATCTTCTGGGTACCGCTATTCTTCGTCGCAGTGTCGTCGCTGTTCGGCAGCAAAGAGCCGGAAAAGGACGCCACCCCTGAAACTCCACGTTATGAGGCTGGGCAATGACCAAGTCTTTGTTGTCCCTGGCGGTAACCGCTTTCATTCTCGGCGGCTGCTCGCTGATCCCTGATTACCAGACCCCGGAATCGCCGGTGGCTGCGCAGTGGCCGCAAGGCCCTGCGTACTCGCCGACCCAGTCGGCCGAGGTGGCCGCCGCCGAACAGGGCTGGCGCCAGTTCTTCCATGACCCGGCACTGCAGCAGCTGATCCAGACCTCGCTGGTGAACAACCGCGACCTGCGTGTGGCGGCGTTGAACATCGACGCCTACCGCGCCCAGTACCGCATCCAGCGTGCCGACCTGTTCCCGGCAGTGTCGGCCACCGCCAGCGGCAGCCGCCAGCGCGTGCCGGCGAACATGTCGACCAGCGGTGAATCCAGCATCACCAGCCAGTACTCGGCCACCCTGGGCGTCAGTGCCTATGAGCTGGACCTGTTCGGCCGCGTGCGCAGCCTGACCGAACAAGCCCTGGAAACTTACCTGTCCAGCGAGCAGGCGCGCCGCTCCACGCAGATCGCCCTGGTCGCCAGCGTGGCCAACGCCTACTACACCTGGCAGGCCGACCAGGCCCTGTTCAAGCTGACCGAAGAGACGCTCAAGACCTACGAGGAAAGCTACAACCTGACCCGTCGCAGCAACGAAGTCGGTGTGGCTTCGGCGCTCGACGTCAGCCAGTCGCGCACCGCCGTGGAAGGCGCACGGGTCAAGTACTCGCAGTACCAGCGCCTGGTTGCCCAGGACGTCAACAGCCTGACCGTGCTGCTGGGTACCGGCATTCCGGCCGACCTGGCCAAGCCGCTGGAGCTCAATGCCGACCAGTTGGCCGAAGTGCCGGCCGGCCTGCCGTCCGAGATTCTGCAGCGTCGCCCGGACATCCAGGAAGCCGAGCACCTGCTCAAGGCCGCCAATGCCAACATCGGCGCGGCCCGTGCAGCGTTCTTCCCGAGCATCAGCCTGACCGCCAATGCCGGCAGCCTGAGCCCCGACATGGGTCACCTGTTCGCGGGTGGCCAGGGTACCTGGCTGTTCCAGCCGCAGATCAACCTGCCGATCTTCAACGCCGGCAGCCTGAAGGCCAGCCTGGACTACTCGAAGATCCAGAAGGACATCAACGTCGCCAAGTACGAAAAGACCATCCAGACCGCCTTCCAGGAAGTCTCCGATGGCCTGGCGGCGCGCAAGACCTTCGAAGAGCAGCTGCAGGCGCAACGCGACCTGGTGCAGGCGAACCAGGACTACTACCGCCTGGCCGAGCGCCGCTACCGCATCGGTATCGACAGCAACCTGACCTTCCTCGATGCCCAGCGCAACCTGTACTCGTCGCAGCAGTCGCTGATCACCGACCGCCTCTCGCAGCTGACCAGCGAGGTCAACCTGTACAAGGCACTCGGCGGTGGCTGGTACGAGCAGACTGGCCAGGCCAACCAGCAGGCTTCGGTGGAAACGCCGAAGGGCTGATCAACCGGCAACAGCATCAAGCCCAGCCTCGCGCTGGGCTTTTTCTTGGGCAAAATTAACCAACCGGAACATAGCGTTCGATTATCGCCCAAAACCGTTTGCGGCGAATTGCCTCACCCCCGCGCAGCCCCGCACCATCCCCCACGCAACGCTTCGCAAGTTCATCAAAAGACCCGCACCTGCAGGCCGCATCCTGCCGAGCAGCGGGCAGCCCATAAAAACAAGAGATTTACGACAGATGAGCACTTCACAACCCGCACGCCAGCTGCTGCCCGGCCTGTTGGCCATTTCCTGCGCCCTGCCTGTATACGCCGCCGATAATGGCGGGTTCATGGAGGACGCCAAGGCCAGCCTCAACCTGCGCAACTTCTACATCAACCGCAACTTCGTCGACCCGGCCTACCCGCAAGGCAAGGCCGAAGAATGGACCCAGAGCTTCATCCTCGATGCCCGCTCCGGTTTCACCCAAGGCACCGTCGGCTTCGGCGTAGACGTGCTGGGCCTGTATTCGGTCAAGCTCGATGGCGGCAAAGGCACCACCAACACCCAGCTGCTGCCGGTACATGACGACGGCCGCCCCGCCGATGACTTCGGCCGCCTGGGCGTGGCATTGAAAGCCAAGCTGTCCCAGACCGAACTGAAAGTCGGCGAATGGATGCCGGTACTGCCGATCCTGCGCTCTGACGACGGCCGCTCGCTGCCGCAGACCTTCCGTGGTGGCCAGCTCACCTCGAAAGAGATCGAAGGCCTGACCCTCTATGCCGGCCAGTTCCGCGGCAACAGCCCGCGCAACGACGCCAGCATGGAGGACATGTCGCTCAACGGCCGCGCGGCCTTCACCTCGGACCGCTTCAACTTCGGCGGCGGTGAATACACCTTCAACGACAAGCGCACCATGATCGGCTTGTGGGACGCCCAGCTCAAGGACATCTACCGCCAGCAGTACCTCAACCTGGTGCACAGCCAGCCGTTGGGCGAATGGACCCTGGGGGCCAACCTGGGCTACTTCTGGGGCAAGGAAGACGGCGCGGAACGCGCAGGCCAGCTGGACAACAAAACCGCCTCGGCAATGCTGTCGGCGCGCTACAAGGGCAACACCTTCTACGTCGGCCTGCAGAAGGTAAGCGGTGACAATGCCTGGCTGCGGGTCAACGGCACCAGTGGCGGCACCCTGGCCAACGACAGCTACAACTCGAGCTTCGACAATGCCAAGGAGCGCTCCTGGCAGGTTCGTCACGACTTCAACTTCGTCAGCGTCGGCATTCCCGGCCTGACCCTGATGAACCGCTACATCAAGGGCGACAATGTCACCGCCGGTGGCGTGACCGACGGCAAGGAATGGGCGCGGGAAAGCGAACTGGCCTATGTGATCCAGTCCGGCACCTTCAAGGACCTGTCGGTGAAGTGGCGCAACTCCACCATGCGCCGGGACTTCAGCACCAACTCGTTCGATGAGAACCGGTTGATCGTGAGCTACCCGCTGAATCTTCTCTGAATCTGCTGGCCTTTCGCGGTTTTATCGGCGAAAGGCCAGCAGCCCTTTCAAATAACCAATAGAAATAAACAAATCAATAAACCTTCTTTGACGGAATATTAAGCAACCGCTTAAATTGAGCCCCGTTCCACCGCAGAGCCTCGACATGGACCTTCGCCAACTGCGCTACTTCATCGCCCTCACCGAATACCGCAGTTTCGTCCGCGCCGCCGAAGCCATGGGCATCACCCAACCCGCCTTCAGTCGGGCCATCCAGGGCCTGGAACAAACCTTCGGCTGCCCCTTGGTCGACCGCGCCAGCAAAGCCCTGCCCCCTACCCCCGAGGGCCTGGTGGTACTCCAACACGCCCGCCGCCTGGTGCAAGGCGCCACTCAGCTGAGCAACGAAGTACTGCAGATGACCAAGCTCGACGCGGGTGAACTGCATTTCGGCAGCGGCCCGGCCCTGGCCGTGCGCCTGGTCCCGCAAGCACTGCAACATTTCATTGCCAGCCACCCCGGTATCCGCACGGCACTGATGGTGGACAATGCCGAGCGCCTGGGCCAGGCCCTGCGCCGCGAGCAGATCGAGTTCTTCGTAGACGACATCCGCCCCTTCGAAGCCGACCCCAACTTCCACACCGAACCGCTCACCCCGCGCCCCGGGCTGTTCTTCTGCCGCCCTGGCCACCCGCTGCTGGCCAAGGACAGCCTGTCGACCAACGACCTGTTCGCCTACCCCTTGGCCAGCGCCCTGCTCGCCCCCGGCGTGCGCAAGCGCCTGGCCAACCTGAGCGGGCGCAGCGACTTCGTCCCGCACCTGCAGACCGAGCATCTGGCGGTGTTGCGCAGCGTGGTGCTGGCCAGCGATGCCGTGGGTACGGCCAGCGAAGAAGCCGTGGCCGACGACCTCGCCAGCGGGCACCTGGTGCGCCTGCACTGGCGCAACCTGCCACCGGCACTGGAGGTGCTGAGCGTGCGTTGCGGGGTAGTCAGCCGCAGCGGCTACCGGTTGTCACCGGCGGCACGGGCAATGATCGAGACCCTGGTGGGGCTGGATGCGCCAATGCGCGCTGCTGCCATTCGCTGAACTGATGATGGTGGTGGCTGCGGGCTATTCTCAGCTATATCGAGACATCGGCCCCCCAGGGAGGAACAACAATGAAAACCCTCGTCGAACACCTGAGCCAATACGCCAACTACCACCGCGACCCCCGCAACATCACCACCCACTTCGTCGGCATTCCGCTGATCGTGGTAGCCGTCACTGTGCTGCTGTCGCGCCCCGGCTGGGACGTTGCAGGGATCTGGTTATCCCCCGCCCTGCTCGCCGCAGCCGCTGCCGTGCGGTTCTACCTGCGCCTGGACCTGCGCTTCGGCCTGGTCATGGGCCTGTTGCTGGGCCTGTGCCTGTGGATCGGCCAGGCACTGGCCACGCAATCCACTGGCCTGTGGCTCAGCGCCGGGCTGGGTGCGTTCGTGGTGGGCTGGATCATCCAGTTCGTCGGGCATCATTACGAAGGCCGCAAGCCGGCATTCGTCGACGATATCAGCGGGCTGATCATTGGCCCGCTGTTCGTGGTGGCTGAAGCGGCGTTCATGTTGGGCCTGTGCCCGGCACTGAAACAGGCCGTGGAAGCCAATGCCGGGCCGGTGGCCATACGCGGGGTTTAACCCCGCGACTCTACGCCCAGCTCATCCCACACCGACTCGGCCAGGTGGAAGGTGGCATTGGCTGCCGGGATGCCGCAATAGATCGCGCTCTGCATCAGCACTTCCTTGATCTCGTCACGGGTCACGCCGTTGTTGGCCGCGGCGCGCAGGTGCAGCTTGAGCTCGTCGTTGCGGTTCATGCCGATCAACATGGCGATGGTGATCAGGCTGCGGGTATGACGCGGCAGGCCTGGGCGGGTCCAGATGTCACCCCAGGCGTGCCGGGTGATCATTTCCTGGAATTCGCCGTTGAAGTCGTTGAGCTTCTCCAGGCTGCGATCCACATGGGCATCGCCCAGTACCGCGCGGCGAACCTGCATGCCGGCGTCGTAACGTTGTTTCTCATCCATGGCCAATTCCTCAGCGAGCCAGCAGGAAGTCGAGCACGCGGCGGCTGAACGCCTCGCCGATCTCGACGTTGGACAGGTGCGCGGCCGGGAACTCGGCGTAGGTGGCACCGATGATACCGGCCTGCATGAAGCGGCCATGCTCAGGCGTGGTGACCACGTCTTCGGTACCGGCGACGATCAGTGTGGCCACCTGGATGCGGCCCAGTTGCTCACGGAAGTCGGCGTCACGCACGGCCGCGCAGTTGGCGGCATAACCTTCAGGGCTGGTCTGTGCCAGCATCTGGCAGATGCGCTGGGCCTCTTGCGGCTGCTGCTGGGCAAACGCCGGGGTGAACCAGCGAGCGATGGACGCATCGCGCAGGTCGACCATGGCTTGCTGGCCGCCCTTGAGCACGGTGTCGATACGGGTGTTCCACACCTCGTCGTTGGCAATTTTGGCGGCGGTGTTGCACAGGGTCAGGCTATGCAGGCGCGCGCCTGCATGAATACCCAGCCACTGGCCGATCAGGCCGCCCATGGACAGGCCGACGAAGTGCGCGTGCTGGATGTCCAGCGCGTCGAGCAGCGCCAGTACATCCTGGCCCAGTTGCTCGACGCTGTACGGGCCTTCAGTGACCTGCGAAGCGCCGTGGCCACGGGTGTCGTAGCGCAACACGCGGAAGTGTTCGCTCCACAGCGGGATCTGGCTGTCCCACATGCCAAGGTCGGTACCCAGCGAGTTGGACAGGACCAGCACCGGAGCATCGGCCGGGCCGTCGAGTTGGTAGTTCAGTACGCCATCGGCCAGTTGCAAGTGCGCCACAGCGGTCTCCTTCAGGCAGTCAAACGTTGATGTTCAGCCACGGCGCGCGCCACCCAGACGCGGGCCTGGCCGAGGTAATGGGCAGGGTCGAGCAGGCGGTCGAGTTCTTCCGCGCTCAGTTCGGCACTGACCTGCGGCTCGTCACCCAGTACGGCGCGCAAATGGCGCTGTTCGGCCACGGCCCGCTGGCAGCACTGCTCCAGCAAGTGGTGGGCACGGTCACGGCCCAGGCGCTGGGCAAGCACGATGCTGACCGCCTCGGCCAGCACCAGGCCCTGGGTCAGCTCGAGGTTGCGGCGCATGCGCTCGGCGTCCACTTCCATGCCTTCGGCGATCACCTGGGCCTGGCGCAGGGCGCCAGAAACCAGGCAGCAGATGTCCGGCAAGGTTTCCCATTCGGCATGCCACAGGCCGAGGCTGCGCTCGTGCTCCTGGGGCATGGCGGCGAACAGCGTCGACAGCAGGCCCGGCACGCGGGTAGCAGCGCCGATCAGCACGGCGGCGCCCACCGGGTTGCGCTTGTGCGGCATGGTCGAGGAACCGCCCTTGCCCGGCGCGGACGGCTCGAACACCTCACCGGCTTCGGTCTGCATCAGCAGGCTGACATCACGGCCGAACTTGCCCAGGCTGCCGGCAACCAGGCCCAGCACCGAAGCGAACTCCACCAGGCGATCACGCTGGGTGTGCCAAGGTTGCTCGGGCAAGCTCAGCTGCAGTTGTTCGGCCAGCGCTTCTGCCACCGGCATGGCTTTGCTACCCAGGGCTGCCAGGCTGCCGGATGCACCGCCAAACTGCAGCACCAGCAAACGCGGGCGCAGTTCCTGCAGGCGCTGGCGATGGCGGGTCAATGCACCGAGCACACCCGCCAGCTTCATGCCCAAGGTCACTGGCGTGGCGTGTTGCAGCCAGGTGCGGCCAACCAGCGGCGTGTCGGCATGCTGCAGGGCCTGACGCGCCAGGGTCTCGGCCAGCTTGCCAAGGTCTGCTTCGACCAGGTCCAGTGCCGCGCGCAACTGCAAGACCAGCCCGGTATCCATCGCATCCTGGCTGGTAGCGCCCAGGTGCACGTAGCGTTCGGCTTCAGGCACACCACTGGCGATTACCTTGCCCAGCGCCTTGACCAGCGGGATCGCCGAGTTGCCGGCGGTGGCGATGGCATCGGCCAGGGCGCGCACGTCATAGCGCTCGGCCTGGCAGGCCGCTTCGATGGCCGCCACGGCACTGTGCGGCACCAGGCCGGCAGCGGCCTCGGCACGGGCCAGCGCGGCCTCGAAGTCGAGCATGCCCTGCAGGCGGCCACGGTCGGAGAATACGTCGCGCATGGCCGGCGCGGTGAAGTAGGCGTCGAACAGTTGGTTGCTCATGCAACGTCCTTAATCATCGTGGTGCAGGTATTGCGCCTGCTTCGGCAGGCGCAGGCTGAACAGGAAGGCAATTGCCATCATGGCCGTCACGTACCAGTAGAAGGTGTTTTCCATGCCCAGGGTCTTCAGGCCCAGGGCGACGTATTCGGCCGAACCACCGAACGCTGCGTTGGCCACCGCGTAGGCCAGGCCCACGCCCAGCGCACGGACCTGCGGCGGGAACATCTCGGCTTTCACCAGGCCACTGATCGAGGTGTAGAAACTGACGATGCACAGGGCCAGGGTGATCAGCACGAAGGCCATGAACGGGCTGGTCACGGTCTTCAGCGCCATCAGCAGCGGCACGGTGCAGATCGTGCCCAGCGCGCCGAACAGCAGCATCGAGTTACGCCGGCCGATGCGATCGGAGAGCATGCCGAAGAATGGCTGCATCACCATGTACAGGAACAGCGCTCCCGTCATCACGAAACTGGCCGTCTTCGCATTCATGCCTGCGGTGTTGACCAGGTACTTCTGCATGTAGGTGGTGAAGGTGTAGAAAATCAGCGAGCCACCGGCGGTGTAGCCCAGCACGGTGATGAACGCTGCGGTGTGGTTGCGGAACAGCCCCTTGATGGTGCCGGCGTCCTTGTCCTTGCGGGTTTCGGCGCTGCTGGTCTCGTGCAGCGAGCGGCGCAGCATCAGCGAGATCAGCGCGGCGATGGCGCCGACCACGAACGGAATGCGCCAGCCCCAGCCACGCAGCTCTTCCTCGGTCAGCAGCTGTTGCATGATTACCACCACCAGCACCGCCAGCAACTGGCCACCGATCAGGGTCACGTACTGGAACGACGCGAAGAAGCCGCGTTGACCGCGCAGGGCTACTTCACTCATGTAGGTCGCGGTGGTGCCGTACTCACCCCCCACCGACAGGCCCTGGATCAGCCGCGCGAGCAGCAGCAGCGCCGGCGCCCAGGCGCCGATGCTCGAGTAGGTCGGCAGGCAGGCGATCATCAGGGAGCCGAAGCACATCATCAGCACCGAGATCATCAGGGAATTCTTGCGGCCATGGCGGTCGGCCAGGCGGCCGAAGATCCAGCCACCGATCGGACGCATCAGGAAACCTGCAGCAAATACACCAGCCGTGTTGAGCAACTGCACGGTGGGGTCGTCGGAGGGGAAGAAGGACGCGGCGAAGTAGATCGCGCTGAAGGCATAGACGTAGAAGTCGAACCATTCCACCAGGTTGCCCGAAGAGGCACCGACGATGGCGAAGATGCGTTTGCTGCGCTCTTCACCGGTGTAATAGGTTGAGGTCATGGTGTGTTTACTCCTGAAGGGTCACAGGTAAGTCTAGACATACCTAGTAACACACTCGTTCCGCCTGCAGGCTGGCAATTGGCCTTGTGTCGTAAGTGCCGGCCGCTTCGCGGGGATAACCCCCCCCCCCACCGGGGGGGGGGGGGGCCCCGGGGGGGGGGGGTTTACCGCGCACAGGGCGGGTGAGATCTCAC
>NZ_JBDJMM010000007.1:0-190877 GCF_039673865.1 Pseudomonas sp. TWI628 | reverse complement strand
GTGAGGGGCATGTTGTTGGGTTTGGTTAAGATGGGTTATGCGGGCCTGGGCATTTTCGGGGCAATGCCCGGTAAGAGGCCCACCCAGACAACACTGCAAAAGGCACCCTCCGCGGTGCCTTTTGCACATCTGCAGAAACGCTTTACAGCCTGCCAATTCATCAGGTTAGAATCAGTTGGCACGCGACTTGCCAAGTCAAGGAGCCAAGCCCCCTTCCCGCGATATCCCGGAGTACCTGCCTTTGGATGCAAGCACCATCAACAGCCTGTTTTTGATCGGCGCATTGCTGGTGGGCGCAAGTATCCTGGTCAGCTCGCTGTCGTCGCGCCTGGGCATCCCTATTCTGGTCATCATCCTCGCTGTCGGCATGGTCGCCGGCGTGGATGGTGGCGGCATCATCTTCAACAACTACCCGACCGCCTACCTGGTGGGCAACCTGGCCTTGGCCGTGATCCTTCTCGACGGCGGCCTGCGCACGCGGGTGGCGAGCTTCCGCGTGGCACTGTGGCCGGCGCTGTCGCTGGCCACCGTCGGCGTGATGATCACCACCGCGCTGACCGGCATGGTAGCCGCCTGGCTGTTCAACCTGAGCCTGATCCAGGGCCTGCTGATCGGCGCCATCGTCGGCTCCACCGACGCCGCGGCGGTGTTTTCGCTGCTCGGTGGCAAAGGCCTGAACGAGCGGGTGACCGCCACCCTGGAAATCGAATCGGGCAGCAACGACCCGATGGCCGTGTTCCTCACCGTTACCCTGATCGACATGATCGCCAGCGGCCAGACCGGCCTGCACTGGAGCCTGCTGGGCCACTTGCTGCGCGAGTTCGGTATCGGCGGCCTGCTGGGCCTGGGCGGCGGCTGGCTGCTGCTGCAACTGGTCAACCGCATCAACCTGGCCGGTGGCCTGTACCCGATCCTGGTGGTGGCCGGCGGCCTGGTGGTGTTCTCGCTGACCAACGCCTTGCATGGCAGCGGCTTCCTCGCCGTGTACCTGTGCGGCCTGGTACTGGGCAACAAGCCGATCCGCAGCCGTCACGGCATCCTGCACATGCTCGACGGCATGGCCTGGCTGGCGCAGATCGGCATGTTCCTGGTGCTGGGGCTGCTGGTCACGCCCCACGACCTGCTGCCGATCGCCCTGCCCGCGCTGGGCCTGGCGCTGTGGATGATCCTGGTGGCGCGGCCGCTGTCGGTGGTTGCCGCACTGCTGCCGTTCAAGGCCTTCCACGGCCGCGAAAAGGGCTTCATCTCCTGGGTCGGCCTGCGCGGCGCGGTACCGATCATTCTGGCGGTGTTCCCGCTGATGGCCGGCCTGCCAGACGCCCAGCTGTTCTTCAACCTGGCGTTCTTCATCGTGCTGGTGTCGCTGCTGGTGCAAGGCACCAGCCTGCCGTGGATGGCCAAGCTGCTGAAAGTCACGGTACCGCCAGACCCGGCGCCTATTTCCCGCTCGGCGCTGGAAGTGCACGTCACCAGCGAGTGGGAGCTGTTCGTCTACCGCCTGGGTGCGGAAAAATGGTGCATCGGCGCCGCCCTGCGTGAGCTGAAAATGCCCGAAGGCACGCGGATCGCCGCGCTGTTCCGCGGCGAGCAACTGCTGCACCCGTCCGGCAGTACCGTACTGGAAGTCGGCGACATGCTTTGCGTGATCGGCCACGAACATAACCTTCCAGCACTGGGCAAACTGTTCAGCCAGGCACCGCAGCGTGGCCTGGACCTGCGCTTCTTCGGCGACTTCGTGCTCGAAGGCGATGCCGAGCTGGGCGCGGTGGCCGCACTTTATGGCCTCAAACTGGACGGCCTGGACGCGAAAATGCCACTGGCGCAGTTCATCCGACAGAAGGTCGGAGGCGCTCCAGTAGTAGGCGACCAGGTCGAATGGCACGGCACGATCTGGACCGTGGCGACCATGGACGGGAACAAGATCCAGAAAGTCGGCGTCAGATTCCCCGAAGGAACGCGACCCGGACCAGGATTGTTCCTCTAAACTCCGTTTCTGCCTGATCCACAAGTAGTCTGCCTATGTCCCTGCGCGTGTACCTTCGCACAGCCCTGCTGGGGTTGTGCCTGTCCCTTTCTTTCGCGGTCAACGCGGCAGAAGCCCCGACCACCGCCAGCATCCAGAACAGCCTCGACAAGATCGCCGAGCGCAAACTGCCCGAGGCCGACCAGAAGGCCCTGCAGCAGGTGCTCGAGCAGACCTTGAGCCTGCTCAACAGCAAGGAAGACAGCGAGAAGAAGCTGGCCGCGCTCAAGCAGCAGCTGGCCAGCGCCCCCAAGGAAACCACTGACAACCAGAAAGAACTGGCCAAGCTCAAGGAAAGCAAGCCGCAGCCGGTCGCCCAGCGCTATGCCAACCTGACCGTGCCGCAGCTCGAGCAGCTGCTCAGCGAACGCAACACCCAGCAGGGCGAGCTGCAGAGGGCGCTGTCCGAAGCCAACAGCCTGATCATCAATTCGCAGACCCGCCCGGAACGGGCCCAGGCCGAGATCAGCAACAACCAGACCCGCACCCAGCAAATCAACAACAGCCTCAAAAGCGGCAAGGACGGCGGCAAGCCGATCAACGCCGACCAGCGCAACCAGCTCATTGCCGAGCAGGCCTCGCTCAACGCGCTGACCCTGTTGCGCCGCCAGGAGCTGGCCGGCAACGGCCTCCTGCAAGACCTCGGCAACGCCCGCCACGACCTGCTGATCGAGCGCGCCGCGCGCCTGGAGCAGGAAATCCAGGACCTGCAGACGCTGATCAACGAAAAGCGCCTGGCCCAGTCCCAGCAAACCGTCACCCAGCAGTCGATCGAAGCGCAGAAGGCCGGCGGCAGCAGCCTGCTGGCCACCGAGAGCGCGGCCAACCTGAAGCTTTCCGACTACCTGCTCAAAAGCACCGACCGCCTCAACGAGCTGACCCAGCAGAACCTGCGCACCAAGCAGCAACTCGACAGCCTGACCCAGGCCGACCAGGCCCTGGATGAGCAGATCAATGTGCTCAAGGGCAGCCTGCTGCTGTCGAAGATCCTCTACAAGCAAAAGCAGGCGCTGCCGCACCTGAAGCTCGACCGCGATCTGGCCGACCAGATCGCCGATCTGCGCCTGTACCAGTTCGAGATCAACCAGCAGCGCGAGCAGATGAGCAACCCGGTGACTTACGTCGACAAGCTGCTGGCCAACCAGCCGCAGGAAGACGTCACGCCGCAACTGCGCAAGGCCCTGCTGGAAGTGGCGATCACCCGCAGTGACCTGCTCGAACGCCTGAACCGCGAGCTGTCGGCGCTGCTCAACGAATCAATCACCCTGCAGCTCAACCAGAAGCAGCTGCTGGGCACCGCCCAGGGCCTGCGCAACACCCTCGACGAGCAGATGTTCTGGATCCCCAGCAACAAGCCGCTGGACTGGGACTGGCTGCGCCTGGTGCCGGAACGCTTCCCCGAACAGGTCGCCAGCCTGCCCTGGGGCTCGGGCATCAAGGAGCTGGCCGACGGCCTGAGCCAGCGGCCGCTGCTGTTCCTGCCCCTGCTGCTGGCGATCGGCGCCCTGCTGTGGCGGCGCAAATACCTCTACCAACGGCTGGGCAAGGTGCACCAGGACATCGGCCACTTCCGCCGTGACAGCCAGTGGCACACGCCCCAGGCCATCCTGATCAACATCCTCCTGGCGATGCCGGTGAGCCTGGGCCTGGCGCTGTGCAGCTATGCCCTGCAGATCGACGCCCGCGGGCAGAACGCCAACCTCGGCGCGGCGCTGTGGCAGCTGGCCCAGGCCTGGCTGGTGTTCTACACCGCCTACCGCATCCTCGCCCCTGGCGGTGTGGCGGAAATCCACTTCCGCTGGCACAAGCCGCAGGTCGAGTTCCTGCGCGGCTGGGTTCGCCGGCTGGGTACCGTGGTGCTGGCGCTGGTCGGCGTGGTAGCGGTCGCCGAGCATCAGCCTTCGGCCCTGGCCGACGACGTGCTCGGCATCGGCGTGGTGTTGACCTGCTATGCATTGATGGCCTGGCTGCTCAGCCGCCTGCTGCTGAGCAGCCCGGCGCACCGCGATACGTCGCTGTTCCGCAGGGCCGTGGGGGTGGCCTTCACCGCCCTGCCGATCGCGCTGTTCGTGGCCGTGTGCTTCGGTTACTACTACACCGCACTGAAACTGACCGACCGGCTGATCTACACCCTGTACCTGCTGCTGTTCTGGCTGGTGATCGAAGCCGCCTTCGTCCGTGGCCTGTCGGTGGCTGCACGGCGCCTGGCCTACCAGCGCGCGTTGAGCAAGCGCCAGGCCGCCAAGGAAGGGCTGGATGGTGAAGTCATCACCGAAGAGCCGACCCTGGATATCGAGCAGGTCAACCAGCAGTCGCTGCGCCTGATCCGCCTGGCCCTGCTCGGCGGCTTCATCGCCGGCCTGTACTGGGTCTGGTCGGACCTGATCTCGGTGTTCGCCTACCTCAACAACTTCGTCCTGTACGAGTACACCAGCGGCACCGGTGCGGCCGCCAGCATGGTGCCGATCAGCCTCGGCGACCTGCTCGGCGCGCTGGTGATCGTCGGCATCACCTTCGCCCTGGCCGGCAACTTGCCGGGCCTGCTGGAAGTGCTGGTGCTGTCACGCCTGAACCTGGCCCAGGGCAGCGCCTACGCCACCACCACGCTGCTGTCGTACACCATCGTCGGTATCGGCATCGTCAGCACCCTGTCGACCCTCGGGGTGAGCTGGGACAAGCTGCAGTGGCTGGTAGCAGCGCTGTCGGTGGGCCTGGGCTTCGGCATGCAGGAGATCTTCGCCAACTTCATCTCCGGCATCATGATCCTGTTCGAGCGCCCCGTGCGGATCGGCGACACCATCACCATCGGCAACCTGTCCGGCACGGTGAGCAAGATCCGCATCCGCGCCACCACCATCACCGATTTCGACCGCAAGGACATCATCGTCCCCAACAAGACCTTCATCACCGGCCAGCTGATCAACTGGTCGCTGACCGACACGGTCACCCGGGTGACGCTGAAGCTGGGCATCGACTACGGCTCGGACCTCGACCTGGTACGCGACCTGCTGCTCAAGGGCGCCCACGAGAACCCGCGGGTGCTCAAGGACCCGGAGCCGATCGTGTACTTCCTCAACTTCGGCGAGAGCTCGCTGGACCACGAGCTGCGCATGCACGTGCGTGACCTCGGTGACCGCAACCCGACGCTGGACGAGATCAACCGCTACATCAACCGCGAGTTCAAGGCCCACAACATCAAGATCTCGGTACGCCAGGTCGAGGTGTTCCTGATGGATGCCAAGGGTGGCAAGCAGCAGTTGATCGCGACAGAGCAACCTAAACCGGATGGCACTGCACCGGCCTGAGTGGGCTCGAATGCTTTATTCTGTGCTGAATCTCAGGAGCAGCCCGTGAAAGCCCTCGACCAACTCACCTTCGACAACCGCTTCGCCCGCCTGGGCGATGCGTTCTCCACCCAGGTCCTGCCCGAGCCGATCGCCGAGCCGCGCCTGGTGGTGGCGAGCGAGTCGGCCATGGCCCTGCTCGACCTCGACCCTGCACAGGCTGAACTGCCGGTGTTCGCCGAGCTGTTCAGCGGCCACAAGCTGTGGGAACAGGCCGACCCGCGTGCGATGGTCTATTCCGGCCACCAGTTCGGCTCCTACAACCCGCGCCTGGGCGATGGCCGCGGGCTGCTGCTGGCCGAAGTGCTGAATGACCAGGGCGAGCACTGGGACCTGCACCTGAAGGGCGCCGGCCAGACGCCCTATTCGCGCATGGGCGACGGCCGCGCCGTGCTGCGCTCGTCGATCCGCGAGTTCCTCGCTTCAGAGGCCCTGCACGCGCTGGGCATCGCCACCAGCCGGGCGCTGTGCGTGATCGGTTCGAGCACCCCGGTGTGGCGCGAAACCCGCGAGAGTGCGGCAATGCTCACCCGCTTGGCGCAGAGCCATGTGCGTTTCGGCCATTTTGAATACTTCTACTACACCAAGCAGCCGGAACAGCAGCGTGTGCTGATCGACCACGTGCTGGAGCAGCACTACCCAGAGTGCCGCGATGCCGAGCAGCCTTACCTGGCCATGTTCCGCACCATCGTCGAGCGCAACGCCGAGCTGATCGCCCGCTGGCAGGCCTATGGCTTCTGCCACGGGGTGATGAACACCGACAACATGTCGATCCTCGGCATCACCTTCGATTTCGGCCCGTTCGCCTTCCTCGACGACTTCGACGCCAACTTCATCTGCAACCACTCGGACGACCGTGGCCGCTACAGCTACGCCAACCAGGTGCCGATTGCCCACTGGAACCTCAGCGCCCTGGCCCAGGCCCTGACCACGGTGATCGAAGTGGAACCGCTCAAGGAAGCGCTGGGCCTGTTCCTGCCGCTGTACCAGGCGCACTACCTCGACCTGATGCGTCGGCGCCTGGGCCTGACCAGCGCAGAAGACGACGACATGGCGCTGGTCGAGCGCCTGCTGCAGCGTATGCAGAGCGGCGGCGTGGACTACAACCTGTTCTTCCGCAAGCTGGGTGACCAGCCTGTCGCCGAAGCGTTGAAGGTGGTACGCGATGACTTCATCGACCTCGCCGGCTTCGATGCCTGGGGCGCGGATTACCTGGCCCGTTGCGAGCGCGAGAGCGCTAATGCCGAAGGCCGCCGTGAGCGGATGCATGCGGTGAACCCGCTGTATGTGCTGCGCAATTACCTGGCGCAGAAGGCCATCGAAGCGGCCGAAGCTGGGGATTACAGTGAAGTACGCCGCCTGCATAAGGTGCTGAGCCAGCCGTTCGAGGAGCAAGCCGGCATGCAGGCCTATGCCGAGCGCCCACCTGAGTGGGGCAAGCACTTGGAAATCAGCTGTTCTTCATAATCTTCAAGGAACCGACATGTCCGACCCACTGGTAATCCCCTGCCCCCACTGCAACGGCCTCAACCGCCTGCCGGCGGCACGCCTGGGTGACGCCCCGAAATGCGGCCGCTGCAAACAGGACGTGCTGCTGAGCACGCCCTTCGAGCTCAGCGAGGCCAACTATGCCAGCCAGATCAAGGGCGACCTGCCGCTGCTGATCGATGTCTGGGCCGACTGGTGCGGCCCGTGCAAGTCCTTTGCCCCGACCTTCGAGCAGGCCGCCCGCCAGCTCAGCGGCCGCTGCCGCCTGGCCAAGCTCGACAGCGAAGCCAACCGCAACCTCGCCGGGCAACTGGGCATCCGCTCGATTCCCAGCCTGATCCTGTTCAGGAACGGCCGCGAAATCGGTCGCCAGGCCGGGGCGTTTCCGCTCCAGTCGTTGCTGGAGTGGGTGCGTAGCCAAGGGGTTTAAAGTGCATGCCTTGAGCTGTTTGGTGCCTGTGAGATCGAGCGCCGCCCGCGCGGCGCTCGATTTCACAGGCACTGAAGATCTTCAGCCATTCTCCTCAAGCAGCGAGTGCAGCTCGACAAACTGCTGTGTCAGCTTGTGCCGCGGTTCCAGGTGAATCAGTGGCAGGCTGGCGTGGTGCGATTCGCGCATCTTCACCGAGCTGCCCAGGTACACCGGTAGCACCGGCAGCCCTTCGGCCAGCAGCTCGTCGAGCATCTGCTGCGGCAGGCTGGCGCGGGACTGGAACTGGTTGACCACGATGCCTTCGACCACCAGGTCTTCGTTGTGGTCGTCCTTGAGCTCTTCGATTTCAGCCAGCAGGCCGTACAGCGCCTGACGCGAGAAACTGTCGCAGTCGAAGGGGATCAGCACACGATCAGCGGCGATCAATGCGGAAACCGCATAGAAATTGAGCGCCGGCGGCGTGTCGATGTAAATCCGCTCGTAGTCCTCGTCCAGCTCATCGAGCAACTTACGCAGCTTGTTGATCTTGTGCTTGGCTTCCAGCTTGGGCTGCAGGTCGGCCAGCTCCGCCGTGGCAGTGACCACATGCAGGTTATCGAACGGAGTTTCGTAGATATCGACCTTGTTCTTCTTGCTGAACGGTCCGCTGGACAGGCTCTGCTTGAAGAAGTCGGCAATGCCCATGGGGATGTCGTCGCCGGTCAGGCCGGTCAGGTACTGGGTCGAGTTGGCCTGGGCATCCAAGTCGATCAGCAGGGTCCGATAACCTTCGCTGGCGCTCACTGCCGCCAGGTTGCAAGCGATGCTCGACTTGCCCACGCCACCTTTCTGATTGAACACCACGCGCCGCATGATTGACCTCCGTGTATCAACGAATGCCCGAGTATGTGGCGGCGCAGCGGCAATGGCCAGTGCCATTTGCCCATTCGCTGGCACAGCGCGGGAACATCACTGCTGGCCCGCCATCAGCCCCTTCAGCAACTCGGCAAACGCCCGCGCCATCGCCGAACCCCCGCGCTCGCGCTGCACCAGCCACACTGCCGACATCGCCCCTTCATCCAGCAGCGTGCGGTACACCACGCCTTCGATGCGCATACGCTGGAACGACGCCGGCAGCACCGAGACCCCAAGCCCCGCCGACACCAGGCCGATGATGGTCATCGCCTCCCCCGCCTCCTGGGAGAAATGCGGGCTGAACCCGGCCTGGCGCGCCAGGCTCAACAGCTGCGCATGCAACCCGCTGCCATAGCTGCGCGGGAAGAACACGAACGGTTCATGGGCCAGGGCAGCCATGTGCACGCCCTGTTCCGTGCCTTCGGCCAACGGGTGCGAGGCGTTGATCACCGCCACCAGCGGCTCGCGGAACAGCTCGGTAGCCACCAGGCCTTCCGGCAACGGCATCGGCCGCATCAGGCCGACCTCGATGGATTCGTCGAACACCCCTTCGGCGACATCCCGGCTGCTCATTTCCTTGAGGTTCAGGTGTACTGCGGGGAAACGCTGGCGAAAGGCATGAATGGCCTTGGGGATCTTCGAGGTGAACGGCGCCGACGACGTGAAACCAATCTTCATCTCGCCCAGCTCACCCAACTGTGCACGCCGCGCCACATCGGCCGCCTTCTCCACCTGCGCCAGCACCTGTCGCGCCTCTTCAAGGAACAGCCGGCCAGCCTCGCTCAGCTCGACCCGACGATTGGTCCGCTCGAACAGACGGGCGCCCAGCTCCTGCTCCAGCGCCTGGATCTGCTGGCTCAATGGCGGCTGGGAGATACCCAGTTGCTGGGCCGCGCGGCCGAAGTGCAGCTCTTCGGCAACGGCGATGAAGTAACGCAAATGGCGCAGTTCCATGACGGGCTCCAATTAGGTCGATAAACGTCTCAAATAGGTCGAACAATATATTGGATCTAATCATTAGCCAGCTATATGCTTTTTTCATTGCGCCAGAGGTACCGCCCGTGAAAACTGCTGTAGCCCCCCTTCCTGCCGGCCCAGAACCTGCCCCCCTGAACGACATGTGGATCGAAAAAGGCACCCCCGCCTTCATGCAGACCGTGCTGGCCCTGTTCAGCGGCGGCTTCGCCACGTTCGCCCTGCTGTACTGCGTGCAGCCGATGATGCCGCTGCTGTCGAAGGAGTTTTCCATCAACGCGGCGCAGAGCAGCCTGGTGCTCTCGGTATCGACTGCGATGCTGGCGTTCGGCCTGTTGATCACCGGCCCGATCTCCGACCGCATCGGCCGCAAGCCGGTGATGGTCTTTGCCCTGGTTTGCGCCGCCCTGTCGACCCTGGCCAGCGCGGTGATGCCGAGCTGGGAACTGGTGCTGGCCACCCGCGCTCTGGTGGGCTTGTCGCTGAGCGGCCTGGCGGCGGTGGCAATGACCTACCTGAGCGAAGAAATCCACCCGCAGCACATCGGCCTGGCCATGGGCCTGTACATTGGTGGCAATGCCATCGGCGGAATGAGCGGGCGACTGATCACCGGTGTACTGATCGATTTTGTCAGCTGGCACACGGCGATGCTGACCATCGGCGGCCTGGCCCTGGTGGCGGCGCTGGTGTTCTGGAAAGTGCTGCCCGAATCGCGCAACTTCCGACCACAGTTGATGAACCCGCGTAGCCTGCTGGACGGTTTCGTCATGCACTTCAAGGATGCCGGGCTGCCTTGGCTGTTCCTCGAAGCCTTCTTGTTGATGGGCGCCTTCGTCACCCTGTTCAACTACATTGGCTACCGCTTGTTGGCCGAGCCTTACCACATGAACCAGGCGCTGGTCGGGTTGCTGTCGGTGGTGTACCTGTCGGGTATCTACAGCTCGGCGCAAGTCGGCGCACTGGCTGACAAGCTAGGCCGGCGCAAGGTGTTCTGGGCCAGTATTGTCGTAATGGCTGGCGGCCTGCTGATGACCCTGGCCACCCCGCTGGCGCTGGTGATCGTCGGCATGCTGGTGTTCACCTTCGGCTTCTTCGGTGCGCATTCGGTGGCCAGCAGCTGGATCGGCCGCCGGGCGCTGAAGGCCAAGGGGCAGGCTTCGTCGCTGTACCTGTTCAGCTATTACGCAGGGTCCAGCGTGGCCGGTACGGCGGGTGGGGTGTTCTGGCACCAATGGGGCTGGAACGGGATTGGCTTGTTCATTGGCGGATTGCTGACGGTGGCGTTGCTGGTGGCCCTGCATTTGAGCAAGTTGCAACCCAAAGCAACCTGAAAGGCCGAGGCATCATGCCTCGGCCAGCATCATCACGAAGCGCGCCTGAAGCAGCTCGCCTTCGGCTTGCAGCTGCAGGTTGAGCGGTTTGCCACCCTCCTGCTCCAGTAGGTGCAACCAGGCCAGCACGGCCGCAGCAGCCCCCTCCAGGCTGATATCCACCTGCCCGGACCTGGCCTCCAGGCTGGTGATACGCAGGCCCGCAGCCTTGGCGCGCTCGTTTAAACCTGCAGGTGTCTGTACCTCGACGGTGGTTGGCGACCGAGGCGGCCCCTGCACGACTCGCTGCAGTTGGGCACCCAGCTCATGCTCACGCGCCAGGTCTCGCTCAGCCTGTTGCAGGCGGGCCTGGCCCGGCACCCAGAGTAGCTGGCAGATCGCTATCAAGGCCAGGCCCCATAAAGCGACCTTCAATTGCGTGCGCCGGTTGGGTGATAGCTGTTGCCACTGGCGTACCAACGCAGTTTCTCTCCAATACTTCATTCAGCCTCCCGCCAGGACAGGGTCGCCCGCACCCCTTGATCGGCCTGTCGTCCCTGTTCCATCCGCATACCGGGAACACGTGTGCCAAGCCTTTCGAGATCGTCAAAGCCCTGGGCGACAACCTCGACGCGCCAGCCTTGCTCAGACGTCGATTCAGCCCGCTCGATCACCACATTGCCAACGCCGACCAGTTGTTCCGAGAGCAGTGCCAGCTGCTCGACCGTAGTCGCATGCCTTGGGCGGTGTTCGAGTAACCTGATTCGCGTAGCCAGGTCGCCACCCGGAGGCTGCTCAGGCGCCCAGCGCTGCAAAACCCGAACATTCTCGGCATGCAGCCGTGATGCTTGCTGCATGAGCCACTGCGCACGCACGTGATCGACCAGGCAAACCATCAGTAAAGCCAGCACCACACCGCTTGCCAGGCCTCGCCATGCCGGCAGCATACGCCGCCGACGCAGTGCACCTTGGCGCAAGTCCACAGCACCAGCATTGCCTTGCATCAGGATGTCCACTGCACTGGCGATCGGCTGATCACTGTCCGCTGCACCTGCTGAGCCTGCCTCGGCCATCCAGGGCAAGGATGCATATTTCTGCTTCAGTGCCTGTGCGGCCTGGGCACTCAGAGCCAGGCAAGAGCCCTTGCTGCCCCCCAGCAACCATCGCCCCTCGAACCACAGGGCGCATGCCCGCTCGGCACTCAGCAGGTCGGCATCAACGTATACCGCGATGGGGTCGATGCCCTGTTGCTGAAGCCTCGACATCAGCTGGCGCAAACATTCCAGCGCTATCACCCATACCTTGCGCCGGCCCTCTTCATCTACTGGCCCGAACGCCAGGTGCAGCGCCTCCAAGGGCGCTGCCAGCTGTTCTTCCGCTGCATAGCCCAACGTCTCCCGACTGGGGCGCCTGCCCGGTATCGGCCCGATCACGCAGCACCCCGTCAGCTCCATCGGCAACACGAGCACCACCGCAGCAGCGGCCAACTCGGGCGGCAAGCTGCCCAACTCTGACCGGTACTGGTGGCCCTGCGCTGTGCGTACGAGCACCGGCCATGCTCCATCGTCTTCGACCACGCCCCCGGCCAGCAAAAACAGATAAACATCACTCAACTTGCAGGTGCTCCGGTTGTGCAGAAAAAAGCCGACGCAGCACACGCACCTGATGCGTGCTCGGGTCGATTTCAAGGTCGCTGTACAGATAACCAAGGTTGCCTTGCAACGCTGCTCGTACCTCCAGACGGTACCAGCGGCTCGTCACCGACAACCCATGGCTGTCGATGCCAAGCCCCACCAGCTGTGGTTGCGCCAGAAACTGCTGAACGCTGGCATAGCCCTCTTCGGGCCGCCGGCCCATCACGCTTCGTGCAACAGAGGCATCCACGCCTTCAAGGCCTTCAAGTACCCGTGCCAGGGCGGTATTGACGTTGAGCCCAGCCTGGGGGGGCAGCGCCACGATCCAGGGCTGCAAACGTGCCATCACCTGCGCATCGACGCCCGGCAAGACGCGCAGCTGGCTGGGGTCGAGCATGCGCTGCCCGGCCAAGGGTTCCAGCACCGGCACCTCGATCTGCAGGGCGTGGCACAACCGCTGCCAACGTTCGAACAACACAGGGTCGAGGGTTTTTCGTGCGGTCAGCGCAGCGATATTGAAGCGCCCGGAAAGGTCCTCCAGGCGCAGCCGAACTTGCCCCTGCTCAAGGTCCAGCAAACGGGTTTGCGCCCAGGGCTGACCGCCATGGGTCACCTGCAGCAAGGTCGCAGCCTGCTGTTTCAGCTGCTTCAAAGCATGCCGCTCGCCAGCATGGGCGAGTTGCAGCAAGCGCGAGGCGTCGATCTGCTGCCGGACGCTGCCCAGCATCCCCTGGTGGCTACGCAGCATGCTGGCAACCAGCAGGGTCGACAGTGCCATTACCAACAGAACCGTGATGAGCGCCACGCCCTGCTGCCCCGAGTTTTTCACAGGCTTGCCCCCGCCAGAGGCAGCACTCGGCGAATCCCCTGAAAGCGCTGGGTCGACAGGGTGATTTCAAGTGCCTGGGGCGGTTGCGCAGCCACCCAGTTGGATACCCATCCGCTTTCTGGACCATACAGCCGCCAGCGCAGATCCTCGATACCTTCGAGCAGCCGTTGTGGGCGTACCTGCCCGTGCTCCAGTGTCCGTCGCTGGCGCCACAACACACCGTCCTCCAGCCAATACTCGACCACCCGCAGATCGCTGCGCGGCAACGATTGTCGATCACGTTCTGCGCCAAGCAACCAGCTCACCCGCTGCGGCGTCAGCAATACACCGTAACCAGCCCCCCTCTTGCTGATCGCGGGCCAGTACCCTTGCAATGCATCCCGCTGCATCACACTCATTGCCCGCCCCAGTGCACGCAATTCTTCGGCCTGGGCCTGACGTGCGGCATCTGCCCGTACCAAGGCAGCCAACAATTGGCTGGTACCCGCCGCCAGCAAGGCAAAGAGGGCGATGGCCAGCAACAGCTCCAGCAGGGTAAAGCCGCGCTGGATACGGGCTGACTCACTGCGTTGCATCGGCAACCTCCATCCAGCCTACCGCGTGGTGAAGCGGCTGGCGGTCCGATGCCAGGCTAACGCTCACGCCCACTTCGACGAGTGCCAAACCCGCCTGATGACGCCGCGACTCGACGATGAGCCAGGTGCGCTGATCGAACTGGACCTCCTGGGTGCGGCGCTGTGCAGTCGCAGGCGCAGTCGCATGCAAGCGAAGCTCGTTGAGGTGGTTATCGGCGATCCAGCTGGCGAACAGGCGATCACGCATACCCTGCGACTGTGCCAGGACCTGCTGGCTGGCGGTGGTCACTGCTGCGGCCAGTACGGCGAATACCGACAGCGCCACCAGCACTTCCAGCAACGTGAACCCACGTTCAGCGTTCGAGCCAGGGGGCATTGAGGCCATCGCTTGATAGTTGCGCAAGGCCGACACCCGCCTCATCGAATGACAACGAGAACGGGGTGTACTCGTCGTTACGGGCAAACACCAATTGCGCAGCATCGCCTGGCCCGGCAAGCATCACCGGGAAGCCGTCGATACTCAGGCGCAGGTCCAGGCCAGTGTCCCGGCGCGGCCCTGCTGCTGCCCATTTGTTGCCGAATGCCCTCATCAGCTGATAGCCGCGGGCATCGATCTGCACACCCATCTCCTGCCCCTCCAGCACCGCCTGCTGCCTGGCATGCTCGACCAGTTGCAGGAACAACCCGGCCTCCTGGCTGGCCAGGCGTTGCGGGTCGCGCCCCAACTGCAACCCGGCCATGCCCATGACAACGCCTGCCAGCAATAGCACCAGCAACATTTCCAGCAGGGTGAAGCCTTTCGAGCGGCGCAGGGTCATTCGGCCCAGTTACCGATATCGGCATCCGCCTCTTCACCGCCGGGCTGGCCGTCGGCGCCAAACGAGAACAGGTCGAACCCCTGCCCCGATCGCGTACCAGGGTTGCTGTATTGATAAGGCATGCCCCAAGGGTCCAGCGCCCGGCTCTTGAGGTAACCCTGGGCATTCCACTGGCGTGGCAAGGGTGCAACGGTCGGGCGCCGGATGAGCGCCTCCAGGCCTTGGGCGGTGGTCGGATAGCGCCCGTTGTCCAGGCGGTATATTTCCAGGGCCGTGGAGATTGACTGGATATCGGTACGCGCCGCCGTGAACTTGGCATGGTCCGGGCGGCTCATCACGTTGGGCAGCACCAACGCGCCGAGCACACCCAGAATGATGACCACCACCATGATTTCGATGAGCGTGAAGCCACGCTGCGCATGACGTGCAAAGCCAGAAGACATATCAGTTGACCAGTTGGTTGAGGTTGAGAATGGGCAGCAGGATGGCCAGCACGATGAACAGCACGATGCCACCCATCAGCAACAGCATCAGGGGTTCGCACAGGCTCACCAGGAGGGTTATACGACCAGCCAGTTGCCTGGCCTGGAGCTCGGCGGCACGTTCGAGCATGCTGTCCAGTTCCCCGGCACGCTCACCACTGGCGATCATGTGCAGCATCAGTGCGGGCATGCTCTGGCTACGTGCCAGGCTGTGGGCCAGCGTTGCGCCTTCACCCACTTCACGCACCGCGGTTTGCAAGCGCTCGCGTAAAACCAGATTGCCCACCACGTCGGCAGCGATGTTCATGGCATCGACCAGCACAACACCGCTGCGGCCAAGAATCGCCAAGGTACTGATGAAGCGCGCAGCCTCGCTGGCTAGCACAAAGCTGGCGTAACCTGGCAGGCGCAGTGCCATGGCATGCCATTGCCTTCGCCTCGCAGGCGCGCGCAACAGCAAGACAGCACCGGTAACGCCTGCCAGCAGCACCAGCAAGGCCAGCAAGCCGAAGCGGCCAAAAGCATCGCTGAGTGCAATCAGCACCTGGGTCGCCAGCGGCAACTGTGCCTGGTCGCGGGCGAAGGCCTGCACCACGTCCGGCACTACATAACCGAGCAGAAAACCCACCACCAGCAGCGCGACGATCGTCAGTATCAACGGGTAGAGCATCGCCAATTGCACTTTCTGACGCAGGGCCTGCTGATCTTCGCCATGCCCCGCCAGACGCTCCAATACCCCTGCCAAGTGCCCGGAGCGCTCCGCCGCCTCGACCGTGGCGCGGTAAACCAGCGGAAAGGCCAATGGGTAATGGGCCAGTGCATTGGCAAAGGTATTACCTTCGGCGACTCGCTCAGCCACGCCAAGCAACACCTGCCTGGCCTGACGCTGGCCACTTTGCGCCGCCACCGCCTGTAGCGCTTCGGTCAACGGCATGCCCGCCTGCAACAGCGTTGCCAGCTGCCGGGTCAGCAAACAGCGGCGCGCCAGGGAAAGACGATTGCCCGCAACCAGGGCGGCAAGTGGCGAAGGCTTTAAAAGCTCGATCGTCATGACCGACCAACCCTGCTCGCGCAACTGCTGCCGGGCCTGACGCGCACTAGCTGCCTCTAGCGTGCCGCGCTGGCGAGCGCCATCCTGGCGTTGGGCCTGATACCGGAAGATCGCCATGTTCAGTCCTGGCCCGTCACGCGCAGCAATTCTTCAATACTGGTCTGCCCTTGGCAGACACGTTGAACGCCATGCTGAAACAGGCTGGTCGTGCCCGGGCGAAGTAGATCCTGCATCTGTGCCAACGATGCGCGGCCGTGGATGGCCTGCGCCAGCTGCGGGGTAATGACGACCATCTCATGCAATGCCAAGCGCCCGCTGTAGCCCAGCTGGCACAGCTCACAACCTACAGCCTGGTAAAGCTGCTGCGGCAGGCCGTCAGGGTTGCCAAGGGTGCTGGCGGTGGCGTCGTCCACCTCGTATGCGGCCTTGCAGTGCGGGCACAACACACGCACCAGGCGCTGTGCCATGACACCGGCAAGGGAGGATGCCAGCAGGCAGGTATCCACCCCCATGTCCGCCAGCCGCGTGATGGCGCCCAAAGCACTGTTGGTATGCAGGGTCGACAACACCAGATGGCCTGTCAGCGATGCCTGCACGGCAATATCTGCAGTTTCCCGGTCACGAATCTCCCCGACCATGACGACGTCCGGATCCTGCCGCAGGATCGCCCGAAGCCCACGGGCAAAGGTCATGTCGACCTTGCTGTTGACCTGGGTCTGGCCGATACCGGGCAAGTGGTATTCGACCGGGTCTTCGACGGTGAGGATATTGCGCGACTCACGGTTCAATACCGAAAGTGCCGTATACAGCGTGGTGGTCTTGCCCGAGCCAGTCGGGCCTGTCACCAGGAAAATGCCGTGGGGTTTGTCCAGCAAGGCCAGGAATGCGTTCTGCACCGAGGGTTGCATCTGCATGTGCTGCACATCCAGACGCACAGCCTGCTTGTCCAGCAAGCGCAGCACCACCCTTTCCCCATGGGCCGCTGGCAAGGTGGACACACGCACATCCACCTCATGGCCGGCCAGCCGCAGGCTGATGCGGCCATCCTGTGGCACGCGCTTTTCGGCAATGTCCAGACGCGCCATGACCTTGATCCGCGACACCAGCAAGGCCGCGAGCGCTCGGGGCGGCGACAGCACTTCGCGCATGACCCCATCGACGCGCATGCGAACGCGCAACTGCTGTTCGAACGTTTCCAGGTGGATATCGGAAGCGCGCGACCTGACCGCTTCGCTGAGCAAGGCATTGAGCAAACGGATGATCGGCGCATCATCCTGCTGATCGAGCAAGTCGCTGGTCTGCGGCAACGCCTCAGCCAGGCGTGACAGGTCGATGTGCTCATCCAGCCCCTGGATCACCGACTGCGCTGCATCCTGGGCGCCGCCGTAACAAGCAGCCAGGTGCTCTGCAAACTGGTCGCCATCCACCAGGCGCAGTGGCCAGTGATGCCCAACGATACGCAGCGCCTCGGAGAGTGATGCCAAGGCGGCATCGTCACGCATCATCAGGGTGGGCTCGGCTGCCTGCCGGTCCAGCAAAATGCCATGACGCCGGGCGAAGCCGAATGGAAGCAAAGGGTTCAAGGCTATGGCTCCCGGCCTTCCAGCATCGGCCGCGCTTCGAACAGCCTGCGGGGATCCTGAGGCACGTGCACCGGGTCGGAGGCGCGAACATCATCGTAGGCACGACGCCCGGACTCCACCCATTCGGCCTGGGTGCGCAAAATGGTAGGGCGCAGGAACACCATGAGATTGGTCTTTTCCTGGGTATCCCGGGTCCAGCGGAACAAGCCACCCAGCAGAGGAATACGGCTGAGCAACGGCACGCCACGCTGCTCTGTGCGCACACTGTCCTTGATCAGGCCACCGATCACGATGATTTCGCCGTCCGCCGCGAGGATGGTGCTCTTGAGTGTTCGCTTGCTGGTAATCAGGTCACCTTCGAGCGTGCTGGGTGCCAGTTCCGAGCTTTCCTGCTCGACCTCAAGGCGCAGGCTTCGGCCTTCGTTGATGTGCGGGCGAACCTTGAGGCTGATGCCGATATCCTTGCGCTCCACGGTGGTGAACGGGTTATCCGCGCCATTGCCGGACGTGGTGTACGAGCCTGTCTTGAACGGCACGTTCTGCCCCACCAGGATCTGCGCTTCCTGGTTGTCGAGCGTGAGCAGGCTGGGGGTGGACAGCAGGTTGCTACGGCTGTTGCTGGCCAATGCGGAAACCAGCAGGCCAAAGCGGTCAGAGCCTAGCGCCAGCGCCGCGCCACTGGGCAGTGCCTTGTCCGCCCCCAGCACATCGGCCAACAGCGCACCGCTGTCCGGGAATGTCACCCCGCCCCTGAGGCTGCCGGTGTCCACCCCCCACTGCAATCCCAAGGCCTCATTGATATCGCCACTGACTTCGACGATGGCCGCGTGTATCAACACCTGTGCGCGGGGCTGGTCCAATTGCTCGATGATCTGCACCACGCTCCCCAGCGTCTTGGGTTCGCCCAGCAGCACCAAGGCGTTCTGGCTGGTATCTGCCTTGACCATCGCCCCGGTCGCGAGCGGCTGGCCCAAGGCTTCTGTGCCCGGCTTGCCATCCAGCCGCTTGCCCACTTCACCGAGCACCTCGGCCAGCTGCTCGGCATTACCATGTTGAAGGCGCACCACGCGCCAGTTATGCGAATTTTCAGGTGTCGGCACATCCAGCTCGCGGGCCAGTCGTGCCAACCGTTGGCGGGACTTTTCCGGCCCCAGCACAAGCAGGCGATTGCCACGCGTATCGGCCAGTACCCGCACGCCGCTGTCCGGGCTGCCTGCCGAAGCCTCGACGACAGGCAATACATCGGCGGCTTGCGCTGTATGCAGCGTTACCAGCTCATAGTCATGCCGCTGACCGCTGTCCAGTTGGCGCACCAGAGCCTGCAAACGCTCGAGGTTGGCAGCCGAGTCGGTGACGACCAGGGCATTGGCGGAGCTGGACGGGCCGATATAGCCGTTGCTCGACACCAGTGGCCTCAGCAGGCCGGCCAGGTCGGCGGCAGTGCTGCCAGACAGGCTGAATACTCGTGTGGTAAATGCAGAAGGAATCGCATCGACCTGCTGGTTGGCCCAGGCTTTGGCTTCACTTGCCGGCAACACCAGCAAGCGGTCACCATCGTTCACTGCGGCAAAGCCTTGCGCATTCAAGACCGAGTAAAACAACCTCCGTACGCCTTCACGGTCGTGCGCCTCATTGGACAGTACGGTGATGCGCCCTTGCACACGTGGGTCAAGCACGATTGTCTGATCAAGAATGGCTCCGACTTCGCGCACCACATCGCGCACATCGGCATCGCTCATCGCCAATTGCCAGGTTGGCGCATCAGCCAGGGCCAGTGGGCAGGTCAAGCTCAGGCAAGCCCCGAGTGAGGCTGCCCGCAAGTAACGTTGAAATCTCATTGCACCTCCCGCAACAGGCGGGGTGATTCGGCAGTGGCAGGAACGCGCACGGCGTTACTGCCAGATTGAACGAAGACGTTGGCGCCGCCGCCGGACAAGGTCAGGATTTCCTCACGCCCGTCGACCCAAAGGGTGATCGCTCCCACGTCGATTCGGCGCAGCACGCTGCCACCCGGCAAGCGGTCGCCCACGCCATAGAAGCTGTCACCCTCGCGGCTTCCCACCAACGCACGGGTTTGGCCGCGACTGGGGATGAAACAAGCCTTGAGCACCAACCCGGCCTGGCTTGCTAGCCGCTCCTCTGGCTCGCTGAAGCCAAAGGCCAATGCCAGGGTCGCCGTCGGCAATGGCTGTTGCGCGGGTAATACACGGGCAACACTGTCTTGCCCGACAGGTTCAACCAAGGCTGGGCGCGTGGCTTCGCGCCAGGCCAGCATGACCAACGCCAGCAGAGGGATTGCTACCCAGGACAAGACAGAAGAATGCTTCATTGGCTCAGGGCAGCATTCGACTAACCACGCGCCGCCCGGCAAACTCATGGATGGCGACTGCCCCTACGTGCACCACCACGGCCAAAGCCAAGGCGACGTTTGCTGCGATATGCAGCATGAACCAGGCGCTTAGCCAGAACGGATCCGTCAGCCAGGGCTCGATTGCAAACCAGCCAAATACGTCAATTGCACGGTCCATCATCAGCACGCCTGAAGCCAGCACGGACGCGGTAAGCCAGTAGATGCCTTCGTGAACAACATGCGCTATGCGCCGAACCCAGGGGTTTTCGTTCAGCGCGCACGGCCTTGGCTTCAGGTAGCGCATCAACCAACGCAGCAGAAAGACCGGGATAAACAGTGTCGTCAGACCAACATTCACGAAACCGACCCACTGTGCTGTGGCGGGTTCGACCGTAAAGCCTGACACGTAAAAGCCACTTACCAGCGCCCAGACGATCACCAAGGCAGAAACCCAGTGCAATAGCATCTGCTGCCAGCAATAAGTGTGTTGTTGCATAAGAAATACCGTGACACGGCCCGGCATGCCCCATCGGGCTGCCAGGCCGCACTCCTTTTAGCGCTTGATCCAGGCGTCTTGCCAGTTGCTGCCTACACCGGGCTCATAATGGTTGGCATTTGCCGAATAGCTCTTGCACCAACCCTCGAACGGGAATGGCTTGCACTCGAATATCTCACCGGTCTTGGGCTGCAAGACAAGCGTGCCTTCCTTGTAGCTGGCAATCGATTGAGGGAATTCGAAATCGTAGCCTTCAGCAGCGGCTTTGAGCGCAACATCACGTTGTTCTTGCAGCAACACGCGCTGCGCCTTGTCGACACCAACGACCTTGAGCGTGTGCGGGCCCTCGACGCCGGTGGCTTCCAGCACCAACTTGCCAGTGCCATTGACCTGCTCGCGAACATAGCCGACCTGCTTGTTGTCAGCATCGAACAACCGCGCGCTGACCTGCAGGTTCTTGTTGCTCATGACGGTGAAGTCGAGGGTGGTCTTACCGTCCTTGAGCTGGTACTCAGGCTTCAGGTCATGCAAATGCATGTAACCAGGCTCTGGGGTCGCGGCGTCGATCTCCAGTTCGAAACTGGTGATGCCACTTTCGCTCTTGGCATAGAGCGTATTGGCGCCTTGCACAGGCTCGAAGTCGCCATCCGCGTTAGGCTTGCCAGCTCGCACGAGCGCTTGGGTTTCATTGATACGGCTGGCCAATTTGTACGCCCAGTTGAAGGCAGTGCCTTCCTCGGCATGCTCAATGGCGATAGACGTACTGAACTGCTTACTTTCCGTACCATTCACAAATGCGCGGACCTTGACCTTGTCGCCAACTTCCAGGTCTCGATGCGGGTTGATTGCGCCAACTGCAGGCCATTCCGGCGCGGGCCCACCTTCAGCCTGGATGTCGACGTCGATCACATTGTGGAATGCGGCAGCGGTGTCGGCGATTGTCCACAGCCCCAGAACGACATGGTGCCCGGTGCGATCGGCTGGCAATGTACAGTGGTGCTTTTCAGGCGCCGGGCCTCTGCCCGCATGGTTGCCGCCAGTCGCAAACTTGCCATGACCGTCCACAGTGCAGAACGGTTTGCTTTCGAATGCCTCTCGAGCCAGCGGCGCATTTGGATTCCAGCCTGACTTGGTAATGAAGTACTCCCACTTGGTGGTCGGGTGTCCAGTGGTGTAATACCAGTCAAAGGTGATTTCACGGTCGAGAATAGGTGTCAGGTGCCAGCGAGCGGCTGACTGCTCGTCAACCAAAGCGAAATCAGCGCGCGCGCCACCGCTTGCGATCTTGCCATCCACGGGGCCGAGTTGAGGAAACCCTTTTGCGGCCTCACCTACAGATTGCGGCTCGTAAATCGGCTGGCCACACTCGGTGTTCAGACCTAGCTGGCAGGCATATGCCCGCGATGGCGGTTCACTGGCATAACCATGCGCATTGGCCAACTGGGCATGCACGCCCGCACCGGCAACTGCCAGCCATAGGCCGCTGGCAGCAAACCTTCGCAGGTTCTTTCTTGTACTCATGACGCACTCCGGACTACTTGAGCTTGCGTCGGGGAGGCCCGACAGAAGTGCGCGAGTCTAAGGAAGGCCATGGCGCCAATATGTAAGAAAAGGTCTGAAGCTGTTCAGGCTTCTCTTTTTCGGCTTGATGGCGTCGATTTCCTCGGTGTAAGCGTCGTATTGAACGCAACAAAAAGCCCGGCACTTGGCCGGGCTGTTCGTTTCAGCGCACTTACTGGTGGTACTGCGCCGACAGTTCATGCACCGCGTTGATGAATACGCCTGCGTGTTCCGGGTCGACTTCCGGGGTGATGCCGTGGCCGAGGTTGAACACGTGGCCAGTGCCCTTGCCATAGCTGGCCAGGATGCGCGCCACTTCCTTGCGGATGGCTTCTGGCTTGGCGTAAAGCACGGTCGGGTCCATGTTGCCCTGCAGGGCTACCTTGTCACCGACGCGGCGGCGAGCGTCGCCGATTTCACACGTCCAGTCCAGGCCCAGCGCGTCAGCGCCGGCTTCGGCGATGCTTTCCAGCCACAGCCCGCCATTCTTGGTGAAGAGGATCACCGGCACCTTGCGCCCGTCGTGCTCGCGAATCAGGCCGCTGACGATCTTGCGCATGTAGGCCAGGGAGAACTCCTGGTAGGCCGCTGCCGACAGGTTGCCACCCCAGGTATCGAAGATCTGCACCGCCTGGGCGCCGGCAAGGATCTGGCCGTTGAGGTAGCTGGTGACCGATTGGGCCAGCTTGTCCAGCAGCAGGTGCAGGGCTTGCGGGTTGTCGTAAGCCATCGCCTTGGTCTTGCGGAAGTCCTTCGACGAGCCGCCTTCGACCATGTAGGTGGCCAAGGTCCAGGGGCTACCGGAGAAACCGATCAGCGGCACCCGGCCGTTGAGCTCGCGGCGGATGGTGCTGACCGCGTCCATCACGTAGCCGAGGTCTTTCTGCGGGTCAGGGATCGGCAGCGCTTCGATGTCGGCCGGGGTGCTGATGACCTTCTTGAAACGCGGGCCTTCGCCGGTTTCGAAGTATAGGCCCAGGCCCATGGCGTCCGGGATGGTGAGGATGTCCGAGAACAGGATCGCCGCGTCCAACGGGTAGCGTTCCAGCGGCTGCAGGGTAACCTCGCAGGCGAACTGCGGGTTCATGCACAGGCTCATGAAATCACCGGCCTTGGCGCGGCTGGCGCGGTACTCCGGCAGGTAGCGGCCGGCCTGGCGCATCATCCAGACAGGGGTGACGTCAACGGGTTGCTTGAGCAGCGCACGCAGGAAACGATCGTTCTTCAGGGCAGTCATGTCGGCATCCGGAAAAATAGTGCGGGCATTTTCTCAGACGCCAGCGCAAAAGGCACGGTCAAGACCATGCGTTTTGTCTATTGGGTGCCACAGATCAAACGATTTTGTATACAAAAATGCCTGGGGCCGCAAAGCGGCCCCAGCAATCGATCAGACTTCGAGGTAGTCCAGGATACCTTCGGCAGCGTTACGGCCTTCGAAGATCGCCGTCACCACCAGGTCCGAACCGCGCACCATGTCGCCACCGGCGAACACTTTCGGGTTGCTGGTCTGGTGCTTGAACTTGGCTTTCTCCGGCGCTACCACGCGGCCTTGGCTGTCCAGCTGGATGCCATGCTGCTCGAACCACGGTGCCGGGCTTGGGCGGAAGCCGAAGGCGATCACCACGGCGTCGGCCGGCAGGATCTCTTCGGAGCCCGGGATCGGCTCGGGGCTGCGACGGCCACGGGCATCCGGCTCGCCGAGACGGGTCTCGACCACCTTCACGCCTTCGACCTTGTCCTCACCGACGATGGCGATGGGCTGGCGGTTGTAGAGGAACTTCACGCCTTCTTCCTTGGCGTTCTTCACCTCTTTGCGCGAACCCGGCATGTTGGCTTCGTCACGGCGATAGGCGCAGGTCACCGACTTGGCGCCCTGGCGGATCGAAGTGCGGTTGCAGTCCATCGCGGTGTCACCACCGCCCAGCACCACGACCTTCTTGCCTTGCATGTCGACGAAGTCTTCCGGCGACTTCTCGAAACCGAGGTTGCGGTTGACGTTGGCGATCAGGAAGTCCAGCGCATCGTGCACGCCAGGCAGGTCCTCACCCGGGAAACCACCCTTCATGTAGGTGTAGGTGCCCATGCCCATGAACACCGCGTCGTATTCGGCGAGCAGCTGTTCCATGGTGATGTCCTTGCCCACCTCGGTGTTCAGGCGGAACTCGATGCCCATGCCGGTGAAGACTTCGCGACGATTGCTCAGCACGGTCTTTTCCAGCTTGAACTCGGGAATGCCGAAGGTCAGCAGGCCGCCAATTTCCGGGTTCTTGTCGAACACCACCGGAGTCACGCCACCACGCACCAGCACGTCGGCACAGCCCAGGCCCGCCGGGCCGGCACCGATGATGGCGACGCGCTTGCCGGTTGGCTTGACCTTGGACATGTCCGGGCGCCAGCCCATGGCGAAGGCGGTGTCGGTGATGTACTTCTCCACCGAACCGATGGTCACCGCGCCGAAACCGTCATTCAGGGTGCAGGCACCTTCGCACAGACGGTCCTGCGGGCACACACGGCCGCACACTTCCGGCAAGGTGTTGGTCTGGTGCGACAGTTCGGCCGCAGCCAGGATATTGCCTTCGGACACCAGCTTCAGCCAGTTGGGGATGAAGTTGTGTACCGGGCACTTCCACTCGCAATACGGGTTGCCGCAGCCCAGGCAACGGTGCGCCTGCTCCACGGACTGCTGCGGCTTGAACGGTTCGTAGATTTCCACGAACTCCTTCTTGCGCTGGCGCAGCAGCTTTTTCTTGGGGTCCTTGCGGCCCACTTCGATGAACTGGAAGTCGTTGTTCAGACGTTCAGCCATTTTTCAAAACCTCTTTACAGCAGCTGCAAGCTACAAGCTGCAAGCCGCAAGACGATCACTTAAGCCGGGCAAACCTCGTACTGCTTTTACTTGCAGCTTGAGGCTTGCCACTTGCAGCTGTTGTTACTGCGGGTTGGCACGGGTGCTGGACAGCAGTTGCTTGAGGTTGGCCGCCTTCGGCTTGACCAGCCAGAAGCGCCGCACATAGTCGTCCAGGTTCTCGAAGAGCTCACGCCCCCACTCGCTGCCGGTCTCTTCCACGTATTCGCCAAGGACCCGCGCCAGGTGGCTGCGGTAGGCTTCCATCGCCTCACCACTGATGCGCTGGATTTCCACCAGCTCGTGGTTGAGTTTGTCGACGAAGCTGTTGTCCATGTCGAGCACATAGGCGAAGCCGCCAGTCATGCCAGAACCGAAGTTGTAACCGGTCTTGCCCAGGACGCAGACAAAGCCACCGGTCATGTATTCACAGCAGTGATCGCCAGTGCCCTCGACAACAGCGTGAGCGCCGGAGTTACGTACAGCGAAGCGCTCGCCCGCAGTACCCGCGGCGAACAGCTTGCCGCCGGTGGCACCGTACAGGCAGGTGTTGCCGACAATGGCGCTGTGCTGGGTGGCGAACGGGCTGCCGGCGGGTGGCACGATGGTCACCTTGCCACCGGTCATGCCTTTGCCGACGTAGTCGTTGGCGTCGCCTTCCAGGTGCAGGTTCAGGCCACCGGCGTTCCACACACCGAAGCTCTGGCCAGCAGTACCCTTGAAGCGGAAGGTGACCGGCTTGTCGGCCATGCCCTGGTTGCCGTACAGCTTGGCGATTTCGCCAGAGATACGGGCACCGATGGAGCGGTCGCAGTTGCAGATGTCGAGACTGAACTCGCCACCGGCCTGGTCGCGGATCGCCGGCAGGGCCATCTCGACCATCTTCTCGGCCAGCTCGCCCTTGTCGAACGGCGGGTTCTTGTCGACTTCGCAGAACTGCGGCTTGTCAGCCGGGATGTGCGAGCTGCCCAGCAGCGGGGTCAGGTCCAGGTACTGCTGGCGCTCGGTGTCACCTGGCAGCACGTCGAGCAGGTCGGTACGCCCGATCAGCTCGCCGAGGCTGCGCACGCCGAGCTTGGCCAGCCATTCACGGGTTTCTTCGGCGACGAAGGTGAAGAAGTTGATCACCATGTCGACGGTGCCGATGTAGTGGTCCTTGCGCAGCTTGTCGTTCTGCGTGGCTACGCCAGTGGCGCAGTTGTTCAGGTGACAGATGCGCAGGTACTTGCAGCCCAGGGCGATCATCGGCGCGGTACCGAAGCCGAAGCTCTCGGCGCCGAGGATGGCTGCCTTGATCACGTCCAGGCCGGTCTTCAGGCCGCCGTCGGTCTGTACCCGTACCTTGCCGCGCAGGTCGTTGCCGCGCAGGGTCTGGTGGGTTTCGGCCAGGCCCAGTTCCCACGGGGCGCCAGCGTACTTGATCGAGGTCAGCGGCGACGCACCGGTGCCACCGTCGTAACCGGAGATGGTGATCAGGTCGGCATAGGCCTTGGCCACGCCCGCGGCGATGGTGCCAACGCCAGCCTCAGCCACCAGCTTGACCGAAACCAGGGCCTGCGGGTTGACCTGCTTGAGGTCATAGATCAGCTGGGCCAGGTCTTCGATCGAGTAGATGTCGTGGTGCGGCGGTGGCGAGATCAGGGTCACGCCCGGTACCGCATAACGCAGCTTGGCGATCAGGCCGTTGACCTTGCCGCCAGGTAGCTGGCCGCCTTCACCGGGCTTGGCGCCCTGGGCAACCTTGATCTGCAGCACTTCGGCGTTGACCAGGTATTCCGGGGTCACGCCAAAGCGGCCGGTGGCCACCTGCTTGATCTTCGAGCTCTTGATGGTGCCGTAGCGCGACGGATCTTCACCGCCCTCACCGGAGTTGGAGCGCGCACCCAGGCGGTTCATCGCCTCGGCCAGGGCTTCGTGAGCCTCCGGCGACAGTGCACCCAGCGAGATACCGGCGGAGTCGAAGCGCTTGAGGATGGCCTCCAGCGGCTCGATCTGGTCCAGCGGCAGGGCCTCGTCGGCCACTTTCACTTTCAGCAGGTCGCGGATCATCGACACCGGACGCTGGTCGACCAGCGTGGTGTATTCCTTGAACTTGGCGTAGTCGCCCTGCTGCACGGCGGCTTGCAGGGTGTTGACCACATCCGGGTTGTAGGCGTGGTACTCGCCACCGTGGACGAACTTCAGCAGGCCACCTTGCTGGATCGGCTTGCGCGCGCTCCAGGCTTCGGCCGCCAGCAGCTTCTGGTCGCCTTCGAGGTCGACGAAGCGCGCACCCTTGATGCGGCTGGATACACCCTTGAAGCTCAGGCCGACCACTTCCTCGGCCAGGCCCACAGCTTCGAACAGCTGGGCGCCACGGTAAGAGGCGATGGTGGAGATACCCATCTTCGACAGGATCTTCAGCAGGCCCTTGGAGATGCCTTTGCGGTAGTACTTGAAGACTTCGTCCAGATCGCCCAGCACTTCGCCGGTACGGATCAGGTCGGCCAGCACTTCGTAGGCCAGGTACGGGTACACCGCCGAGGCACCGAAGCCCAGCAATACGGCGAAGTGGTGCGGGTCACGGGCAGTGGCGGTTTCGACCAGGATGTTGCTGTCGCAACGCAGGCCCTGCTCGGTCAGGCGGTGGTGCACGGCACCCACGGCCAGCGAAGCGTGCACCGGCAGCTTGCCCGGAGCGATGTAGCGGTCGCTCAGCACCAGCTGGGTCTTGCCGCTGCGCACGGCTTCTTCAGCCTGGTCGGCGATGTTGCGGATGGCCGCTTCCAGGCCGACGCTCTCATCATAGTTGAGGTCGATCAGCTGACGGTCGAAGCCTTCACGCTCAAGGTTCATCAGCGAACGCCACTTGGCGGGCGAGATGACCGGCGAGCTGAGGATCACCCGCGACGCGTGCTCCGGGGACTCCTGGAAGATGTTGCGCTCGGCACCCAGGCAGATTTCCAGGGACATGACGATCGCTTCGCGCAGCGGGTCGATCGGCGGGTTGGTCACCTGGGCGAACTGCTGGCGGAAGAAGTCGTACGGCGAACGCACGCGCTGCGACAGCACGGCCATCGGCGTGTCGTCACCCATCGAACCGACCGCTTCCTGGCCCTGCTCGCCGAGTGGGCGCAGCACCTGGTCACGCTCTTCGAAGGTGACCTGGAACATCTTCATGTATTGCTTGAGCTGGTCAGCGTCGTAGCTGGCCACGCCCTGGTCATCCGTCAGGGTCGCCTGGATGCGGGTGGCGTGCTGACGCAGCCAGCGCTTGTACGGGTGGCGCGACTTCAGACGGTTGTCGATGGCGTCAGTGTCGAGGATCTGGCCGGTCTCGGTGTCCACGGCAAGGATCTGGCCCGGGCCTACGCGGCCCTTGGCCAGGACTTCCTCTGGCTGGTAGCCCCACACGCCGATTTCCGAGGCGATGGTGATGTAGCCATTGGTGGTCGTCACCCAGCGCGCCGGGCGCAGGCCGTTACGGTCGAGCAGGCACACCGCGTGGCGGCCTTCGGTCATGACGATACCGGCCGGGCCATCCCACGGCTCCATGTGCATGGAGTTGTATTCGTAGAAGGCGCGCAGGTCGGCGTCCATGGTCTCGACGTTCTGCCAGGCTGGCGGTACCAGCATGCGCACGCCGCGGAACAGGTCGATGCCACCGGTGACCATCAGCTCCAGCATGTTGTCCATGCTCGACGAGTCGGAACCGACGCGGTTGACCAGTGGGCCGAGCTCTTCGAGGTCGGGGATCAGGTCGTTGGCGAACTTGGTGCGACGGGCCATGGCCCAGTTGCGGTTGCCGGTGATGGTGTTGATCTCGCCGTTGTGGGCGAGGAAGCGGAATGGCTGGGCCAGCGGCCATTTCGGCAGGGTGTTGGTGGAGAAGCGCTGGTGGAATACGCAGATCGCGGTTTGCAGGCGCTCATCACCCAGGTCTGGATAGAACGCCGCGAGATCGCGCGGCATCATCAGGCCTTTGTAGATGATGGTCTTGTGCGAGAAGCTGCAGATGTAGTGGTCGGTGTCGTGGGCATTGGCCACGGACGAACGGCGACGGGCACTGAACAGCTTGATGGCGAATTCCTGATCGCTCAGGCCTTCACCGCCGATGAACACCTGCTCGATCTGCGGCAGGCGCTCCAGGGCCAGGCGGCCGAGCACACTGGTGTCGATCGGGACCTTGCGCCAGCCGACCAGCTTCAGGCCGGCCGCGACGATTTCGCGGTCCATGTTGGCGCGGGCAGCTTCGGCTTTGACCGGGTCCTGGTTGAAGAACACCATGCCGACGGCGTACTGCTTGGGCAGCTCGACGGCGAAGTGTTCCTGGGCCACGGCCCGCAGGAATTGATCGGGCTTCTGCATGAGCAGACCGCAGCCGTCACCGGTCTTGCCGTCGGCGTTGATACCGCCGCGGTGGGTCATGCAGGTCAGTGCCTGCATGGCGGTTTGCAGAAGGTGGTGGCTCGGCTCGCCCGTCATATGGGCGATCAGGCCAAAACCACAGTTGTCCTTGAATTCTTCGGGATGGTACAGACCTGTTTTCATAGACACTTTCTCACCAGGTTCACCTCTCAACCGGAGGTAAATCTCTTTTATGTACAACCACTTACCATCCACGCCGATCAAACGCCAGCTTTTTTGCGGTGGCCATGGAAAACCATTGTTGCACAGCGACAGTCATACCCACAAATTTTCATGTCTCACCATTGAAAATTTATGTCGCAATTTTGAATGTTTTTGCGCCATGCGCCGTGATAGCGGCTTGGCTCGAGTCTGAAGCGTTTCAGCCATGACTGCAACAGAGGCTTGTGGCCGGCAGTCCGGGACAGAAAAGCCTGCCGCGCTCAGGCGCAGCAGGCTAGTCGAATGTCATTAATCGCTCAGCAACTGGGCGGCGGGGTGATGCCGCCCGGCAGGTATCAGCGGGCCGAGGCCAGCTCTTGTTGGACGCTGGCGACGGTACGTGGCCAAGGTTTACCAGCCTGGACCTTCGCTGGCAAGTTCTTGATTGCCGCAACCGCTGCGTCGCGGTTGGCGAAGTTGCCATAGGTGACCACGTACAGGGGTTTGCCCTGCAGGTTTTTCTTGAAGTAGCGATAGTCGCCACCCTGCTCCTTGACGAAGGCCTGGGCCGACGCTTCGGAGCTGGTGCCAAGAATCTGCACCACATAGTTGCCTGGCTTCTGGCCCGCGTACCAGCCTCCGGCGCCGCCGGTGCTGACGCTGGCGGCCGGCTTTTCCACCGGCTTGGCGGCTGGCTTGGCGACAGCGACCTGAGTCGGTGCCGGCGCCGGCTTGGCAGGCGCAACCGGCTTGACCGGCTGGGTAGCGACAGGCTTGGGCGCAGGCGCAACCGGCTGCACCGGCGCGGTAGCCTGGGCCATGCTCGGCGCCGGGCCTGCAGGCACGCCCTGTGGCGGCGCGATCGTGGTTACGGTAGGCGGGTTGCCTGGCTGCAAGGCGGTATTGCCAGCCGGGCCACCCTCCTCGCCGTCACCCATGCCGGCAGCCTGCGCCAGAGGCTCGCGCATCACCGGCTGGGACTGCCCCACCAGCGGCAGCGGCATCGGCTGCGACTGGCCGGAGAACTCGATGGCCGGGTTGCCGTTGTTCGACTGAGCGCTACCTGGCTGGCCCTCGCCCAGCGGCAACTGGGCCTGGGCCACAGGCGCCTCGGCAGGGGCCTTGTCGCCTTTCTTGGGCATCAGAACCGCAGCACCTACGGCGACCACGACGACAGCGGACAGCGCGAGTACGTGTTTCTTAGGCATTTTGAACCCCATGGATGGTCGCTTGACCGTGGTACGGCTGGCGATCATGGCTTCGATCAAAGTGTCGCGGGCGACCTGGTTGATGTTGCCAGGCCATCCGTCGGAGTTTTCATGAATATCGACTAGCTGTTCACGGGTGAACACCTCGATGCCCCGGCCTGCGCCTTCCAGGCGCTGCTCCAGGTACTCGCGGGTTTCTTCCTCGCTGTAGGGGGCGAGTTCAATAACGTGGAAGCGCTCTTCCTCGATCTGGATCTCGTCCAACCCGGCAATCAGCGAGGGCTCGCCGAACAGGAACACGTGCGGGCGCCCTTCCGGTAGCCCTGCCGCCAGTTCCAGCAACGCTTGGAGTGCCGACTCGTCGAGTTGTTCCGCATCATCAACCAGCAAATAGACTTCCTGCCCGGTCAGTGCCAGCTGCACCACCTTGTTCAGGATCGCCTGCACTTCAGGCTGGGCCACTTCCAGCGTCTGCGCCACCTGGCCGAGGACACTGGCGGCATCGCTGGCGCCGCGGGCAGATACCACCACGCTCAGCACCGACTGCTTGTTGGTGCTGGCCACCAAGGCCTGGCGCAGCAGGGTCTTGCCGCTGCCCACGGGGCCAGTGACCACCAGCATCAGCTGGCTGTAGCGAGCCAGGTGATGCAGCTGGCCCAGCACCGGCTTGCGCTGGGCGGGGAAGAACTTGAAGCCGGGCACACGCGGCGCGAACGGATCGTGGCTCAACTGGTAATGTTCGAGGAACGCCTCATCGGCATGCAAACTGGTCATTACGCTGTCACAACCTCAAAGCTGGGCCACGATCGCGCGGTAATCCGCCGACAGCGTGGCCTGAAGAATCTCTTTCGGATAGTCGTCAGTGATCACGGCTTCGCCCAGCTGGCGCAGCAGCACCAGCCGCAGGCGGCCATCGAGGACCTTCTTGTCGACCGCCATATGCTCCATGAAATGCGCCGGGGTCATTTCCTGTGGTGGCACCACCGGCAAACCTGCGTCCTGCAACAGGCGGATTGCCCGATCACGCTCGGCCTGGTCGATCCAGCCCAGGCGCATGGACATTTCCAGGGCCATCACCGTACCTGCGGCCACGGCTTCACCGTGCAGCCACACGCCGTAGCCCATGTGCGTCTCGATGGCGTGGCCGAAGGTGTGGCCCAGGTTCAGCGTGGCTCGCACACCGGATTCGCGCTCGTCGGCACCGACCACGGCAGCCTTGGCGGCGCACGAGCGGCTGATCGCTTCGGTCAGGGCAGCCGGCTCGAGAGCGCGCAGGGCCTGCATATTGTCTTCGAGCCAGGCGAGGAACGGCTTGTCGCAGATCAGGCCGTACTTGATCACTTCGGCCAGGCCGGCCGACAGCTCGCGTTCGGGCAGGGTCTTGAGGCTGGTGGTATCGATCAGCACCGCGTTGGGCTGATAGAAGGCACCGACCATGTTCTTGCCCAAGGGGTGGTTGATACCGGTCTTGCCACCCACCGAGGAGTCGACCTGAGACAGCAGGGTGGTCGGCACCTGGATGAAGTCGACGCCACGCTGGTAGCAGGCCGCCGCAAAGCCGGCCATGTCACCGATCACGCCGCCGCCGAGGGCGACCACGGTAGTACGGCGGTCATGCCGCGCCGTCAGCAGGCCATCGAAGATCAGTTGCAGGGTTTGCCAATTTTTGTGGGCTTCGCCGTCTGGCAGGATCACCGGCAGCACCGAGTAGGCGCCGAGGGTCTTGCTCAGGCGTTCGAGATACAGAGGCGCGACGGTTTCGTTGGAAACGATGGCAACCTGCCGCCCGCGGATATGCGGCGCCAGCAGTTCGGCCTGGTCCAGCAGGCCTTCGCCAATATAGATCGGGTAGCTACGCTCGCCGAGGTCGACCTTAAGTGTCTGCATGTATCCCCACAATGTACTTGGGCGCGGCGCCGGCTGTTCGACCCACGCGGTAACGTTGAACCTCGCCTCGGCGCTGGCCGAGAATAGTCCCGGCTTAGCGGGGCGGCAACTGCTGCAGGCGCTCGAGAATATCGAGCACCACCATGCGCGGCGGCCGTTCGTCGGTTTCCACCACCAGGTCGGCGATTTCGCGATACAGCGGGTCGCGCGCCTCCAGCAAGGCGCGCAGCGTCGCCTCCGGGTTGGCGGTGCGCAGCAACGGGCGGTTGCGGTCGCGCGCCGTGCGCCCGACCTGCTGCTCCACCGAGGCGTGCAGGTAGATGACCCGGCCGCCCTCGTGCAGCGCCTGGCGGTTTTCCGCGCGCATGACTGCGCCACCACCGGTCGCCACAACCACGCCATCGAGCGCGCAAAGCTCGGCGATCATCGCCTGCTCACGGTCACGGAAGCCCGGTTCGCCTTCTTTATCGAAGATCCACGGGATGTTGGCGCCGGTTCGCAGTTCGATTTCCTTGTCGGAATCTTTGAACAGCAGGCGCAGCTCTTTGGCCAACAGGCGCCCGATGGTGCTCTTACCAGCGCCCATGGGCCCTACAAGTATCAAATTTCGCACAGAATCAACGACTCACAGCAATCGCCTGGTCACTCATGATACGCGGAGTCAGGAAGACCAGCAGCTCGGATTTTTTCTCTTGTAATGCATCGCGTCGAAACAGCCGCCCAACATACGGCAGATCGCCCAAAAATGGCACCTTGTCGACCACATTGTTTTGCGTGGTCGAGTAGACACCCCCGATGACGATGGTTTCACCATCCGCCACTCGGACCTTGGCATTGACTTCGTTCTTGCGAATCGGTGGCACGTCGTTCAGGGCATTAACGAAGTCAGGCTCGTCCTTGGTCACCTTGACCGTCATGATGACCTTGCCGTCCGGAGTGATCTGCGGCGTGACCTCCAGCGACAGCGAGGCTTCGCGAAAGGCGACCGAGGTGGCGCCACTCTTGCTGGTCTCCTGATAAGGCACCTCGGTGCCCTTGAGAATCCTGGCGGTTTCCTTGTCAGCCGTGACCACCTTGGGCTGGGAGATGATTTCACCGTTGCCGCTCTTCTCCATGGCGCTGAGTTCCAGGTCCAGCAGCATACCGCCACGCAACAGGCCTACGCCGATGCCGGCACCGCCCCGCTCCACGCCCAGGTCGACAAACAGGTCCTTGCCCAGTTGCGGCGCTTCACCATACAGCTGCCGCCCCCAGCGCACGCCCAGGCCTTTCTCGTAGTCGACATTGGCCTCCACGATGCGCGCCTCGATTTCTACCTGCCGCACCGGCACATCCAGCTGAGCGACCAGCTGGCGCAACTCGGCAAGGCGGTCCGCAGGCTGGTGCGCGACCAAGGTGTTGGTGCGGGCGTCGACGCTCAGGCTGCCACGACCGGTCAGAATGCCGTCATCCGCCAGGGTTGCCAGCAACAGCTCTGCGAGGTCGGAAGCCTTGGCGTGATGGATCGGCAGCAACTCACGCCGCAAGGGTTGCAGCTGCGCATCCAGCTCTTGCCCGATACGGGCGCCAAGGGATTGCTCGGCCAACTCGGTGGCTGGCGCTACCAGCAGCACATTCCCCTCCTCGCGCCGCGCCAGCCCTTTAGTACGAAGGACCAGCTCCAGCGCCTGATCCCAGGGGACTTGGTGCAGCCGCAGGGTGACATTGCCCTGCACCGTGTCACTGGCCACCAGGTTGATCCCGGCGTAATCAGCCAGCACCTGAAGCACCGAGCGCACCTCGACATCCTGAAAGTTCAGCGAGATGGGCTCACCCCGATAGGGCGCCGCCATGCACCACTGGCTGGGTATCAACGCCACCGCCACCCACTTCAACAGCCATTTCATCACCGTCCCTGGCCTCCATTGTCACGCTCTTCCTGAGCGCCAGCGTTACCGTGCGCTCACGCCACACGCCCCCTATGAACAGCCGCTCACGCACCTCCAGCTGCCGCTCGCCGACTTCCACCACAACACCGCCATCACGCCCCAGCCGATCACCGGAGCGCACGCGATACAAGCGGCCTGCCGCCGACAGCAACGCTTCGCGCTGCTGCCCCCGCTGCAGGCTACCGACCATCTGCAGCTGAGCCAGCGGGACGCTGGCAAGCCCAGCCTGGACGACACGCGCTGCCCAGGCGGAAAACGGATCGTGAACCACCGGCAGCACCTCACCCCGAGCCGGTGAATCGGCCAGGGACAAAGGCTCAGGCACCGCCCCGTCGGCTTGATAGGCATGCACGCGCATGCCAAGGTGCAACAACCCAGGCCTGTCACCGGCAGGTGCCAACCACAAAGCCTCGGCACGCAGCAGACGAGCCTGGCCAAGCCAGTCGTCCAACCACATCCGCAGCCCCGAATAGCGCCCAACTACCTGCACGTCCAAGGGCGTCTGCCAGTAGCCGGGCTGCTTTACCTCATCAAGTACATCGAGCCGCTCGAAGTGCAGGCCATGCGCATGGCCCGAGGCCGCCAGCTGGTCAAGCAGATCGCTCATGTCGGCCCCGGCAGCAAGGCGCCAGCGTGCATCCTGCAAAAGGTGCCGTGCGTCATCGAGGGCCTCGCGCATTTGCGACGATGCCAACACTTCGGCAGCCTTGGTTTCATGCGTCTCAAGCAGGCGAACGTGCCGGGCGCGCTCTGCCTCTTGAAGCTGCAACCAGTGCGGCAAGCGAAACAGACAGCCGAGCCCAACAAGGATGAGGCCTATGGCAAACGGCAGCGCGCAGCCAAAGAGCCGCGAGCGCTCGATGAGTGCCAGCCATGCGCCTTTCTGCAGCAGATTCATGACCAGAACGCCGATATGCGCGCCAACAACAGAAACTCGTCGCCATCCGCCTGGCTCTTCAAGCTTTTGAGTTCCAGTTCACGCATCACTCCAGACCGCTCCAGCTCGCGCATCAGCTGCGCCACGACTGCCCCGGAGGCGGCCACACCGACCATGCGCAAGCGTGAACCTTGCAGTTCGAGCCTGAGCAGTTGTACGCCCTCCGGCAGCGCCCGCTCCAGATCCGCAAACACGGCTGTCACCAGCCCCTGCTCAGCACGCAAGTCAGCCAGGGCCGCAGCCTGCGCGCGCACTTCGTCATAGGATTGCCTGACACGATCATGCTCAGTCCTCTGCACCTCCAGCACATCGATTGCAGCTTGCTGGCTATCGTTGGCAACGGCTTGCTGGTGGGCTCGCTGACGGGCCAGCTGGTCGATCAGCAGCACCGCAAACAACGCCACAACTGCCGCCCCCAGCAGCATCAGGCGCAAACGCCGGAGCGCTGCCAGGCGCTGCCGCTCTCGCCACGGCATCAGATTCAGACGCAACATCAGCGCACGCTGCCCATTGCCAGTGCAAAAGCCAAGGCCATGCAACCGTCACTGCAATCCACACCCGCCACAGGCGGCAATGGCCGGCACGGCAAGCCGAGACGCTCAGTCAGTCGAGCAAGCACGCCTTGCCCGGGAGCCGGAGCGCCGACGACAAGCACTTCTTCCGGCCCTGCCCCTTCAGCGAATACGTCACCGGGCAGATCAGGTAACGCGCCCGGGAGCAATTCCTGCCGTAAAGGCATCGTATCGCCAAGCCAGCCATGCAACGTCGAGCTGCCCGGCTCGATGCGCAGCAGCGCTGCCGGGCGATTGGTTTGGTCGGGCATCAGGCGGCGCAAGGCAATGCTGTCCACTTCCGCGACTTCCAGCTCCAGCCCTGCTGCTTCGAATGCTGCTTGCACCGGTTGCAATGCACTCTGACGGCTGGCCGCGACCAGGACATCCAGGCTCCCGGGTTGCAGCAACGAGGCACCCAGCACCTGAAAATCCAGTACCAGGTCTTCAAGGGGAAAGGGAAACAGGCGGTCTGCTTCTCCCAGCAGTTGCGCCTCCATTTGACCAGGGGTCTGACTGACTGGCAGCTGGCACAGCTTGCAGATCACTTGTGAGGCAGGCAGTGCCACGGCGGCCCGGCGCTCGCGGCAACCAGATTGCCGATAAGCGCTGCGCAGGGCAGCGACAATTCGATCAGGGTCCTGCCAGCCGTTACCAGGAGCAAACGGCTCGACCGCCCAGGCCAGCTGCTTGTAGCGCCCCCTGTGGCGCCGCAGCTGTGCAATACGTATGGAGTCGGAAGTGATTTCCACCCCCAGCAGTGAACTGGCATCCTTGCCAAAACGTCCAAGCATAGCGACTTCCTTGTTACAACCATGAACCGCCGCATTGCCAGGCCCGACCGGCCAGACGGTGCAGCGGGCCGCCTGGCCGGTCACCCGGCGAGGCGAAAAGTGCTTATAATGCCCAGCGTTTTTTCGTCCGCCGGCCCCGTGCGCAATTCACCCCTCAATCTGGACACCGAAAAGCCTTGATACGCCTGCTGAAGTTCTTCTGGTGGTCTTTCGTCGCAGTCATCTGCGCGCTCGTACTCGGTGTGAGCGGTGCGTTTCTGTATCTTAGCCCCAACCTGCCATCGGTCGATTCGCTCAGAAGCATCCAGTTGCAGATCCCCCTGCGGGTGTACAGCAGCGACGGCAAGCTGATTGCCGAGTTCGGCGAAATGCGCCGTTCGCCGATCCGCTTCGCGGAAATTCCGCCACAGTTCATTCAGGCGCTTCTGTCAGCCGAGGACGACAATTTCCTCAATCACTACGGGGTCGACCCAAGCAGCCTGATGCGTGCTGCGACCCAGCTGGTGAAGACCGGCCACATCCAGACCGGCGGCAGCACCATCACCATGCAGGTGGCGAAGAACTTCTTCCTCACCAGCGAGCGCAGCTTCTCGCGCAAGACCAACGAAATTCTCCTGGCCCTGCAGATCGAACGTGAGCTGACCAAGGACGAGATCCTTGAGCTGTACGTCAACAAGATCTACCTGGGTAACCGGGCCTACGGTATCGATGCAGCCGCGCAGGTGTATTACGGCAAGTCGATCCGTGACGTGAGCCTGGCGCAGATGGCAATGATCGCCGGCCTGCCCAAGGCGCCGTCGCGCTTCAACCCGCTGGCCAACCCGGTACGCGCCAAGGAGCGCCGCGACTGGATTCTTGGCCGCATGTACAAGCTCGGCAAGATCGACGAGGCGAGCTATCAGGCCGCCCTGGCCGAACCGCTGAACGCCAGCTACCACGTGCCGACCCCAGAAGTGAACGCGCCCTACGTCGCCGAAATGGCCCGCGCCGAAATGGTCGGCCGCTATGGCAGCGACGCCTACACCGAAGGTTTCCGTGTCACCACCACCGTGCCGAGCGACATGCAGGAAATGGCCAACAAGGCCATCCTCAACGGCCTCTCCGAGTACGACGAGCGCCACGGCTACCGCGGCCCCGAAGCTCGCTTCCCGGGCAAGACCCTGGCCGCCTGGCAGCAGGAGCTGAGCAAGCAACGCACCCTGGGCAGCCTGGAGCCGGCCATCGTCACGCGCGTGGAAAAGAGCGGCATTAAAGTGCTGACTCGCGGCGGCAATGAAGAAGAAGTTGCCTGGGACACCATGAAGTGGGCGCGTCCGTTCATCAACAGCAACTCGCAGGGCCGTGCACCGCAATCGCCTGCCGACGTTGCCCAGGTGGGTGACCTGGTACGCCTGCAGCGCCTGAATGACGGCAAGCTCAAGTTCAGCCAGGTGCCCGGTGCACAGAGTGCGCTGGTATCCCTCGACCCGCAAAACGGTGCAATCCGCGCCCTGGTCGGCGGTTTCTCGTTCGAACAGAGCAACTACAACCGCGCCATGCAGGCCAAGCGCCAGCCAGGCTCCAGCTTCAAGCCGTTCATCTATAGTGCGGCACTGGACAGCGGCTACACCGCCTCCAGCCTGGTCAACGATGCGCCGATCGTGTTCGTCGACCAGTACCTGGACAAGGAATGGCGACCGAAGAACGACACCAACACCTTCCTCGGCCCGATCCGCCTGCGCGAAGCGTTGTACAAGTCTCGCAACCTGGTGTCGATCCGCCTGCTGCAGGCCATGGGCGTAGACCGTACCATCGACTACATCGCCAAGTTCGGCTTCAACAAACAGGACCTGCCGCGCAACCTTTCGCTGGCGCTGGGCACTGCTACCCTGACGCCGATGGAGATCGCCACTGGCTGGAGCACCTTTGCCAACGGCGGCTACAAGATCAATCCGTACCTGATCGAGCGCATCGAGAGCCGCAGCGGCGAGACCCTGTTCACCGCAAACCCTGCGCGTGTACCGCAAGGTGCCGAAGACCATGCCGGCCTTGCGGCACCGGAACAGCCGATCAGCACTGCCGCCATGCCTGGCGAGGCTCCGTCCGCCCTGGGCCAGATTGCCCCACCACCGCAGACGCCAGCTGTCGCCGAGCAGATCGTCGATGGCCGCACCACCTACATCCTGACCAGCATGCTGCAGGACGTGATCAAGCGCGGTACCGGCCGCCGGGCATTGGCCCTGGGCCGCACCGATCTGGCCGGCAAGACGGGGACCACCAACGAATCCAAGGACGCCTGGTTCTCCGGCTACAACGCCGATTACGTGACCACCGTATGGGTTGGCTTCGACCAGCCGGAAACGCTCGGCCGCCGTGAGTACGGCGGTACAGCGGCCCTGCCGATCTGGATGAGTTTCATGGGTGCGGCTCTGAAGGACAAGCCGAGCCATGCACCGGCGGAACCGGAAGGCATCCTCAGCCTGCGGGTCGACCCGGTCAGCGGCCGTGCAGCTTCGCCAAGCACGCCAGATGCCTACTTCGAGCTGTTCAAGGCCGAGGATTCGCCGCCGTCGGTAGATGAACTGGGCAATGGCACAGCGCCGGGCAGCCCGCTGCCAGCGGACGAAGCAGCGCCGATGGATCTGTTCTGAAGCAGAGCGCCTGGCTCGGGTTTAGCGCGGGCGCTCGATCTCACAGGCGCTGATATGCTCTCGGCAAACAAAAAGCCCCGGCTCTCACGAGCCGGGGCTTTTTGCTATAGCTGCAGCTACTATCAGCCGTTAAACACTTCATCCACGCTGTTCAGCGGGTAGTGCTTCGGATACGGCAGGGTAGCCACGCCGGATTCGATGGCGGCCTTGGCCACGGCGTCGGAAACGACGGTGATCAGGCGAGCGTCCAACGGCTTCGGAATGATGTACTCACGACCGAACTCCAGGCCTTCAACACCGTAGGCTTCGCAGACTTCCTTCGGCACTGGCAGCTTGGCCAGGTCTTTCAGAGCGATGGCGGCGGCGATCTTCATTTCTTCGTTGATGCGCTTGGCGCGAACGTCCAGGGCACCACGGAAGATGAACGGGAAGCCCAGCACGTTGTTGACCTGGTTCGGGTAGTCGGAACGACCGGTAGCCATGATCACGTCGTTGCGGGTGGCGTGAGCCAGCTCCGGGGAGATTTCCGGGTCCGGGTTCGAGCAGGCGAACACGATCGGGTTGGCAGCCATCGACTTCAGGCCTTCCGGGCTCAGCAGGTTCGGGCCGGACAGGCCTACGAACACGTCAGCACCGTCCAGGGCATCAGCCAGGGTGCGCTTGTCGGTAGCGTGGGCGAACTGGGCCTTGTACTGGTTCAGGTCGTCGCGGCCAGCGTGGATCACGCCGCTGCGGTCGATCATGAAGATGTTCTCGACCTTGGCGCCCATGCTGACCAGCAGCTTCATGCAGGAGATAGCGGCAGCGCCGGCACCCAGGCAGACGATCTTGGCTTCTTCCAGCTTCTTGCCAGCGATTTCCAGGGCGTTGATCATGCCGGCTGCGGTGACGATCGCGGTGCCGTGCTGGTCATCGTGGAATACCGGAATGTCGCACTGCTCGATCAGGGTGCGTTCGATTTCGAAGCACTCTGGGGCCTTGATGTCTTCGAGGTTGATGCCACCGAAGGTGATCGAGATGCGGCGAACGGTGTCGATGAAAGCCTGCGGGCTTTCCGATTCGACTTCGATGTCGAACACGTCAATACCGGCGAAACGCTTGAACAGAACGCCCTTGCCTTCCATCACTGGCTTGGAGGCCAGTGGGCCGAGGTCACCCAGACCGAGGATGGCGGTGCCATCAGAAATAACCGCGACCAGGTTGCCCTTGCCGGTGTATTTGTAGGCCAGCTCAGGATCACGGCCGATTTCACGCACGGGTTCTGCAACACCTGGGCTGTAGGCCAGGGCGAGATCGCGGGCGGTGGCGGTGGGCTTGGAGAGCTCGACGCTCAGTTTCCCCGGACGAGGTTGAGCGTGGTATTCGAGAGCGGCGGTTTTCAGGTCTGACATGGTGGGCATTCCGCTATTTACTGTTCTGACGGACCGCCGAGGATACGCAAAGAGCCGGGGGGCCACAAGACTGGTCAGTCACTTGTGTCAAGGCCTTTGGCCTACGACTTTAAGCTATCACGCACGGGGGCATTCGACTCACAGTGTGTACAATCCGATAGCGAACTGTCTACATCTTTTCAGCCTGAAGTACGCTCCAGCATCCCGGGATCGGTTAGCGGCAACACCCAGCGTCGCTGCCCAGGCTTGAGCCCACCCTTACGGGAACGATCCCGCACCCAGCCGCGTGCCTCGACCTGGCGTCCTTTGAGGTTAGCGAAGAAGCTGGCGGGGAAGGTGCGTTGCAGACGAGCGGGAATCTGCAGCACCACAGTATCATCCAGTTCAAGCCAGATACCGCCACGATTGCGCTCGATGCCCCGGATAGTGCCTGCGACAACGGCGAAACCCGATTGCTTCACGTTTACCGCCTTGAGCACTGGCGAACTGCGCCACAGACCTGCCCGCGCCTCGCGCGCCGCCCGCTCCGCCGCTTGTTGGCAGCCCGTCAGGCGCACGTTGGGGGCGATCGCTACGTGATAGCCAAGCCCTTCGCTGAGCAGCTGCGCCTCGAGATTGTCGCCATTACGCCCATAGATGTTCGCCAGGGTACGACCGTACTTGTCCTTGCCCTCGACACCCGGCACCAGCCCGACGCGCCCGTCACTGGCCTTGACCAATGCCTGCAGGCGCTGCCTGGCAGCCTCGGCATAGGGTTCACTGCTACGCCCCTTGCGCCCGATTTCCGGGGCATTGATGCCGATCATGCGCACACTGCGACCGTCGGTCAGGCGCAGCGTGTCGCCATCCACCACCTGGCGCACCGCCACCTGCTGTGGTTGCACCGGCAACGGGCAGAACGCCAGGGCCGGGAGCTGCCAGATTGCGCCCACAAAAAAGGCGCCCACAAGGGGCGCCTTTTTCAGCAACAACGCGAAGCCCGAAGGATTCGCCATGCGCATGATTACTTCTTGGTACCGAACATACCGAAGCGATCGGCGAACTTCTGTACGCGACCACCGGTGTCCAGGACTTTCTGCTTACCGGTGTAGAACGGGTGGCACAGGTTGCAAACGTCGATCGCCAGGGTGTTGCCCAGGGTCGAACGAGTTTCGAACTTGTTACCGCAGCTGCAGGTGACTGCAACTACTTCGTAGTTCGGGTGGATACCTTCTTTCATGGTCACTTCCTCGAGCTGCGTGCCGCCACCCAACACCTATTGTTGAATACCGCACGTAATTAGGCGGCGAATAATACCAGAGCACCACGCCAACGCAAGTTGTCGCTTGCACCGACCGTCGTCTGCTAGGCTCGCCAGTCTTTGAAACACCCTCCGAGACCTGCCGCGTGTCCGACGTCATCCTGCGCCTTGCCCTGCCCTCCCCGTTGCGCCGCCTGTTCGATTACAAGGCGCCTGCGAGCATGGCGCGTCAGGTGCTGACCCCTGGCATGCGCATCCGCGTGCCTTTCGGGCGCCGTGAAATGATCGGCGTGCTGGTGGAAGTGTGCGCGCAGAGCGAAGTGCCTGCCGACAAGCTCAAGCCTGCCAGTGCCTTGCTCGACCCGGTTTCGCCGATCCCGGCATCGCTGTTCAAGCTGTGCCTGTGGACTGCCCAGTACTACCAGCACAGCCTCGGCGATACCCTGAGCTGGGCGCTACCCACGCTGTTGCGCCAGGGTGAACCTGCCGAAATGCGCCAGGAACGCTTCTGGCACGTGGCGCCCGGCGCACGCCTGGAGGACCCGCGCATCGCCCGCGCCCCGCGCCAGCGCGACGCCCTCAAGACCCTGGCCCAGCACCCGCACGGCGTGGCGCACAGCCTGCTGAGCAAGCTCAACCTGAACAAGGACAGCCTCGACCTGCTGTTGGCCAAGGAGCTGGTTCAGCTGGAAGTACGCCGCCACCTGCCAGCCCACCGCCACGAGCACTGGCTGGCGCAGCCGGAACTGCCGCTCAATGAAGAGCAGCGCGAAGCCTTCGATGCCGTGCGCGAGGGCTTTGGCGGTTTCGGCGCCTTCCTGCTGGCCGGCGTCACCGGCAGCGGCAAGACCGAGGTATACCTGCAACTGATCCGTGAAACCCTTGAAGCTGGCAAGCAGGCGCTGGTACTGATCCCCGAGATCAACCTCGGCCCGCAGACCCTGGCGCGCTTCGAGCAGCGCTTCAACGCCCGCATCGCCCTGCTGCATTCGGCCGTTAACGACCGCGAGCGCCTCGATGCCTGGCTGGCCGCCCGCGACGGCGAGGCCGACATCATCATCGGCACGCGCTCGGCGCTGTTCACGCCGATGAAGAACCCCGGCCTGATCATCATCGACGAAGAGCACGACGGCTCTTACAAGCAACAGGAAGGCCTGCGCTACCACGCCCGCGACCTCGCGCTGGTGCGCGCCCACCAGGAAAACATCCCCATCCTGCTCGGCTCCGCCACGCCGTCGCTGGAAACCCTGCACAACGCGCTCACCGGCCGCTATCGCCTGCTGCGCATGAACCAGCGCGCGGGTGGCGCCCGCCCACCGCGCATGCTGCGCCTGGATGTCAAGAGCCTGCCGCTGGACAGCGGTATCAGTGGCCCGTTGCAGCAGGCTATCCGCCAGACCCTGGAGGCCGGCCAGCAAGTCCTGGTGTTCCTCAACCGCCGCGGCTTTGCCCCAACCTTGCTGTGCCATGACTGCGGCTGGTTGTCCGAATGCCCACGCTGCGATGCCCGCATGACCGTGCACCAGCGCTCTGGCGTGTTGCGCTGCCACCACTGCGGCTACGACGAACGCCTGCCGCAGCAGTGCCCGCAGTGCAACCACGTCGACCTGCGGCCAGTAGGCGCCGGCACCGAACGTGCCGAAGAGCGCCTGAAAGTGCTGTTCCCCGATTACCCGATTCTACGCGTGGACCGCGACAGCACGGCGCGCAAGGACGCCATGCACACCTTGTTCAGCACCATCCAGCGTGGCCAGCCAAGCATCCTCGTCGGCACCCAGATGCTGGCCAAGGGTCACCACTTCCCAAGGGTGACGCTGGTCGCCATTCTCGACGCCGATGGCGGGCTGTTCTCGGGGGACTTCCGCGCCAGCGAGCGCATGGCCCAACTGATCGTCCAGGTGGCCGGCCGGGCCGGGCGCGCCGAAGAGCCCGGCAAGGTAATCATTCAGACCCACCTGGCCGACCACCCGCTGCTGGTGCAACTGACCGAACAAGGTTACTTCGCCTTTGCCGAGCAGGCCCTGGACGAACGCCGCAATGCCGGGCTGCCACCGTTCTCCCACCTGGCCTTGCTGCGTGCCGAAGCGCACAAGCCCGGCCAGGCCGAAGGCTTCCTCGACGAAGCCTGCGCCGCCGCCGAACGCCTGGTCGCCGAACAGCGCCTGCCCGGCATCGAACTGCTGGGGCCGGTGCCTGCACCCATGGAGCGGCGCGCCGGTCGCTTCAGGGCGCAATTATTGATTCAGGCCAACACCCGAGCCCCCTTGCATCGACTGATCAGCGCCTGGTTGCTAGTGTTGGAGCAACTGCCGAGCGGGCGCCAGGTACGCTGGTCACTGGATGTCGACCCGGTCGACCTTTATTAAGCTTCGGCCGCAAAGGTTGGCAACCCGCCCCCGGCAACGGATAATGCCCAGTTTTTCCACCTGCGCATCCAGGCGCTCCACCGCGCTTGCGGTCGAAAAGAGATCCCCATGAAAGACACCATTCGCCAGCTGCTCCAGCAAGCCCTCACCCAACTCGTCACCGACGGTGTGCTGCCTGAAGGGCTGTCGCCGGCGATCCAGGTGGAAAACGCCCGGGACAAGACCCACGGCGACTTCGCCAGCAACATCGCCATGATGCTGGCCAAGCCGGCCGGCATGAAGCCGCGTGACCTGGCTGAGAAACTGATCGATGCACTGCCGGCCAGCGCCGACATCAGCAAGGTCGAGATCGCCGGCCCAGGCTTCCTGAACTTCTTCCAGAACACCGATGCCCTGGCCAACCGCCTGGACGCCGCCCTGGCCGACGCCCACCTCGGTGCACGCAAGGCCGGCCCTGCGCAGAAGGTGGTGATCGACATGTCGGCACCGAACCTGGCCAAGGAGATGCACGTCGGCCACCTGCGTTCGACCATCATCGGTGACAGCGTCGCGCGCGTGCTGGAGTTCCTCGGCGACGAAGTGATCCGCCAGAACCACGTAGGCGACTGGGGCACCCAGTTCGGCATGCTGCTGGCCTACCTGGAAGAAAACCCGATCACCAGCGACGAGCTGTCGGACCTGGAAAACTTCTACCGCGCCGCCAAGAAGCGTTTTGACGAATCCGAAGAGTTCGCCACCCGCGCCCGTGGCCTGGTGGTCAAGCTGCAGGCCGGCGACCCGGAGTGCATGGCCCTGTGGACGCGCTTCAAGGACATCTCGCTGTCGCACTGCCAGAAGACCTACGAACTGCTCAACGTCAAGCTGACCATGGCCGACGTGATGGGCGAAAGTGCCTACAACGCCGACCTGGCCAACGTGGTCTCCGACCTCAAGGCCAAGGGCCTGCTGGTCGAGGACCAGGGCGCACAGTGCGTGTTCCTCGAAGAATTCAAGAATAGCGAAGGCGAGCCACTGCCGGTGATCGTGCAGAAGGCTGACGGCGGCTACCTGTATGCCACCACCGACCTGGCTGCGGTGCGCTACCGCAGCAACGTACTCAAGGCCGACCGTGCCCTGTACTTCGTCGACCAGCGCCAGGCCCTGCACTTCAACCAGGTGTTCGAAGTAGCCCGCCGTGCAGGTTTCGTCGGCCACCCGATGCAGATGGAGCACATGGGCTTCGGCACCATGAACGGCGCCGACGGCCGCCCGTTCAAGACCCGCGACGGCGGCACCGTGAAGCTGATCGACCTGCTCACCGAGGCCAAGGAGCGCGCCTACGCGCTGGTCAAGGAAAAGAACCCGAGCCTGGCTGAAGACGAATTGCGCCACATCGGTGAAGTGGTAGGGATCGGCGCAGTGAAATACGCCGACCTGTCCAAGCACCGCACCAGCGACTACAGCTTCAACTTCGAACTGATGCTCAACTTCGAAGGCAACACTGCGCCTTACCTGCTGTATGCCTACACCCGCGTCGCCGGCGTGTTCCGCAAACTGGGCAAGGGCTTCGACGAAGTCGACGGCAACATCGTGCTGCAGGCCGCTCACGAGCAGGACCTGGCCGCGCGCCTGGCCCAGTTTGGCGAGATCCTCAACAGCGTCGCCGACAAGGGTACCCCGCACGTACTGTGCAGCTACCTGTATGACCTCGCCGGCCTGTTCTCGAGCTTCTACGAGAACTGCCCGATCCTCGCCGCCGAAACGCCGGAACAGCAGCAGAGCCGCCTGCGCCTGGCTGCCCTGACCGGTCGCACCCTCAAGCAAGGTCTGGAGCTGCTCGGCCTGGAAACCCTGGAGCGCATGTAAGTTGGCTGCCAAGAAAAAACCAGCACCAAAACGCGGCGCCAGCCGCCAGACGGCCCCAGCCAAGCAGCCGATCCCCGGCTGGGTATGGCTGGCGGTCGGCCTGACGGTCGGTGCTTTCATCGTCTTCCTGATGAAGCTCGAACCCGGTGGCGGTGATATCAAGCGCACCAAGCCCGAGCAGCAGAAGCCGGAGAAGGTGGCCGAGGCCAGCAAGTCGACCACCCCTGCAACACCACAGCAGCCGGTGAAGCCGAAGTACGACTTCTACACCCTGCTGCCGGAGTCCGAGGTGATCGTGCCGCCTGAGGCCGTGCCGGAGAAGACCCCGCCTGTGCCTGCGCAGCCGGTGACCCCGGTCACACCAGCCGAAGCGGCGAAAATCGACACCGCTCGCGCCCAGGCTGCACTGCTGGGGCAGACGCCACCACCAGCACCACCGGTGATCAAGCCAGCGGCGACCACGCAGTACTTCCTGCAGGCCGGTTCGTTCCGCAAGCAGGCAGACGCCGACAAGGTCCGCGCGCAGATCATCCTGCTCGGCCAGGTGGTCAAGGTCGAGTCGGGTACGGTCAAGGAAGAAACCTGGTACCGCGTGCTGGTCGGGCCATTCAGCAACCGCGAACAGCTGACCGTGGCGCAGAAACAGCTGGCGGGGGCCGGGTTCAGCAACCTGCTGCTGCAGCAGCGACAGACCCGCCAGTAACGAAAAAGGCCTTGCCGCATAGCGCGACAAGGCCTTTTTTGTGGGCGCCAGGTGCCTTATCGGCTGCGGGCGTTGGCTTCGGAAACCTGGCTGTTCAAGGTCCAGAAGTCATACAGCACACCCACCAGGCACAGGCCGCCGGTGAAGAAGTAGATGATCGCCGAGATCCACTTGCCCTGGTACAGGCGATGCACGCCAAAAATGCCCAGGAAGGTCAGCAGGATCCAGGCGATGTTGTAGTCGATGCGCCCGGACTGAAAACGCATGTCGGCCTCACGGTCCATCGACGGGATCAGGAACAGGTCGATCAGCCAGCCGATGCCGAGCAGCCCCAGCGTGAAGAACCAGATCGTCCCGGTGATCGGCTTGCCGTAGTAGAAGCGGTGCGAGCCGGTGAAGCCGAAGATCCACAGCAGGTAACCGATGACCTTGCTGTGGGTGTCGTGGTACGGCGTCCCCTGTTGATAACTGTTCATGCATAGCCCTCGTGGGTTATCCGAAAATTTTCTAAACAAAAATGTGACTTTTCCGTAGCAGGCCGACGTACGGCATCATGACAATCGACCAACGGCCCTGAAAGGGAGCAAAAAGCTGTTATAAAGTTGCGCGCCAAACACATAAACATTCATAAGAGCTTCATCTATGCCGCCTTTCTTCAAGACATGGCTGACCCTCTGCCTATTATTGCCCCTGGCCGCCCACGCCACCAATCGTGAGCAACGTCTTCCCAATGGTTTCACCGGCTACACCAGCAATGCCTCGGTGAAACATGCGCCCGTCAAGCAGACCACGCTGCATGCACGCTCGAACTATTCGGGCAAGGGCCACAACCTGCCTGCCGTTGCGGCGATGTCGCCGAAGCAGAGCAGCGATGTGCTCAGCCGTGCGGTCAATGTGCTCGGTACCCCTTATGTTTGGGGCGGCAGCAACCCGAAAAAAGGGTTCGACTGCAGCGGGCTGGTCAAGTACGCCTTCAACGACGTGGCAGACGTCGACTTGCCGCGTACGTCCAACGCCATGGCCCAGGGCCATGGGGTGAAGGTGGCCAAGGGCGACCTCAAGCCAGGCGACCTGATTTTCTTCAACATCAAGAGCCGCCGGGTCAATCACGTTGCCATCTACCTGGGTAACGACCGCTTCATCCATGCGCCGCGCACCGGCAAGCGGGTGAGTATCGACAGCCTGAGCAAGCCTTACTGGCAGCAGCATTATGTGGTTGCCAAACGCGTGTTGCCGAAAGAGCAGCAACAGCTGAGCCTGGCCAAGCGCTAATCGGTTCCAACCTTTTCGCGGGCTTGCCCGCGAAGAGGTTGGAACAGGCCCTAGAGATCGCCGATCAATCCTTTCGCCCTCAGCCCCCGCATCGCCCCCTCCATCGTCCGCATCCCCTCCGCCGCCCCGGCCTGCATCACCGAACCCAACTGCGCCATGCGCCCCTCACGTACCAGATTGCGCACCGCCGGTGTCGCCACCAGCACTTCTCGCGCAGCCACTCGGCCGCCGCCCACACGTTTGAGCAGCACCTGCGCCACCACCAACCTCAGCGACTCTGCCAGCATCGCCCGCACCAACGGTTTCTCCTCTGCCGCAAACACCTCTACCAGCCGGTCAATGCTGCTGGCGGCCGACCGCGTATGCACCGTGGCCAGTACCAGATGCCCGGTCTCCGCTGCGCGCAGCGCCAGGCGGATGGTTTCCAGGTCGCGCAGTTCGCCAATCATGATCACATCCGGGTCCTGACGCAGGGCACTGCGCAGCCCTTGAGCGAAGTCACGACAATGCCGGCCAATCTCACGCTGGTTGACCAGGCTGCGCTGGCTGCTGTGGATAACTTCGACAGGGTCTTCGAGGGTGATGACATGCTGCGCCTGCTCTCGATTGAGCCGGTCGATCAGTGCCGCCAGGGTGCTCGACTTGCCGCTACCGGTCGGGCCGCCTACCAGCACCAGGCCATCCGCATGCTGCGCAACGGCTTGAAACACTTCTTCAAGATCAAGGTCATCGACACCGGCAATACGTTTCGGAATCAGGCGAAACGTGGCTGCCAGGCCGTTCAGCTGTCGAAACAGATTGAGACGAAAACGCCCCAGTGATGGCAACTCCAGCGCCAGATCCAGCTCATCGCCCTGCAACCATTGTCGGCACTGGCCCTCGTCGAGCAGCGGCGTCAGTGCGGCGTTCAAAGCTGCTGAGGTCACGCTCGGCAGCGCCATGCGCCGCAGCTCGCCATCCACGCGCAGCATCGGTATCTCGCCCGCAGCCAGATGCAGGTCGCTCGCGCCTGCCTCCACGGCCCGGGCCAACAGGTCGGTCACGTCCATGAGACTCCCCAATAGCCATCAAGCAGGTAGAATGCCGAAGATCTCCAGAGCCGACGGCATCGATCCATGTCCACCATAGCAGACAACCTTTCCGCCCTAGCCGCCCGCATCCACAGCGCCGCCCAGGCTGCCGGACGCGACCCGGCCAGCGTCCAGCTGCTGGCGGTGAGCAAGACCAAACCGGCCAGCGCCATTCGCGAAATCCACGCGGCCGGCGTGCGTGATGTCGGTGAAAACTACCTGCAAGAAGCCCTGGCCAAGCAGGAAGAACTGCGCGACCTGCCCTTGATCTGGCACTTCATTGGCCCCATTCAGTCGAACAAGACCAAAGCCATTGCCGAACATTTCGACTGGGTACACTCCGTGGACCGCCTGAAGATCGCCCAACGCCTGTCCGAACAGCGCCCTGCGGGCTTGCCACCGCTGAACATCTGCCTGCAAGTGAACGTCAGTGGCGAAGACAGCAAGTCCGGTTGCGCCCCGGCCGACCTGCCAGCACTGGCCAAGGCCGTGGCGGCACTGCCAAACCTGCGCCTGCGTGGGCTGATGGCAATCCCCGAGCCGAGCGAAGATCGTGCCGCCCAGGAGGCCGCCTTCGCCAGCCTGCGCCAGCTTCAGGAAAGCCTGGGCCTTGGCCTGGATACCCTGTCGATGGGCATGAGCCACGACCTGGAGGCGGCCATCGCTCAGGGAGCGACCTGGGTACGTATCGGTACCGCCCTGTTCGGCGCGCGCAATTACGGCCCCGTCTGATTCCATGCTTTACTCACTCTTTCCTTCAAGGACCTGACATGAGCAAGACACGTATTGCCTTTATCGGCGCCGGCAACATGGCCGCCAGCCTGATCGGCGGCCTGCGTGCCCAGGGCCTGGACGCGGCGCAGATCCGTGCCAGCGACCCCGGCGCCGAGACCCGCACCCGCGTCCAGGCCGAACACGGCATCGAGGTGTTCGAAGACAACGCCCAGGCCATTGCCGGTGCCGACGTGGTCGTGCTGGCAGTCAAACCACAGGTCATGAAGGCCGTGTGCGAGGCGCTGAAGCCGAACCTGGCAGCCGGTCAACTGATCGTCTCGATCGCCGCCGGCATCACCTGCGCCAGCCTGCAGACCTGGCTCGGCGCCCGCCCGGTGGTACGCTGCATGCCCAACACGCCGGCGCTGCTGCGCCAGGGCGTCAGCGGCCTGTACGCCACCGCTGAGGTGTCCGCCGAACAACGCCAGCAGGCCGAACAACTGCTGTCGGCAGTCGGTACCGCCCTGTGGCTGGAGCACGAGCAACAACTGGACGCCGTCACCGCGGTCTCTGGCAGTGGCCCGGCCTACTTCTTCCTGCTGATCGAAGCGATGACCGCCGCTGGCGAAAAACTGGGCCTGCCACGCGAAACCGCCTCGCAACTGACCCTGCAAACCGCCTTGGGCGCCGCGCGCATGGCCGTGGCCAGCGATGTCGACGCCGCTGAGCTGCGCCGCCGTGTCACCTCGCCAGCTGGCACCACCGAGGCGGCGATCAAGTCGTTCCAGGGCAATGGCTTCGAAGCCATCGTCGAGCAGGCGCTGGAAGCGGCGTCGAAGCGTTCCGCCGAGCTGGCCGAACAACTGGGCAAATAAGGAGCTGTTGATGAATGCACTGTCCGGCGCCGCGATCTTCGTGGTGCAAACCCTGGTCAGCCTGTACCTGGTGATCGTTCTGTTGCGCTTCGTACTGCAACTGGTCAAGGCCAACTTCTACAACCCACTGAGCCAGTTCGCCGTGCGTGCGACCCAGCCACTGCTCAAGCCGATCCGTCGGGTGATCCCCAGCATCGGTGGCCTGGACACTTCGTCGCTGCTGCTGGCGATCGTCATCCAGGCGCTGCTGATGGGCTTCGTGCTGATGGTCACCTACGGTACCTTCGGCGACGTTCTGCACCTGCTGATGTGGGCCATCATCGGCATCACTTCGCTGTTCCTGAAGATCTTCTGGGTGGCGATGATCGTCATGGTGATCGTTTCCTGGGTCGCACCGAACAGCCACAACCCGGCTGCGGAGCTTGCCTGGCAGATCAGCGAACCGGTGCTGGCACCGTTCCGCCGCATCGTGCCCAACCTGGGCGGCATGGATATCTCGCCGATCTTCGCCTTCCTGGCGATCCAGGTGATCCAGTCGTTCGTCATGCCGCCGCTGGCTGCCTATGCGGGCATGCCACAGGAACTGTGGCGGATGATCTGAGCCTCAAGCACCGCTGCTTAACCCCAGTGGCAAGCCTTCGCTTGCCGCTGGGGGGAGTGCTCTTTAGACTTACGCCTCCGTCAAGCGTGAGCAGGGTCGATGTCCACTGTCCTTCCCGAAGATTCCGTCGGTCTGGTTACACCGCAAATTGCCAGGTTCGATGAACCACTGGCCCTGGCCTGTGGCCGTTCGCTCAACAGCTACGAGCTGGTCTACGAGACCTATGGCACCCTGAACGCCAGCGCGAGCAATGCCGTGCTGATCTGCCATGCCCTGTCCGGTCATCACCATGCCGCTGGCTACCATGCCGCCACCGACCGCAAGCCGGGCTGGTGGGACAGCTGCATCGGCCCTGGCAAGCCGATCGATACCAACCGCTTCTTCGTGGTCAGCCTGAACAACCTCGGCGGCTGCAATGGCAGCACCGGCCCGAGCAGCATCAACCCGGCCACCGGCAAGCCCTATGGCGCCGAATTCCCGGTATTGACCGTGGAAGACTGGGTGCATAGCCAGGCACGCCTGGCCGATCGCCTGGGCATCCAGCAGTGGGCGGCTATCGTGGGTGGCAGCCTGGGCGGCATGCAGGCCCTGCAGTGGACCATGACCTACCCCGAGCGCGTGCGCCACTGTGTAGATATCGCCTCGGCACCCAAGCTGTCGGCGCAGAACATCGCCTTCAACGAAGTGGCCCGTCAGGCCATCCTTACCGACCCCGAGTTCCACGGCGGCTCGTTCCAGGACCAGGGCGTGATCCCCAAGCGCGGCCTGATGCTGGCGCGCATGGTCGGCCACATCACTTACCTGTCCGACGACTCGATGGGTGAAAAATTCGGCCGCGAACTGAAGAGCGACAAGCTCAACTATGACTTCCACAGCGTCGAATTCCAGGTAGAAAGCTACCTGCGCTATCAGGGCGAGGAATTTTCTGGCCGTTTCGACGCCAACACCTACCTGCTGATGACCAAGGCCCTGGACTACTTCGACCCGGCTGCGGCCAATGGCGGCGACCTGGCGGCGACCCTGGCCCACGTCAAGGCGGATTACTGCATCATGTCGTTCACCACCGACTGGCGCTTCTCGCCGGCCCGCTCGCGGGAGATCGTCGACGCCCTCATGGCGGCCCGCAAGAACGTCTGTTATCTGGAGATCGACTCGCCTTACGGCCACGATGCCTTCCTGATCCCCACGCCTCGCTACATGCAGGGTTTCGCGAACTACATGAACCGCATCGCCATCTGAGGACAGCATGAGAGCCGATCTGGAAATCATCCACGACTGGATTCCCGCCGGCAGCCGGGTACTCGACCTGGGCTGCGGCAGTGGCGAGCTGCTGGCCTCGCTGCGTGACCGCAAGCAGGTCACCGGCTATGGCCTGGAGATCGACCCCGACAACATCGCCGCCTGCGTGGCCAAGGGCGTCAACGTCATCGAGCAGGACCTCGACAAAGGCCTGGGCAACTTTGCCAGCAACAGCTTCGACGTAGTGATCATGACCCAGGCCCTGCAGGCCGTGGAGTACCCTGACCGCATCCTCGACGAGATGCTGCGGGTGGGCCGCCAGTGCATCATCACCTTCCCCAACTTCGGCCACTGGCGCTGCCGCTGGTACCTGGCCACCAAAGGGCGCATGCCGGTTTCGGACTTCATGCCGTACACCTGGTACAACACGCCGAACATCCACTTCTGCACCTTCGCCGACTTCGAAGAGCTGTGCCATGAGCGCCGCGCCAAGGTCCTTGACCGCCTGGCCGTCGACCACTTGCACCGTAACGGGTGGGGTGGGCGGCTTTGGCCTAATCTTCTAGGTGAAATCGGCATTTATCGCGTCAGCAGCCCGGGCCTGCAGGAGCATCAACTGGCGGTCTGACGCCCACCGGAGGATTCGCACCATGCGTCGCCTAGCCCTGTTCCTGATCAGCCTGTGCCTGGCCCTGCCAGTGATGGCGGCCGATGCCGCCCGCCCCGAGCGCAAGGAAGTCTTCGGCGACGTGACGGTGCACTACAGCGCCTTCACCTCGAACATGCTGCAGCCGGACATCGCCGCTGCCACCGGGCTGAATCGCAGCAAGAACCAAGGCGTGCTCAACATCGCCGTGCTCAAGGCCGACAAGCCCGCCATGGCGGTGGTCAGCGGCACGGTGAAAGACCTGACCGGGCGCACCAGCCCGCTGTCGTTCAAGCAGATAACCGACCAGGGCGCGGTGTACTACATCGCCCAGTTCAAGATCGAGCAGGCCGAGACCCTGACCTTCGACCTGAATGTCGAAACCGGCGGGGTCAGCCACCAACTCAGTTTCAACCAGGAAGTGTTCCCAGGCGAATGATGAATTTCCAGCAACTCGTATTGGCCAGCCACAACGCCGGCAAACTCAAGGAACTCCAGGCCATGCTCGGCCAGTCCGTGCAGCTGCGCTCGATCGGTGAGTTCAGCCAGGTAGAGCCTGAGGAGACCGGCCTGTCGTTCGTCGAGAACGCTATCCTCAAGGCCCGCAACGCGGCGCGCATCTCCGGCCTGCCAGCGCTGGCCGACGATTCCGGCCTGGCAGTGGACTTCCTCGGAGGCGCGCCGGGCATCTACTCGGCGCGCTATGCCGACGGCAAGGGTGACGCGGCGAACAACGCCAAGCTGCTGGAGGCCCTGCAAGATGTACCGCCAGAGCAGCGCGGTGCCCAGTTCGTCTGCGTGCTGGCCCTGGTGCGCCACGCCGATGACCCGCTGCCGATCCTTTGCGAAGGCCTGTGGCACGGCAGCATCCTGTTCGAGGCAAGCGGCGAGCATGGCTTCGGCTACGATCCGCTATTCTGGGTGCCGGAGCGCAAGTGCTCCAGCGCCGACCTCGCCCCTGTGGATAAGAACCAGCTCAGCCACCGCGCGCGCGCCATGGCCCTGCTGCGTCAACGTCTGGGCCTGGCATGATCGCAACGCTGTCCGAAGCCAGCGCGGTGGCGCTCACCAGCCTGCCGCCGCTGGCGCTGTACATCCACATCCCGTGGTGTGTGCGCAAATGCCCTTACTGTGACTTCAACTCCCATGCCGCCGGGCCTGAGCTGCCTGAAGAGGCTTACGTCGACGCCTTGTTGACCGACCTCGACCTGGAACTGGCCGCCGTGCAGGGCCGGACCCTGTCGTCGATCTTCTTCGGCGGCGGTACGCCGAGCCTGTTCAGTGCCAATGCCCTGGGGCGCCTGCTGCGTGGCGTGGAGCAACGCATCCCGTTCGCTCCGGATATCGAGATCACCCTCGAGGCCAACCCGGGTACCTTCGAGCAGGAGAAGTTCAAGGCCTACCGGCAGACCGGTATCAACCGCCTCTCGATCGGTGTGCAGAGCTTCCAGCCAGCCAAGCTGGAGGCGCTGGGCCGCATCCACAATGGCGACGAAGCGATCCGCGCCGCCGGCATGGCGCGTGCAGCCGGCTTCGACAACTTCAACATGGACCTGATGCACGGCCTGCCCGACCAATCGCTGGATGACGCGCTGGGTGACCTGCGCCAGGCCATCGACCTCGGGCCGACCCACCTGTCGTGGTACCAGCTGACAGTCGAGCCGAACACGGTGTTCTGGAACCAGCCACCGGAGCTGCCTGAAGACGATACCCTGTGGGACATCCAGGAAGCCGGCCAGGCGCTGATGGCGGCCAACGGTTTCAAGCAGTATGAAGTTTCGGCCTATGCCCAGACTGACCGCGCTGCCAGGCACAACCTCAATTACTGGCGTTTCGGCGACTTCATCGGCATCGGTGCTGGCGCCCACGGCAAGTTGACCTTCACCGATGGCCGCATCCTGCGGACCTGGAAGACCCGTCTGCCCAAGGACTACCTGAACCTGGCCAAGCCGTTCAAGGCCGGCGAGAAGCTGTTGCCGGTGGATGAGCTGCCGTTCGAGTTCCTGATGAACGCTCTGCGCCTCACCGATGGCGTGGAAGCCGAGTTGTTTACCCAGCGCACCGGGCTGCCCTTGGCGCAACTGGCGCAATCCCGCCGCGCAGCCGAACAAAAGGGCCTTTTGCAGGTCGAACCGGATCGACTGGCGGCCACACCGCGCGGCCAGCTGTTCCTCAATGACCTGCTGCAGTATTTCTTGACCTAAGGATGACCCATGGATCTGGTACTTGATCTGCTCGCCACGGTTTCGCGCTGGAGCCGCAGCAATCTGTCTGAGATTTCCCTGGCCCTGGTAGGCTGCCTGCTGGTGCTGTTCGGCACCGACATCAAAGGCTGGGTGGACCAGCGCCTGGGTGCCCTGGCGGGCGCGCTAAGGGTGCCGGTGATGGCTGCCCTGGTGATGATCGGCAGTGGTGCGGCGCTGATCTATGCCACGCCGTGGGTGGTGAAGGGTTTGGGGCAGTTCAACAACTACGCGCTGGCACCAGTGTTGTTGGTGGTGCTGGTGTTGATTGGCGTGGTGGCTGATCGCCGCGGGTGAGCCTGCTAAAAGCTGCCCCGGAGAACCAGGGCAGCCCTACCACCTGACTAGCCCTTATTGGGCATCATCGAAGTGGTCGCGCATGAAGTCTCTTGCGGTCTTGAGCACAGTCAAGATCCGGATGAGCTTCCAGACGCGGCTCAGCGCATCAAGCAAACGCTTCATATGCCTTGGCCTCCGTGTTGGCGGGCCAATCTTCCAGCATCTAACCGGCGCTTCGATGCCTTCGAAAACTGTGTGAAGTTCTCAGTGAAGTGGCCAGGTTGATGGCCCTTCGAAGAGATTCACCGGCATGGTTCTCAGGCCATGTCGAAGGGGCCGAAAAGCAGAATTCTTCTCCTACCCGGCCCATCACTGAGTTGGCTCACACAGGAGCAACGCAATAGTACTCGGACTATCCGGCCAAGACTGTTAACCGCTTCGACACACGTAATGCGGGATATTTCCGCACATTGACCCTAGCTCTGAAGGTGCCTATGATCTTGTGACTGTGTGGAGTTTTCGGTGAAGCCTCAGAGCGAAGGATACTCAGTCCTGTCGCTCCCATAAAAAAATCGCTCTTCTCAGAGCGGTTTTTTTTCGCCTGCATTTCTACAAGCCTCAGCATCTCGAAAGGCTCAATCAGCCAATCAATCCACCTTCTCGAACTTCAGATCCCACACCCCATGCCCCAGCCGCTCGCCGCGGCGTTCGAACTTGGTGATCGGGCGCTCTTCCGGGCGTGGCACGTAGGTACCGTCTTCAGCACGGTTGCGATAGCCCGGGGCGGCGCTCATCACTTCCAGCATGTACTCGGCGTACGGCTCCCAGTCGGTCGCCATGTGGAACACGCCACCGGGCTTGAGCTTGCGCCGCACCAGTTCGGCAAACTCCAGCTGGACGATGCGGCGCTTGTGGTGACGCGCCTTGTGCCATGGGTCCGGGAAGAACAGCATCAGGCGATCGAGGCTGTTATCGGCTACGCAGCGGTTGAGCACTTCAATCGCATCGCAGTCATACACCCGCAGGTTCTTCAGGCCTTGGGTCAGCACGCCGTTGAGCAGCGCGCCAACACCCGGACGGTGCACTTCAACACCGATGAAGTCCTGCTCAGGCGCGGCAGCGGCCATTTCCAGCAGGGAATGGCCCATGCCGAAGCCGATCTCCAGGGTACGCGGCGCCGAACGGCCGAATACCTGGTCGTAGTCCACCGGGCTGTCGGCCAGCGGCAGGATGAACTGCGGACCGCCCTGGTCGAGGCCGCGTTGCTGGCCTTCAGTCATGCGCCCGGCGCGCATCACGAAGCTTTTGATGCGGCGGTGTGGGCGCTGGTCGCCGTCGGCGGAGATCGGCGTATCTTGCGAGTCAGTCATCAGGGGCTCTTACTTGATCAGACCATCCAGCGGCGAAGAGGCGCTGGCATAAAGTTTTTTCGGCATGCGGCCGGCCAGGTAGGCCATGCGGCCAGCCAGGATGGCGTGCTTCATGGCCTCGGCCATCAGCACAGGCTGCTGGGCGTGGGCGATGGCCGAGTTCATCAGTACGGCTTCACAGCCCATTTCCATGGCGATGGTGGCATCGGAGGCGGTACCGACACCCGCGTCGACCAGCACCGGCACCTTCGACTCCTCGAGGATGATCTGCAGGTTGTACGGGTTGCAGATGCCCAGGCCAGTGCCGATCAGGCCGGCCAGCGGCATCACCGCGATGCAGCCGGCTTCGGCCAGCTGGCGGGCGATGATCGGATCGTCGCTGGTGTAGACCATCACGTCGAACCCGTCCTTGACCAGCACTTCGGCGGCCTTGAGGGTTTCGATCACGTTGGGGAACAGGGTTTTCTGGTCCGCCAGCACTTCCAGCTTCACCAGGGTGCGCGACTCGTGGGACTTGTGGCCATCGAGCAGCTCACGGGCCAGACGGCAGGTCCGCACCGCCTCGACAGCGTCAAAGCAGCCTGCGGTGTTCGGCAGGATGGTGTACTTGTCGGGCGACAGCACGTCGAGCAGGTTCGGCTCGCCCGCATTCTGGCCAAGGTTGGTCCGGCGCACGGCCACGGTGACGATTTCGGCACCCGAGGCCTCGGTGGCCAGGCGGGTTTCTTCCATGTCACGGTACTTGCCGGTGCCTACCAGCAGGCGCGACTGGAAAGTGCGCCCGGCCAGGATGAAGGGCTTGTCGCTACGAACGTTGCTCATCGTTGTTCCTCGGGAAATGATTGCTGGGCTTGCAGGTGAATCGCCGGGCCGGGCTCAGCCGCCACCGATGGCGTGGACCACTTCGACCTGATCGCCCTCGTTCAGCTGCGTGCTGTCGTGCTGGCTACGCGGCACGATATCCAGGTTGAGTTCCACCGCCACCCGGCGCCCGGTCAGTTCCAGGCGGGTCAGCAGGGCCGCGACGCTTTCGCCAGCGGGCAATTCGTAAGGTTCACCGTTCAGTTGAATGCGCATGCGCACGGCCACCATTGTTCTTTGGGGCCCGCATTCTAGCGCCGATCCACGCACGAACCCAAGGGCGCTGCACGCCATTAGTCGCGATTGTGGACCGCTTGGTCAGCCCAGGCGCCAGGCAGCCAGGCCCAGGCACAGCCAACCGGCGAGGAAGCACAGGCCGCCGATGGGGGTGATGATACCCAGTTTGCCGAGGCCGCTGAGGGTCAGCAGGTACAGGCTGCCGGAGAACAGCACGATCCCAAGGGCGAACAGACCGCCAGCCCAGCCGACCAGGCGCCCCGGCAAGTGCGCCGACAGCAAGGCGACAGCGAAGATTGCCAGGGCATGTACCAGCTGATAGGTCACCCCCGTATGGAAAATGGCCAGATAGTCGGCCGTCAGGCGGTTCTTCAGCCCATGTGCGGCGAACGCGCCCAGGGCGACGCCGGTAAAGCCGAAGAAAGCAGCGAGCATGAGGAAGCTGCGAAGCATGGGACGACTCCTTGTATCGGGTCTGTATAATGGCCCGTTCCACCGGTCCGGCCAAGCCATCGCCATGCTGTCATCCATTCTCCGCCGCCTCGCCCGCGCCCTGCTCTGGTTCGCTGCCGGCAGCATCGTGCTGGTGTTGGTGTTTCGCTGGGTACCACCGCCTGGCACAGCCTTGATGCTTGAGCGCAAGGTGCAATCATGGGTAAGTGGCGAGCCGATCGACCTGCAGCGCGACTGGGAACCGTGGGAGAAGATCTCCGACGAACTCAAGGTGGCGGTCATCGCCGGTGAAGACCAGAAGTTCGCCAGCCATTGGGGCTTCGACATTCCGGCCATCCAGGCGGCGCTGGCGTACAACGAGCGCGGTGGCAGCATTCGTGGTGCCAGCACCTTGTCCCAGCAGGTGGCCAAGAACCTGTTCCTGTGGTCGGGCCGTAGCTGGTTCCGCAAGGGGCTGGAGGCCTGGTTCACCGCGCTGATCGAACTGTTCTGGTCGAAGGAGCGGATTCTCGAGGTATACCTGAACAGCGCCGAGTGGGGTAAAGGCGTGTTCGGCGCCCAGGCCGCGGCGCGTTACCACTTTGGCGTCGATGCCAGCCAACTGACCCGCCAGCAGGCCGCACAACTGGCCGCAGTGCTGCCGAGCCCGATCAAGTGGAGTGCCAGCCGGCCCAGCGCCTATGTGGCAAGCCGGGCGGGCTGGATTCGTCGGCAAATGAGCCAGCTGGGCGGGCCCAGCTACCTGATGCAACTGGACAGCTCGCGCAGGCCGTAAGCCTCAACAAAAAAGCCGCTGCCCCTCTCGGGTCAGCGGCTTTTCAATGCGGCCTGGCTTGATCAGACGGTGATCAGCGCCTTGACCTTGTTCATCGCATTCTTCTCCAGCTGGCGAATCCGCTCAGCCGAAACGCTGTACTTGTCAGCCAGCTCATGCAACGTGGCCTTTTCTTCCGCCAGCCAGCGCTGGTAGAGAATATCGCGACTACGGTCATCCAGGCCTTGCAGTGCTTCGTGCAGGTTGCTGGTGGAGTTGTCACTCCAGTCGGCATCCTCCAGCTGCACAGCCGGGTCGTAGCGGTGGTCTTCCAGATAATGCGCTGGCGACTGGAAGGCGCTGTCGTCATCCGCTTCGGCTGCCGGGTCGAAGGCCATGTCCTGGCCACTCAGGCGGCTTTCCATCTCGCGTACTTCACGTGGCTCGACGCCGAGGCTTTCTGCCACGCGATGCACTTCGTCGTTGCTCAACCAGGCCAGACGCTTCTTCTGGCTGCGCAGGTTGAAGAACAGCTTGCGCTGGGCCTTGGTGGTGGCGACCTTGACGATGCGCCAGTTGCGCAAGATGAATTCGTGAATCTCTGCCTTGATCCAGTGCACGGCGAAGGACACCAGGCGCACACCCATTTCCGGGTTGAAGCGCTTGACCGCCTTCATCAGGCCGACGTTGCCTTCCTGGATAAGGTCGGCCTGGGCCAGCCCGTAGCCTGCATAGCTACGCGCGATATGTACAACGAAACGCAGGTGGGCCATCACCATTTGCCGAGCGGCCTCGAGATCCTGCTCGTAATAGAGACGCTCGGCCAGATCACGCTCCTGCTCGACAGACAACAGCGGGATGCTGTTGACCGTGTGCACGTAGGCTTCCAGGTTTGCACCGGGCACTAGGGCATAGGCAGGTTGCAACGATGTGGTCATTCAAGAACCTCCGACTTACTAAACTCGCGCCTTGTGAGCGCTGCCTACATTGACCCGGAACGACCGTACAAGTTCCATCGTGAAGAAAATGTCAATGCTGGCACGTAAACACTATCGCGGCGCCAGCTCGTTCAAGTGGCGGGCGACTGCAATCCATGCACCGATATACCCCAACAACACCGCTCCGATCAAGAGCGACAGACCATCGGACGCCGGCACCCCGCCCAGGGCGAAGTCACTGCCATACAGCCCGGACAGCCCTACCACGGCCTCGTTCAGCCAGTTCAGGCCGAAGGCCAGGATGGCCCAGGCCAGCAAGCCCGCACCCAGGCCGTACAAGGCGCCCATGTACAGGAAAGGCCGGCGTACGTAGCTGTCTGTGCCCCCCACCAGCTTGATCACTTCGATCTCGATGCGGCGGTTTTCAATATGTAGACGAATTGTGTTACCGATTACTAACAACAACGCAGAAATCAGCATCACCGCCAGGCCGAAGACAAAACGGTCGCCCAGCTTGAGGATCGCCGCCAGGCGCTCCACCCATACCAGGTCCAGCTGCGCGTTCTCCACCCTTGGCAGCTCCGACAGGCGCTGACGCAGGGCTTCCAGGGCCGGTTTGTCGACTTCGGTCGGGGTCACCACCACCACACCGGGCAACGGGTTGTCGGGCAGTTCGCGCAGGGCCTCGCCCAGCCCGGACTGCTGCTGGAACTCTTCCAGGGCCTGCCCGGGGCTGACGTACTGGGCTTCGGCTACACCCGGCATGCGCTTGATGTCGTCCCGCAACGCTTCACCCTGCTGGCTACCTGCATCGAGCTTCAGGTACAGCGAAATCTGCGCCGCGCGCTGCCAGGAGCCACCCAGCACCTCGATATTCTTCAACAGCAGCGACAAGCCCATGGGCATGCTCAGCGCCACGGCCATCACCAGGCAGGTGAAGAAGCTGCCGATCGGCTGCTTGCCCAGGCGTCGCAAGCTGTCGGCCAGGCTGGCGCGATGGCTTTCCAGCCAGGCGTGCAGCAGGGTGCGGAAGTCCGGGCCGTCGTCGTCGTGATCGCCGCCTTTCTTCTTGGCCGGCTGCGGGTCGGCAGCCTTCGGCGCAACGCGCTCGGAAACCTTTGGTGTACGTGTAGTGCTCATTGCCCGGCCTCCCCATCGCCGATCAGACGACCGCGCTGCAAGGTCAGCATGCGGTGGCGCATGCGCGCAATCAGTGCCAGGTCGTGACTGGCGATCAGAACCGTGGTGCCCAGGCGGTTGATGTCCTCGAACACGCCCATGATCTCCGCGGCCAGGCGCGGGTCGAGGTTACCAGTGGGTTCATCCGCCAGCAGCAAGGCCGGCTGGTGAACAATGGCGCGGGCAATACCGACCCGCTGCTGCTGGCCGGTGGATAAGTCAGCCGGGAATAGCTCGCCCTTGTCGGACAGCGACACCCGCTCCAGCGCCGAATCCACGCGCTTGGCAATCTCGGCCTTGGACAAGCCGAGAATCTGCAGCGGCAGGGCGATGTTGTTGAACACCGTGCGGTCGAACAGCAGCTGGTGGTTCTGGAACACCACGCCAATCTGCCGACGCAGGAACGGGATCTGGGCATTGCTGATCTGGCCCAGGTCCTGCCCGGCCAGCATCAGCTTGCCACTGGTCGGGCGCTCCATGGCCAGCAACAGGCGCAGCAAGGTGCTCTTGCCCGCACCCGAGTGCCCGGTGACGAACAGGAACTCGCCCCGGCGCGCCCGGAAACTCAGCTCATGCAAGCCGACATGGCCATTTGGGTAGCGCTTGGCAACCTGTTCGAATCGGATCATGGTCAGTCTCGCTCGGCGAACAGAGCCTTGACGAACGGCTCGGCTTCGAAGGTGCGCAGGTCGTCGATGCCTTCACCGACACCGATGAAGCGGATCGGCAGCTTGAACTGCTTGGCCAGGGCGAAGATCACCCCACCTTTGGCAGTGCCGTCCAGCTTGGTCAGGGCCAGGCCGGTCAGTTCGACGCTCTGGTTGAAGTACTTGGCCTGGCTGATGGCGTTCTGCCCGGTACCGGCGTCGAGCACCAGCAGCACCTCGTGCGGTGCTTCGGCGTCGAGCTTGCCGATTACCCGGCGGACCTTCTTCAGCTCTTCCATCAGGTTGTCTTTGGTGTGCAGGCGGCCGGCGGTGTCGGCGATCAGCACATCGACACCACGGGCCTTGGCGGCCTGCACGGCGTCGAAGATCACCGAGGCGGAGTCGGCGCCAGTGTGCTGGGCGATCACCGGGATCTGGTTGCGCTCGCCCCAGACCTGCAGCTGCTCCACGGCAGCGGCACGGAAGGTGTCACCGGCAGCCAGCATGACCTTCTTGCCTTCCAGCTGCAGCTTCTTGGCCAGCTTGCCGATGGTGGTGGTCTTGCCGGCACCATTCACGCCGACCACGAGGATCACGTAGGGCTTGTTCTGCGCCTGGACCTTCAGCGGCTGCTCGACCGGGCGCAGCAGTGCGGCCAGCTCTTCCTGCAGCGACTTGTACAGCGCATCAGCGTCAGCCAGCTGCTTGCGGGCAACCTTCTGAGTCAGGTTCTGGACGATGGTCGAAGTGGCTTCGACACCGACGTCGGCGGTCAACAGGCGGGTCTCGATCTCGTCGAGCAGGTCGTCATCGATGACCTTCTTGCCCAGGAACAGGCTGGCCATGCCTTCGCCGATGCTGGCGCTGGTCTTCGACAGGCCCTGCTTGAGGCGGGCGAAGAAACCGGGCTTGGACTGCTCGGTGGCAACCGGAGCAGCAACCATCGGGGCGGGCTCAGGCTCGATAGGGGCAGGCGCAGAGGCCACGACCACCGGCTCTGGCGCGGGACGTTCCGGTATCACCGGTGGCGCCTTCGGCTCCAGGTCCGGCACCAGCGCCACCGGCTCTTCGGCTACCGGAAGCACCAGGTTGCTGACAGGGGCGGCATGCTCGACCACCGGGGCAGGCTCGACCGGCGCCGCTTGCAGCGGCATGGAGGCGACAGGTTCAGGGGTCGGTGCGATCAGCGGTGCAGACGCAATCGGCTCAGGCTCGGGCGCCTGCAATGGCTGGGAAGCGACCAGCTCTGGCACAGGCGCTTCGACCACCGGGGGCAGGGGCTCGACCGGCACAGGCTCGACCGGCGCCGGTTGCTGCGCCTCGACAAGCGGCTGCTCAACGGCGGGCTGTGCTGCTACCGGCTCGGCTGGCTGCACCTCGGGCGCTGGCGGCTCAGGCGTTTGAGGCTGTTCGGCGACAGGTTGCTGCGGCTTCTTGCGAAACCAGCTGAACAGGCCTTTTTTCTCGCCAGCCTCGGCCGGCGCTTTTTTGTCGTCGTTGGAACCAAACATGGAAGACGGCTATCTCAGGGTAGCGATGGGCCAGCAACTGGCACATCGGGAATTCTCTAAACGCAGAACAGACTATTTTGAATCCGACTGGTTCATGCGCAATGTTTTGTCTTAATGGGCCTGCGGGCCAGAACGGCGACAGGCATGGTCGCCAGGCAACCGGATCAGTATCCTAGCACCTCCTGGCCCGCCGACGCTAAACCAGCGGGCCGCCGAACAGGTTAATCACCGTATGAATGCTCTAGCCCGCCGCGCCGCTGGCCTGTTGCTCAGCACGCTCTGCCTGCCGCTCGCGGCATTGGCCGCCGACGTGCAGCCGACCCACGAATTCATCCTCGACAACGGCCTGAAAGTGGTCGTGCGCGAAGACCACCGAGCCCCCGTGGTCGTCTCGCAGATCTGGTACAAGGTCGGCTCCAGCTACGAGACCCCGGGCCAGACCGGCTTGTCCCATGCCCTGGAGCACATGATGTTCAAGGGCAGCGCCAAGATCGGCCCCGGCGAGGCCTCGCGCATTCTGCGGGACCTCGGCGCGGAGGAGAACGCCTTTACCAGCGACGACTACACCGCCTACTACCAGGTGCTGGCCCGCGACCGCCTGCCGGTGGCCTTTGAACTGGAAGCCGACCGCCTGGCCAGCCTGCGCCTGCCTGCCGACGAGTTCGCCCGCGAAATCGAGGTAATCAAGGAAGAGCGCCGCCTGCGTACCGATGACCAGCCAAGTTCCAAGGCTTTCGAGCTGTTCCGTGCCATGGCCTTCCCGGCCAGCGGCTACCACACCCCGACCATCGGCTGGATGGCCGACCTCGAACGCATGAAGGTCGAGGAGCTGCGCCACTGGTACGAATCCTGGTACGCACCGAACAATGCAACCCTGGTGGTGGTTGGCGATGTCACCGCCGACGAGGTCAAAGGCCTCGCGCAGAAATACTTCGCCAGCATTCCCAAGCGCGCCGTGCCCCCCGCCAAACTGCCCCTGGAACTGGCCGAACCGGGCCAGCGCCAGCTGACGTTGCACGTGCGCACCCAGTTGCCGAGCCTGATCTACGGTTTCAACGTACCGGGCCTGGCCACCGCCAAGGACCCACGCACCGTGCACGCCCTGCGGCTGATCTCGGCCTTGCTCGATGGCGGCTACAGCGCGCGCATGCCGGCACGCCTGGAACGTGGCCAGGAGCTGGTGGCCGGCGCCTCGTCCAGCTATAACGCCTTCACCCGTGGCGACAGCCTGTTCCTGATCTCGGCCACGCCGAACGTGCAGAAGCAAAAAACCCTGGCCGACGTCGAAAAAGGCGTCTGGCAGCTGCTCGACGAGCTCAAGACCACCCCGCCAAGCGCCGAAGAGCTGGAGCGCGTGCGTGCCCAGGTCATCGCCGGCCTGGTCTACGACCGCGATTCCATCAGCAGCCAGGCCACCACCATCGGCCAGCTGGAAACCGTCGGCCTGTCCTGGAAGCTGATCGACAGCGAACTGGACGAGCTCAAGCGCGTCACCCCGGAAGACGTGCAAAACGCTGCACGCACCTATTTCACCCGCGAACGCCTGAGCGTTGCCCACGTACTGCCCGAGGAGTCCGCTCATGAGTGATCGCAGCGCACCACGCTACACCCTGATCGGCACGGGCATCATCGCGCTGGTGGTGGCGATGGCTGCAGTGCTCGCCCGGCCGGCCCATTCAGAAGCCGAAAGCAGCGCCGCACGCCCGGCCAACACCCTGCAATCGCTGGCCGAGCTTGATGGCAAGGCGCCCAGCCGGCGCCAGCTGAACATCCAGAACTGGACCACCGCCGAAGGCGCCCGGGTGCTGTTCGTCGAAGCCCGCGAGCTGCCGATGTTCGACCTGCGCGTGACCTTTGCCGCTGGCAGCAGCCAGGATGGCAACACCCCAGGGTTGGCCACCCTGACCAACGCCATGCTTAACGAGGGTGTGGCAGGCAAGGACGTGACCGCCATCGCCGAAGGCTTCGAGGGCCTGGGTGCCGACTTTGGCAACGGCTCCTACCGCGACATGGCCGTGGCTTCGCTGCGCAGCCTGAGCGCCAAGGACAAGCGCGAGCCAGCCCTCAAGCTGTTCGCCGAAGTGACCGGCAAGCCGACCTTCCCGGAAGATGCACTGAAACGCATCAAGAACCAGCTGCTGGCCGGTTTCGAGTATGAGAAGCAGAACCCTGGCAAGATTGCCGGCAAGGCCCTGTTCAGCAAGCTCTACGGCGACCACCCTTACGCTCAGCCAAGCGATGGCAGTGCCGAGAGCGTGCCGGGCATCACCCTTGAGCAGCTACGCGCCTTCCACGCCAAAGCCTATACCGCTGGCAACGCAGTGATCGCCCTGGTCGGCGACCTCAGCCGCGAGGAAGCCGAGGCGGTCGCCGCCCAGGTATCCGCCGCCCTGCCCAAAGGCCCGGCATTGGCCGCTCCAGCCCAGCCGGTTGAACCCAAGGCTGGCGTCACCCATATCGACTTTCCGAGCAAGCAGACTCACCTGATGCTCGCCGAGCTCGGTATCGACCGCCAGGACCCGGACTGGCCGGCCCTCTCGCTGGGCAACCAGATCCTCGGCGGCGGCGCCTTCGGCACCCGCCTGATGAGCGAAGTCCGCGAAAAACGCGGCCTGACCTACGGCGTGTATTCGGTGTTCAGCCCGATGCAGGTGCGTGGCCCGTTCATGATCAACCTGCAGACCCGTGCCGAACTCAGTGAAGGCACGCTCAAGCTGGTGCGGGATATCCTCGCCGATTACCTCAAGAGCGGCCCGACCCAGCAGGAACTGGACGACGCCAAACGCGAACTGGCCGGCAGCTTCCCGCTGTCCAATGCCAGTAATGCCAGCATCGTCGGCCAACTCGGCGCGATCGGTTTCTACAACCTGCCACTGACCTGGCTGGAAGACTTCATGCAGCAGTCCCAGGCACTGACCGTCGATCAGGTCAAAGCGGCGATGAACAAGCACCTGGCAGCCGATAAACTGGTGATTGTCACCGTTGGCCCGAAAGTGCCACAGCAGCCGCTGCCCGCCCCCACTGACAAACCGTCCGAGCAGCCGCTCGGCGTACCGGAGCACTAATGCCTAGATCCACCCCTCCCGCCCGCCCGCAGCAGGGCCAAAGCAAGGGCCAGGGTCACCTGCGCATCATCGCCGGCGAGTGGCGCAGCCGCCGCCTGGCGGTACCGGAAGGCGAAGGCCTGCGCCCAACGCCTGACCGCGTGCGCGAAACCGTGTTCAATTGGTTGGCGCCCTACATCGAAGGCGCCCAGGTGCTGGATGCCTTCACCGGCAGTGGCGCCCTGGTGCTGGAGGCACTGTCCCGTGGCGCCGAGGATGCCGTGGCGCTGGACAGCAACCCGGCTGCCATCAGCAACCTGAAGAACAACCTCGAGATCCTGCGCTGCCCACGCGGGCAAATCCTGCAGACCGACGCACTGCGCTACCTGCAGAACCCGGCCAAGCAGCAGTTCGACGTGGTGTTCCTCGACCCGCCGTTCCACCAGGACCTGCTGGCCAACACCTGCAACCTGCTGGAACAGAACCAGTGGCTGCGTGAACAGGCGTGGATCTACACCGAAAGCGAGGCCGCACCTTCGACGCTGCCGATGCCCGGCAACTGGCGCCTGCACCGCGAGAAAAAGACTGGCCAGGTGCACTACGCGCTCTGGCAACGCGGCTGAACCCCTAACGCTGGCTAGCCGTACTTAGTTACCGCAAACCCGCCGCAGCCATGGTTGAAGCTGCTCCTGCATTCTTGCAGGAGTACTTCAACCATGACCGATCGCACTTCGGCGCCCATCCTGGGCAGCAACGTTCAATCATTCACCCTCGCCAACGGCCTGCGCATCTACCTGCGCGAAGACCATCGTGCGCCGCTGGTCAGTGTGCAGCTGTGGTACCACGTCGGGTCGAGCTACGAGCCAGCAGGCCATTCCGGCCTTTCCCATGCCCTGGAACACTTGCTGTTCGAGGGCAGCAGCAAACTGGCAGGTGGCCAATATTCGGCCGTCATGACTCGTCTTGGCGGCGAACCGAATGCCTTCACCTTGACCGACGCCACGGTATTTCCGCTGACATTGCCAGCCAGCCGCCTGGAGGTTGCCCTGGAAGCCATGGCCGACGTCATGGCGAGCGCCACGCTCAGCGATACACCTTTCGCTCGCGAACTGAACGTAGTCATGGCCGAGCGCCGAGAGCAGGTCGACAACAGCCCGTTGGCACTGGCATTGGAACATCACCGGTTACTGGCTTACGGCACCGGTGGCTATGGCACGCCCATCATTGGCCACAAGGCTGATCTCGAGCACCTCACGCCTGCTGCGGCCCGTACGTGGTACCAGACCTGGTACCGACCCAACAACGCCACGCTTGCAGTATCGGGCGATATCACCCTGGCACAGTTGCAAAGCCTGGTCATGCGGCACTTTGCAACGATCCCCGCCAACCGCCTGCCTGCGCGAGAAACACCCTCCGCGCCCCCGCTGCAAAATCGCCGTCATCAGACGCTGAGGCTACCGGGCCAGTACACAGGCACGATGCTCAGTTTCAATATCCCCAGCCAATGTACGGCCCAGTCCGACGAGCAGGCTTATGCATTGCGGCTTCTGCCCGACCTGCTTGCCGACGGGCAGAGCAGCACCCTGCAACAACGACTGGTGCTGGATGACCCGATTCTGCAGGCCCTGAGCTCAGCCTACGAACCCTGGCAGCGGGGTGACAGTTTGCTCGAGCTCTACGCATTTTGCAGTCCCCAGGTAACGCCGGAGATCGCAGCCGAAAGGCTGCTGCTGGAAATCGAATCCTTTCGTCACTCGGCACCTTCCAGAGAAGACCTTCAACGCGCCAAGGCGCGCCTGCTGGCCAGGCAGGTTTTCGAAAGGGACGACATCGATATACAGGCACGGGCCATCGGCAAACAGGCCGCCTGCGGCCTGGACCCCATTGCACTGGAAAATGAGCGACAAGACATCGAAGCCGTGACAGCCGAACAGGTCGGCCAGGTCGCCCTGGAGTTCCTGATCGATTCCCGCGCTGCCATTACCTTCATGCACAACAAGGAGAGCGCTCATGCGTGATTTGACTGCGACCTCAAAGCCTACCGAAACCAACAGCATTTACGGCGGCCTGATCAGCGCCCAAGGGCTCGACCTGGATCAGTTCGAATCCATCCAGACGCAGGTGCAAGCCTGGAAGACCGAAACCGGCACAGGCGTTAAATTCGTCGAAGCCCGCGGGTTACCTATCGTTGACGTAGTACTGCGGTTCAAAGCCGGCACTGTCCAGGACACTGAGCACCCTGGCCTGGCAGCCTTGACGCTGTCCATGCTCGATGAGGGTAGCCAGCAATACACGGCCACCGAACAAGCCAGTCATCTCGAACGCCTGGGGGCGTTTTTCGACAAGCAGATACGTCTGGAACATGCGACGTTGAGCCTGCGCAGCCTGAGCACCCCGGCCGTGCTGGGGCCGTCCCTGGCGCTTTTCACCGACCTTGTGGCACGCCCCGCATTCCTCGCCCCCGCTCTGGACAAGATCAAGCAGCAGTTGCTGCGGAGCAACGCCTCACGCGAGTGGCGTCCTGTATCGAGGGCGCGTAGCGAAGCCTTCCGCCACCTGTTCAGTGGCCATCCTTACGGCAACCCACTGGGCAGCTCCGAACAGGGTGTAGCGGCGGTAACCATAGACGATTTGCGGACATTCCACCAACGCGCCTACTCCGCCAGCAACCTGGAGATGGTCGTGGTCGGCGACCTTTCTTTCGCAGAAGCCCAAGCACTCTCCCATCAGATCAGCCAAGCGCTGCCACAGCGTTGGTCGGCAACAGATCTGCCAACTGTCCCAACCGCCACCGGCACGACCATAAAAGTCGAACAGCCTGGCGCGAGCAGCGCTGTCTTGCTGGCACTTCCCTTGAACGTGCCCGCCAATGATCCGCAGTTCCCGGCCCTGGAGTTGGCCAGCGCTGTACTGGGAGAAGGGCTCGAATCGCGCTTGATGGTCGAACTGCGCCAACGCCGCGGCCTCACTTACGGCGTGCACACCCGTGTATCGCCATTACGGGCAGGCGGGTTGTTCAGCGTCGAATGGGAGGTCGCCCCCGCGCATGTGGAAGGCTCCCAGCAACTGGTAGTGAACCTGCTGCGCGATTTCATTGAGCAAGGGCCAACCCAAGCAGAGCTGCAAGTGGCTCGCAAACAGCGGGAAGGGCAATTGCTGCGCAGTGTCGCGCAGAACAAAGGCCTGGCAGCATTGCTCGCGGATCTGACCCATCAACATCAACCTGACGATCATCTCAACACCTACATCGAGCGCATCAACCGTTTGACGCCGGCCGATGTCCGCGCCGCCATGCAGCGTCATCTCGACCTAAGCTACATCGTAAAGGTCAGTGTCGGCCCAAGCGTCGAACAACAACCTCTGCCAGCCCCCGACCAATAGCGCAGGTACAGTGGCGAGGTTTCATGGCAGTCTACGCAGGCACATCACGAGTCGCCCAGCATGCCCAGTCTCTCCGCCACGTTCCGCCCGGCCATCGGCCTGTCCAACCCCCACCTGCAAACCCTGTGGGGGCCACTGTGGCGCAAGCTGCCAGAGCTGGAACGAAGCCGCGAACGCCTGTGGCTGGCCGATGGCGATTTTCTCGACCTCGACTGGCATGGGCCACACAGCCCGGACGCGCCGCTAGTGCTAGTGTTGCATGGCCTGACCGGCTCGTCCCATTCGCCCTACGTCAAGGGCTTGCAACAATCGCTGCAAGCCCGGGGCTGGGCCAGTGTGGCGGTGAACTGGCGCGGTTGTTCGGGCGAACCCAACCTGTTGCCGCGAAGCTACCACTCCGGGGCCAGCGAGGACCTCGCCGAGGTGGTCGCTCACCTGCACGCGCAACGTCCATCGGCACCGTTGTATGCCGTTGGCTACTCACTGGGCGGCAATGTACTGCTCAAGTACCTGGGCGAAACTGGCGCTGCCAGCCAATTGCAAGCCGCAGTCGCCGTCTCGGTGCCGTTTCGCCTGGACCAGTGCGCCGACCGCATCGGCCTGGGTTTTTCCAAGGTGTACCAAGCGCATTTCATGCGCGAGATGATGGCCTATGTGCAGTTGAAACAACGACACTTCCGTGACCGCGGGCACCATGAGGGCCTGGCCGCGCTCGACCGGTTGGGGCCTCTGGGCAGACTGAAGACGTTCTGGGATTTCGATGGCAAGGTCACCGCGCCGCTGAACGGCTTCAGCGATGCCCACGACTACTATCGCCGCTCATCGAGCCGATTCTATCTGGGGGAAAACCGCACGCCGACGCTGATCATCCATTCCACCGATGACCCTTTCGTGTTCGGCCACAGCTTGCCCACGGCCAGTGAACTGGCAGCGCAGACACAGTTCGAGCTGCACGCGCGGGGTGGGCATGTGGGGTTTGTCGACGGCAGCCTGCGGAACCCGGGTTATTACCTGGAGCGGCGGATTCCACAGTGGCTGGTCGACGGTCAGTGATTATTCCCCAGTCGCCACGCCATGCTTGGGATCATTGATCCACTCGCTCCAGGAGCCTGCGTACAACTTGCCCAGCGGATACCCCGCCAGCGCCAGGGCAAACAGGTTATGGCATGCCGTCACCCCTGACCCGCAATAGGCCACCAGTTGCTCTGGCGAGCGCCCTGCCAGCTTTTCTGCAAAGCGCAGCTTGAGCTGCTCCGGCGCCAGGAAACGCCCATCGGCATCGAGGTTCTCGTTGAAGGCGGCGCACTGGGCGCCCGGAATATGCCCTGCCACGGGGTCGATCGGCTCGACTTCGCCCCGGAAGCGCGGCAGCGCACGGGCATCGATCAGGGTCAGGTCAGGGCTGCCCAGGCGCTTGGCCAGGTGCTCGGCGTCGATCAGCAGCTTGGCGTCCGCCTCGCCACTGAACGTCCCCTCGCGCTTGGCTGGCGCATCCAGGCTCAGCGGCAAATGCGCCGCATGCCAGGCCTTGAGGCCGCCATCGAGGATCGCCACGTTGCTGCGCTTGCCCAACCAGACCAGCAACCACCAGGCGCGGGCAGCAAACGCGCCAGGGCCATCGTCGTACAGCACCACTTCGCTGTCATCGTCCAGGCCCCACTCGCGCAAGCGCTCGACCAGCCGGTGCGGGTCCGGCAGCGGATGGCGGCCGGTACGGCCCTTGCTCACCGGCCCGCTCAGGTCACGCTCCAGGTCGGCAAAATGCGCCCCGGCGATATGTCCCTCGGCATAGCTGCGTTGGCCGTAATCCACATCCTCCAGGGCAAATCGACAATCGAGGATCACCAGCTTGGGCGAGTCCAGACGCTCGGCCAGCTGTTGCGGGGTGATCAATTGCGCAAGGGGCATGACAATCTCCTGATCGATGGCACGAAGGCCCTGGCTACTGTTCCAGGGCCTGATTGAACGGAACGTGGAATTCCTGGCACAGGGCGTCCACCGCGCCACGGGCATTGCCGGTGACAAAGCCCAGCTCCAGCACCAGCACCTGATAGACGCCACGTTTGAAGGCTTCTTCACCCAGATGCGCGGAATGTTCGCGCGTGGTGCTGAGAAAACGTACCCATGAGGTCAGCACGATCCAGGCATTGATGGTCAGTGACTCGATCTGCGCAGGTTCCATGGCCAGGATCCCGGCGTCGACGAAGCCACGGTAGATCGCCTGGCCCTGGCGCAGGCAGCGCTCGGAAAAGCGCCGATAGCGGGCGGCCAGTTCAGGGTCGCTTTCCAGCAGGTGTTCCAGGTCACGGTGCAGGAAGCGATAGTTCCACATCGCCGCGAGCAGCGCCTTGAGGTAGAAGCGCTTGTCCTCGACCATGGCCATACGGCCCTGCGGCGGGCGCAGGAAGCTGTCCACCAGTTCTTCGTACTGGCTGAACAGCAGGGCGATGATCGCCTGCTTGTTGGGGAAGTGGTAGTACAGATTGCCGGGCGAAATTTCCATATGCGCGGCAATGTGATTGGTACTGACGCTGCGTTCGCCCTGCAGGTTGAACAGCTCCAGGCTGTTCTGCACGATGCGCTCTCGGGTCTTCATGCGCGGGGCCATGCTCAGCTCCCAGTTTGCGGGCTTTCGATAATGGGTCATCTTACGGTGAATCACACCACGGGTGCACCGTTCTCCCCGGTTAAAAAAGTCGCACCATGGTACGAATTAGAGTATAGGCTCTAGGGACTTCAAGCCCAGACGAGAGACCGCCGTGACCTCGCCCATCGCCTTGCCTCCTGTGCATTCCGACACCGACCTTGACGCGACGTTCGCCGCTCAGCGCCAGGCCTTTGCCGGCAACCCCATGCCGCCTGCGGCACAGCGGCGGCAGTGGCTTAAAAGCCTGCGCGAGGCATTGCTGGCGGACCAGCAAGCGCTTATCGAAGCCATCGATGCCGACTTCAGCGGCCGCAGTGCCGACGAAACGCTGCTGGCCGAGCTGCTACCGTCGGTGCAAGGCATTCGCCATGCCGAGCGCCACCTGCAACGCTGGATGCGCCCGGCCCGGCGCGCAGTGGGCCTGGCTTTCCAGCCGGCCAGCGCACGGGTGCTGTACCAGCCATTGGGTGTGGTTGGCATCATCGTGCCGTGGAACTACCCGCTGTTCCTCGCCATCGGCCCGTTGACCTGTGCCCTTGCTGCCGGCAACCGGGTCATGCTCAAGCTGAGCGAAGCCACACCGGCCAGTGGAGCAGCCCTCAAAGCGCTCATTGAGCGGGTTTTCCCCGAAGATCTGGTCAGCGTGGTACTTGGCGAGGTCGAAGTCGGCCAGGCGTTCGCCCGCCTGCCCTTCGACCACCTGCTGTTCACCGGCGCCACCAGCATCGGCCGCCAGGTCATGCTGGCAGCCGCGCAAAACCTGACCCCGGTGACCCTGGAGTTGGGCGGCAAGTCCCCGGCCATCGTGTCGGCCAGCGTGCCGCTGACCACGGCCGCCGAGCGTATCGCCTTCGGCAAGACCCTCAACGCCGGCCAGACCTGCGTCGCGCCCGACTATGTGCTGGTGCCCCGTGACCGCCTGAACGACTTCGCCGATGCCTACCGCAACGTGGTGAAGCGCATGTACCCACGCATCGCTGACAACCCCGACTACAGTGCCATCATCAACCCACGGCAGTTGCAGCGCCTGCAGCACCTGCTGGACGACGCCCGCGGCAAGGGTGCCCAGGTGCTCGACCTGTACCCCGACGAGACCCGCCAGGGCCGACGCCTGCCGCCGCACCTGCTGACCCGGGTCAACGACAGCATGCAAGTGATGCAGGACGAGATCTTCGGCCCGCTGCTGCCGCTGGTGCCTTACGACCACCTCGACGAGGCCCTGGCCTACATCAATCAACGCCCTCGCCCCTTGGCGCTGTACTACTTCGGCTACGACCGCAGCGAGCAGCAGCACGTGCTGCAGCGCAGCCATTCCGGCGGCGTGTGCCTGAACGACACCTTGCTGCACGTGGCCCAGGACGACTTGCCGTTCGGCGGTATCGGCCCCTCCGGCATGGGCCATTACCATGGCCATGAAGGCTTCCTGACCTTCAGCAAGGCCAAGGCAGTGCTGGCCAAGCAGCGCCTGAATGCCGCGCGGCTGATCTACCCGCCCTATGGCAAGGCCTTGCAGCGCCTGGTCTACAAGTTGTTCATCCGCTGATGCAGCGCCGTGACCTGCTGCGCTTCAGCCTGGGCGCCAGCCTTTTCCTGAGTACTGCCAGCCTGGTCGGCTGCAGCGCCAAGACGCCTGCAACCGGTTACCAGGTGCTGCGTGAGGATGACCTGCCGGCCCTGCTCGCACTTGTCCCGGTGGTACTCGCCGGCACCTCGGCAAACGGCGAGCTGGTGCTGCACAGCCTCGACCACAAGCTGGCAGCGCTGTCACCGGAAATGCTCAAGCTCACCCGGCAACTGTTCGATGTGCTCAACCTGCCGCTGACCCGCGGCCCTTTGACCGGCGTCTGGGGGGCTTGGGAGCAGGCCAGCGGTGCGCAGGTAACGGCCTTTCTGCAGCGCTGGCAGGACAGCTCGCTGAACCTGCTGCGCATGGGCCATGCCTCGCTGCTGCAACTGCTGCAAATGGCCTGGTACGAACGCCCGGAAGCCTGGGCCGCATGCGGCTACCCCGGCCCACCCAAGATCTGACAAAAAGAACATCTTCAATGCCTGTAACCGACCCGTTTCGCCAAGGCCTCGAACGCGGCTGGACCACCCATGACGGCTCACGCCTGGAGCACGACCTGACGCTGGAGGCCGATATCGCGGTGATCGGCAGCGGTGCCGGCGGTGCCACCAGTGCGCAGATGCTCAGCGCCGCCGGCTTCAAGGTACTGCTGATCGAGGAGGGCCCACTGAAGACCAGCAGCGACTTCCATCTACTGGAAGACGAGGCCTACGCCAGCCTCTATCAGGAAGGCCTGGGGCGGATGAGCAAGGATGGCGCCATCACCATTCTGCAGGGCCGCGCTGTCGGTGGGACCACCCTGATCAACTGGACCTCGAGCTTTCGCACGCCGCCACAGACGCTGGCGCACTGGGCCGCCGCCCATGGCGTCACGGGCCTGGGGCAACAAGAAATGCAGCCCTGGTTCGAGCGTAGCGAGCACGATCTGGGCATCACGCCGTGGGCGATGCCAGCGAACGCCAACAACGACGTACTGCGGCGCGGCTGTGAACAGCTTGGCTATCGTTGGGCGGTGATCCCGCGAAACGTGCGTGGCTGCTGGAACCTCGGCTATTGCGGCATGGGCTGCCCGGTGAATGCCAAGCAATCGATGCTGGTCACGCGCATCCCGGCGACCCTCGATAATGGTGGTGAACTGCTCTACCTCGCACGCGCTGAACGCTTCGAACACAATGGCGAGCGTATCGCCGGGCTGCAGTGCCAGGCGCTGGATGCTCAAGGCGTGCACCCCACCGGCAGGCAGATCAGCGTGCGCGCCCGCCATTACATCGTGGCCGGGGGCGGTATCAACAGCCCGGCCCTGCTGCTGCGCTCCGAGGCCCCCGACCCGCATGGCCGCCTGGGCAAACGGACCTTCCTGCACCTGGTCAACTTCAGCGCTGCGCGTTTTGACGCGCGCATCGACCCGTACTACGGCGCCCCGCAATCGATCTACAGCGATCACTTTCAATGGCAAGACGGCGTCGACGGGCCGGTGGGCTACAAGCTGGAAGTGCCGCCCTTGCACCCGGCCCTGGCCAGCACCCTGCTCGGTGGATACGGCAGCGACAATGCCCGGCGCATGGCCGACTTGCCGCACACTCACGTAATGCTGGCCCTGCTGCGCGACGGCTTTCACCCCGAAAGCACGGGAGGCGCGGTGGAATTGCGCGGCGACGGCTCACCAGTGCTGGATTACCCGCTCACCGACTATCTGCGCGACGGCCTGCGCCGCGCCTATCACAGCATGGCGCAGATCCAGTTCGCTGCCGGCGCCACGCAGGTCACGCCGGTCCACAGCGACGCCCGCGCCGCCGCCAGCCTGGGCGAGGTTCAGCAGGTGATCGACGCGTTGCGCCTGGAGCCGTTCCGCACCCGGCTGGGCAGCGCCCATGTCATGGGCGGCTGTGCAATGGGCGACGACCCGCGCCAGGCGGTCTGCGACAGCCTGGGCCGCCATCATCAGCTGGAAAACCTGTCGATCCATGACGGTTCGCTGTTCCCGACCAGCATCGGCGCCAACCCGCAGCTGTCGGTGTATGCCATCAGTGCCCGGCTGACCGAGGCCTTGGCCACCCGCCTGGCACAGAGTGCATGACAACGAATACACGCCCTGTCTATAGTGCCATCAGCCGGCCGCATGACTTGGCCGGGCGCAATCGCTGCGCTACCATCCGACTCCCCAACGCACTCCAGCCAGGATGACGCGATGAACCGAGTGTTGTACCCGGGTACTTTCGACCCCATTACCAAAGGCCATGGCGACCTGGTCGAGCGCGCTTCGCGCCTGTTCGACCACGTGATCATCGCGGTGGCGGCCAGCCCGAAGAAAAACCCCCTGTTCCCGCTGGAACAACGGGTCGAGCTTGCCCGTGAGGTCACCAAGCACCTGCCCAATGTCGAAGTCATCGGCTTCTCGTCACTGTTGGCGCACTTCGCCAAGGAACAGGGCGCGAACGTGTTCCTGCGCGGCCTGCGCGCGGTATCGGACTTCGAATACGAGTTCCAGCTGGCGAACATGAACCGGCAACTGGCGCCCGACGTCGAGAGCCTGTTCCTCACGCCTTCGGAGCGCTATTCGTTCATTTCCTCGACGCTGGTGCGGGAAATAGCCGCGTTGGGCGGAGATATCAGCAAGTTCGTCCACCCTGTGGTGGCCGAGGCGCTGACCGAACGCTTCAAGAAGTAACCTTGCGCGCCTGATCATCGCGCCCGCGTGCACTGCGGGCGCGAATGCGGCACAATTGTGCCCAAAGCGTTGAACATGCCCGGGCGATGCGCCCCGGCCGGAGTCCCCATGTCCCTGATCATCACCGACGATTGCATCAACTGCGACGTCTGCGAACCCGAGTGCCCGAACGAGGCCATCTCCCAAGGCGAAGAGATCTACGTGATCGACCCTAACCTGTGCACCCAGTGCGTAGGTCACTACGACGAGCCGCAGTGCCAGCAGGTCTGCCCGGTCGACTGCATCCCGCTGGATGAAGCGCACCCGGAAACCGAAGACGAGCTGATGGCCAAGTACCGCCGGATCACCGGCAAGGCCTGAACGCAGACGGCTAGCGCTGGCAGCGCGGGCAGAATACGCTCGCCCGCTGCCCGAGCTTCACCTCGCGCAAGGTCGTGCCGCACAGCTTGCACGGCTGACCGCCCCGCCCGTAGACGAACAATTCCTGCTGGAAGTACCCCGGCTGCCCGTCGCCGCCAATGAAATCGCGCAAGGTTGTGCCGCCCTGCTCGATGGCCGCGGCCAATACCCGTTTGATTTCGATCGCCAGCTTGAGGTAACGAGCCCTGGAAATTCCGCCCGCCTCACGGCGTGGGTCGATGCCAGCGGCAAACAGCGCCTCGGTCGCGTAGATGTTGCCCACCCCCACCACCACCGCGTTGTCCATGATGAAGGGCTTGACCGCCATCGAGCGCCCGCGCGACAGCTGGAACAGGCGCTCGCCGTCAAACAGGTCGGTCAACGGCTCTGGCCCCAGGCGCAGCAGCAGCTCATGGTTGAGCGGGTCGAGGCTCCAGAGCATGGCACCGAACCGTCGCGGGTCGGTGTAACGCAGCATCAGCCCCGATTCCAGCTCGATATCGACATGTTCATGCTTGGCTGCAGGCAAGCCCAGCTCCACCAGGCGCAGGTTGCCCGACATGCCCAAGTGGCTGATCAAGGTGCCCACCTCGGCGTTGATCAACAGGTACTTGGCCCGCCGCTCGACGCTGACGATGCGCTGCCCGGACAGGCGCACATCGAGGTCTTCAGGGATCGGCCAGCGCAGACGCCCGTCTCGCACCACCACGCGGCTGACACGTTGGCCCACCAGGTGGGGAGCAATCCCACGCCGGGTGGTTTCGACTTCAGGTAATTCCGGCATGGATCAGCGCCCACCCAACTCGCGAATGTTCTGTTTCAGGGTCTCGAAGTCGTACTCCGACAAACCGATATAGTCCAGCACCAGCGGGCCGACCGCATTCCACTCATGGTCGATGCTCTGGTTGCCCAGCACGCGGTACGAGGCGCAGATGTGCTCGGCCATCTTCAGCACGGCCAGCAGGTTCTTCAACTGGCTTTGGGTATTGCTCGACGAATCTTCGCGGAAGATCGCCAGGGCATTATGGTGATTGGCGATGGCCGCGCTGATGTGCTCCGGCAGGCGCCAGGATTTGGCCGTGAAGTAGCCAACCACAGAATGGTTGGTGTTGAAGACGCGGTTCTCGGTATCGACTACGCGGGTTTCCTCACCGGCCTTGGCGTAGGCTTCTTCCAGCACCTGCATGTACTCGGGGAAGCGCTTGAGCATCAGTGGTACGCCGCAGTCGTGGAACAACCCAAGGGTATAGGCCTCGTCGGCAGCCTGGATGCCGGTGCGCTTGGCCAGGGTCAGGCAGGTCATGGCCACGTCCTGGGCGGTGTCCCAGAAGCGGTTGAGGGTGACGATGGTCTCGTCGCTCATCTCGCCCTTGATCGACTGTGCGTTGATCAGGTTGATGATCGAGCGGCTGCCCAGCAGGTTTACCGCGCGCTGGATCGAGCCGATCTTGTTCGACAGGCCGAAATGCGGCGAATTGACCAGCTTGAGCAAGGCACCGGCAAGCCCTGGGTCCTGGGAAATCAGCTTGGCGATGGTTTCCAGGTCCGGGTCAGGCATGTACTGCTCGAACTGCAGGTCGACCATGATCTGCGGTTGCGGCGGAATGGTGATGCCTTGCAAGGCTTGCTGGATCTGTTCGGCGCTGAGTTCTTGGGACATGCGTACACACTCGTGAAGGACGACGGATTCTAACCCCGTAGTCCGGCACCACACCAATCACCGAAGGTGGGCGGCGGGGTAAAAATTCAGACAATTGGTGTCTGTTCCGGGCTCCTCACGGCATTGGCCTGCAGCAGGCAAGGGGCCAACAGGCTATAATCCCGCTCTTTTTTCCCGGAGCGACGTCATGTCCCTGCCCAGCCTTCGCCTCAAAGCCAATGCCGACCGCCGCCTGCGCGCCGGCCACCTGTGGGTCTACAGCAACGAAGTCGACGTTTCCGCGACCCCGCTGCAAGGCTTCCAGGCCGGCCAGCAGGCAGTACTCGAAGCTGCCAACGGCAAGCCGCTGGGCATCGTCGCGCTGAGCCCGAACAACCTGATCTGCGCCCGCCTGCTGTCGCGTGACATCAAGCTGCCGCTGGACAAGTCGCTGCTGGTACACCGCCTGAACGTCGCCCTGTCGCTGCGCGAGCGCCTGTTCGACCAGCCGTGCTACCGCCTGGTATACGGCGACTCTGACTTGCTGCCGGGCCTGGTGGTCGATCGCTTCTACGACATCCTCGTGGTGCAGCTGGCCTCGGCCACCATGGAAGCGCACAAGGACGACGTGATCGCGGCGCTGATCCAGGTGCTCAAGCCTAGCGGCATCCTGTTCAAGAACGACTCCGCCGCCCGCGACGCCGAAGGCCTGCAGCGCTACGTCGAAACCGTCTACGGCGAAGTGCCGGACTGGGTCCCGCTGGAAGAGAACGGCGTCAAGTTCGAAGCCCCGGTACGCGAAGGCCAGAAGACCGGCTGGTTCTACGACCACCGCATGAACCGCGCGCGCCTGGCACCGTATGTCAAAGGCAAGCGCGTGCTCGACCTGTTCAGCTACATCGGTGGCTGGGGCGTGCAGGCCGGCGCGTTCGGCGCCAGCGAAGTGTTCTGCGTGGATGCTTCGGGCTTTGCCCTGGATGGTGTCGAGCGCAACGCCGCGCTGAACGGCATCAGCGAGAAGCTGACCTGCATCGAAGGTGACGTGTTCGAGGCCCTGCGTGAGCTGAAGGCCGCCGAAGAGCGCTTCGACGTGATCATTGCCGACCCACCCGCCTTCATCAAGCGCAAGAAAGACCTGAAAAACGGCGAAGCGGCCTACCGCCGCCTCAACGAGCAGGCCATGCGCATGCTGAGCAAGGACGGCATCCTGGTCAGCGCCTCGTGCTCGATGCACCTGCCCGAGGACGACCTGCACAACATCCTGCTGACCAGCGCCCGCCACCTGGACCGCAACCTGCAGCTGCTCGAACGCGGCGGTCAGGGCCCGGATCACCCGGTGCATCCAGCCATCGCCGAAACCCGCTACATCAAGAGCATCACCTGTCGGTTGCTGCCGAACAGCTGATCCGCAAGGTCCGGGGCGCGACGCGCCCCGGACCGGTATCAGATTTCCAGCACCTGCGACGCAATCCCGAAGTACACCAGCACCCCCGCCGCATCGGCGATCGAGGTCACCAACGGACCACTGGCGGTAGCCGGGTCGAGCTTCACGCGAGTAAACAGGAACGGCAGGCTCATGCCGATCAGGCTACCGATCAATACGATAACCAGCATGCTGCTGGCCACTATCAAAGCGACGTCAGCGCCACCTCGCAGAGCCCCCAGCGATGCCACCGCCAAGGCCATGGTGCCGCCGAGCGCCAACGCCACCCCACATTCGCGACCTAGCATGCGCATCCAGTCGCGCATGACCACTTCCCCCGTCGCCAGCGCCCGTACCATCAAGGTGGCCGACTGCGCTCCCGCGTTCCCCCCGCTGTCCACCAACAGAGGCAGGAAGAACACCAGCACGATGTGCGCGGCGATGGTTTCTTCAAAGGCAGCAATACCGGCACCGGAAAACAGGTTGCCAAATACCAGCAGCACCAGCCATAGCACTCGCTTGCGATACAGCAGAACGACTGTGGCATTGCGCAGGTTACCGACGTGATTGGTGATCGATGCACCTTTGTGGAAGTCTTCGGTCACCTCCTGGCGAAGCTTTTCCAGCGCTTCGCTGGTCTGGCCATGCGAGAGCGGTTCTTTGCAGCGGATGCAGTTTGCGCAGACAGAATACATACGAGTCTCCAGGCGCCAGCGCAGGCACCTGCGAGCCTAGACCTCAGAGGTTCAAGCCTTCGCAAGCCCTGGCGCTGACGCACTCAGTGCCAATTTGCAAGTTCGTGGTGAACTGAAACTGGGAAGGTCCATTGAGGTAATTTCTCGTGAAGCCGCACATGCGGCGCGGCGGATGATAGCCAGCACAGGCGGCAAGGTCAGCCCCGCACACGTCGTTTCAGAAGCGTCCTACGAGCAGTCGGGAGCCCTTCCCGAACCACCGTCCAGACACATCTTCATTCCCTCTCCGCGCGAGCGGTGTAGAATCGGCCTATTCATCGCCAGTCATCCCCGGCGGGTTTATGAGCTCTGCCCAAGCACGCGGCGATCCCGCGCGGTCTTCGGCCCCATCCGTGCCTGTGGCAACCGGCCTGCGGTACAAAGGACAAGAGAAGCTCACTCCCCTTTTTGTGACCTGATTAAGCCGCCAGGAGTGTTTCATGCCTGATTATCGTTCCAAGACTTCCACCCAAGGCCGCAACATGGCCGGCGCCCGCGCCCTGTGGCGTGCCACCGGGATGAAGGACGAAGACTTCAAGAAACCGATCATCGCCATCGCCAACTCGTTCACCCAGTTCGTCCCGGGCCACGTGCACCTGAAGGACCTGGGCCAGCTGGTTGCCCGCGAAATCGAACGCGCCGGTGGCGTGGCCAAGGAATTCAACACCATCGCCGTCGATGACGGCATCGCCATGGGCCACGACGGCATGCTGTACTCGCTGCCAAGCCGCGAGATCATTGCCGACGCCGTCGAGTACATGGTCAACGCCCACTGCGCCGACGCCATCGTCTGCATCTCCAACTGCGACAAGATCACCCCCGGCATGCTGATGGCCGCCCTGCGCCTGAACATCCCGGTGATCTTCGTTTCCGGCGGCCCGATGGAAGCCGGCAAGACCAAGCTGGCCAGCCACGGCCTGGACCTGGTCGACGCCATGGTCATCGCCGCTGACTCCACCGCCAGCGACGAGAAAGTCGCCGAGTACGAGCGCAGTGCCTGCCCGACCTGCGGTTCGTGCTCCGGCATGTTCACCGCCAACTCGATGAACTGCCTGACCGAAGCCTTAGGTCTCGCCCTGCCGGGCAACGGTTCGACCCTGGCCACGCACGCCGACCGCGAGCAGCTGTTCCTCACCGCTGGCCGCACCATCGTCGAGCTGTGCAAGCGCTACTACCAGGAAAACGACGAGTCGGTGCTGCCGCGCAGCATCGCCAACTTCAAGGCGTTCGAGAACGCCATGATGCTCGACATCGCCATGGGCGGTTCGACCAACACCATCCTGCACCTGCTCGCTGCTGCCCAGGAAGGTGAAGTCGAGTTCGACCTGCGCGACATCGACCGCCTGTCGCGCAAGGTGCCGCAGCTGTGCAAGGTGGCGCCGAACATCCAGAAGTACCACATGGAGGACGTGCACCGCGCTGGCGGCATCTTCAGCATCCTCGGTTCGCTCGCCCGTGGCGGCCTGCTGCACACCGACCTGCCGACCGTGCACAGCCGCAGCATGGAAGAAGCCATCGCCAAGTGGGACATCACCCAGACCGATGACGAAGCCGTGCACACCTTCTTCAAGGCAGGCCCGGCCGGCATCCCGACCCAGACCGCGTTCAGCCAGTCGACCCGTTGGGAAACCCTCGACGACGACCGTGAAAACGGCTGTATCCGCAGCTTCGAGCACGCCTACTCGCAAGAAGGCGGCCTGGCCGTGCTGTACGGCAACATCGCGGTCGACGGTTGTGTGGTGAAGACCGCCGGCGTCGACGAATCGATCCACGTGTTCGAAGGCAACGCGAAGATCTTCGAGAGCCAGGACAGCGCCGTGCGCGGCATCCTCGCCGACGAAGTGAAGGCCGGCGACATCGTGATCATCCGTTACGAAGGCCCGAAAGGCGGCCCGGGCATGCAAGAGATGCTCTACCCGACCTCGTACCTGAAGTCCAAGGGCCTGGGCAAGGCCTGCGCCCTGCTCACCGACGGCCGTTTCTCGGGCGGTACTTCGGGCCTGTCGATCGGCCACGCCTCGCCGGAGGCCGCTGCTGGCGGCGCCATCGGCCTGGTGCGCGACGGCGACAAGGTGCTGATCGACATTCCCAACCGTTCGATCAACCTGCTGGTCAGCGACGAAGAGCTGGCTCACCGTCGCATCGAGCAGGACAAGAAAGGCTGGAAACCGGCTGAAGTGCGCCCACGCAAGGTAACCACCGCGCTGAAGGCCTACGCCCTGCTGGCGACCAGTGCCGACAAGGGTGCTGTGCGTAACAAGGCGATGCTCGAAGGGCTGTGAGGCTCTGACTGCGTGAATGAGAAACCGGCGCCCTGAGCGCCGGTTTTTTTATGCCTGTACCCGCGAAGAGACCAGTGCAGGCAATACGAGGCCTACTGGATCTGCTCCGGCGTCACGATCACCCAGTTCTTGTCTGCCGTCACCGGCAACCCTTCCTTGGCCTGCGCCGCCGCGTTCTTCGCGATCATGCCGTTCAACTGGTCCATGTACTTGGCCTTGCGGTTTATCCACAGGTGGATGCCGCCCTTGTTCACATCTACGCCATGGAACTGCATGTAGCCATCGCTGGTTGGCGTATCGCCTCCCACCAGTACCGGCTTCTTCCATTCATCGATGTAAGTCAGGATCGCCGCCTGCTTGCCCGCCATCCAGGTGGCGGGGGTCCACAGATAAGGCGTCAGCTCCAGCCCTTCGTTGGCCTTGGCCTCATACTGCCCGGCGCTTATCTGCTTGCGCGCCGTGGTCAGCTGGCCGTTCGCGCGATCCTTCAGTAACAGGCTGACACCAATCACGTTCTGCGGTTTGACGTTGTAGCCGTACTTGGGATCGGAAGCGACCATGCGCACCAGTTCCTCGGAGGCCGCCGAAATCACGTACACCTCGATACCATTCTCCATCAGCTTGTTGTACAGCTCGGCCTGGCCAGTGAAGACCTTCGGCGGTTGTACCTCGATGGCCTTGACCTGGTCGCCTTCGAAATAGGTGCTGGGGATCGGCTTGCCCGAGGCCATCAGCTCATCGACCTGAGCCTTGAGTTCCTTGAGGGTGAAGCCGGCAAACACCTGCGCCACCCACGGGTAGCAGACCATGTCGTCGATCTCGCACAGGCGGTAGTAGTAGCTGAACAGGCTTTCCTTGTGCTCGGCAGTGTCCTTGAACGGGATCAGCTTGAGCGACGGGTCGAGCTTGTCGCGGGTCAGCAGGCCCTTGTTTTCCATGAACGGCAGCAGCGCTTCTTCGAGGTCGTAGCGGTAGCTGGTGTTGTCCATGTCAAAGACCGCGTAGTTACCTTTGTGGGCATTGGCGGCAATCATGGCGTCGAGCTGCTTGGCTGCATCGGCGGGCCAGTGCTTGAGCTCGGTGGCGAAGCTTTCGACACTAAACAGCAGGGACAAACCCAGGACGAGGGCTTTCGGAGCGAACTTCATGTGCGAATCTCCTGAAATGACCCGGAAAAACTAGTGCATCATTCGCCGATTCCGGCCCCTCACAACGACCTTCACAGAACTGTAAACGTCGCGCGCATTGCTATCCGCGACTGCCAGTTATTCCATAAACGACTAAGTAAATTACTTTTGGGTATAAATTCGTTTGTTTTCATGCTGTTAGCATTTCCGTTCGCAATCGCTCACCAGAGGCGATGCTTCTTCTGCTTTTTCCTGGAGCTTCAATGAACCTGCCGTTGTCCCTCAACCTGCTGGCGTTCCTGGCCCTGCTGCTAGGCCTGGCACAAACCGGCCGTACCGATTGGAGCCTGGCCAAGAAGGTCCTCCTGGGCCTGGCGCTGGGCGTCGCGTTCGGCCTGGCCCTGCACAGCATTTACGGCGCCGGCCACCCGGTACTCAAGGCTACCATCAGCTGGCTGGACCTGGTCGGCAACGGCTATGTCGGCCTGCTGCAGATGATCGTCATGCCGTTGATCTTCGCCTCCATCCTCAGCGCCGTGGCCCGCCTGCACAACGCTTCGTCGCTCGGCCGCATCAGCGTGCTGAGCATCGGCACGCTGCTGTTGACCACCGCCATTGCCGCACTGATCGGCATTGTCCTGACCAACCTGTTCGGCCTGAGTGCCGAAGGCCTGGTGGCCGGCGCCCAGGAAAGCGCGCGCATGCAGGTTATCCACAGCGACTACGTGGGCAAGGTTGCCGACCTGAATATCCCGCAGCTGCTGCTGTCGTTCATCCCCAGCAACCCGGTCGGCGATCTGGCCCGGGCCAAACCGACCTCGATCATCAGCGTGGTGATCTTCGCCGTGTTCGTCGGCCTGGCCGCGCTGCAACTGATCAAGGACGACGCCGAGAAGGGCGCGCGCGCCCTGTCGGCCATCGATACCCTGCAGGCCTGGGTGATGCGCCTGGTACGCGTGGTGATGAAGCTCACCCCTTACGGCGTACTGGCGCTGATGACCAAGGTGGTGGCCAGCTCGAACCTGGAAGACATCCTCAAGCTGGGCAGCTTCGTGGTGGTGTCGTACCTGGGCCTGGCGCTGATGTTCGTGGTCCACGGCATCATCCTCGCCACCACCGGCGTGAGCCCGCTGCGCTTCTTCCGCAAGGTCTGGCCAGTGCTCACCTTCGCCTTCACCAGCCGCTCCAGCGCTGCGAGCATCCCGCTGAACATCGAAGCGCAGACCCGTCGCCTTGGCGTGCCGCAGTCGATTGCCAGCTTCAGTGCATCGTTCGGCACCACCATTGGCCAGAACGGCTGCGCGGGCCTCTATCCAGCCATGTTGGCCGTGATGGTGGCGCCGGCGGTGGGCATCAATACCTTCGACCCGCTGTGGATCGCGACCCTGGTGGCGATCGTGACGCTGAGTTCGGCGGGTGTGGCTGGCGTCGGCGGTGGTGCCACCTTCGCCGCGTTGATCGTGCTGCCGGCCATGGGTTTGCCGGTCGAACTGGTGGCGCTGCTGATTTCGGTGGAGCCACTGATCGATATGGGCCGCACGGCATTGAACGTGAATGGCTCGATGACCGCGGGTGTGGTGACCAGCCAGTTGCTGAAAGAGACCGACAAGGCAGTGCTGGCCGGCGATGAACATGCCGAGCTGAGTCATACCTGACAATGTTTGGGGCCGCTATGCGGCCCCGGCTATCTCAAACCTTGTCCCAGACCTCGAAGTGGTACGCAGGCTTGCCTTCTTCAGCCTGAGCCTCGCTCGACACCAACTTCCACTGGCCCTCATCGAACGCCGGGAACCAGGCATCTCCTTGCGGCTTCAACTCCACCCGCGTCAGGTACATCCGGCTCACCAGCCCCTTCTCCAGCGCCTGCCCATACAGCTGCGCCCCGCCAATCAGCATCAGCTCGCCAACGCCCTGCTCACGCGCCCACTGCTCGGCCCGCGCCACTGCGGCCTCCAGCGAGGCAAACACCTCGGCCCCGGCCAGTTGCAGGCCCGCCTGCCGGCTGACCACGATATTCAACCGCCCCGGCAACGGCCGGCCCAGTGAATCCCAGGTCTTGCGCCCCATGATGATCGGCTTGCCCAGGGTGGTGGCCTTGAAGTACTTGAAGTCCCCCGGCAGGTGCCAGGGCATGGTGTTGTCGATGCCGATCACGCGGTTTTCGGCGTGAGCCGCGATCAGGCTGAGGGGGAGTGATGTATTCATGCCAGCGAGGATAGCACCGGGTGTGTGGGTTATGCTTCTGCCCTGAACCACGCAATGGAAGACCTTGTGACTGCACCGACTCCACTGGACAAGCGCTGGCTCACCGAAGCGGTACGCCTGCGCGAGGAACACGCAGGCCTCCTGGACGATCAGGAGGCAAACCGCCACGCCCGCCAAGTGGGCGGTGACCTGGCAGCGCGCATCGAAACCCGCGCGCTGTTCCTCGCCGAACGCGATGGCATGACCACGGCCCTGCGCCACTGGAAGCAGGGCGCCCGCCTGGCGCTGCTGACCCTGATGCTGCTGGCCGTATTCAGCGGCGCAGGCCTGGCCTTCGCCGCCTTGGGCGACGGCCAGCGCCCGGTCAATGTGTTCTGGGCCCTGGGCAGCCTGCTCGGGCTGAACCTGCTGATGCTGCTGGGCTGGGCCGTGGGCTTTGCCTTGAGCGGCGAACACGGCGCCAGCCTCGGCCGCCTGTGGTTGTGGATGAGCGAACGCTTCGCCCGCGACGCCAAGGCCGCACACCTGGCGCCGGCGCTGCTGGTGCTGCTGCAACGCCAGCGCCTGAACCGCTGGCTGCTCGGGGTGCTGGTGCACGGCCTGTGGCTGCTGGCGATGGTCGCCGCCCTGAGCATGCTGCTGGCCTTGCTGGCTACCCGCCGATACGGCTTCGTCTGGGAAACCACGCTGCTGGCTGCCAACCCGTTCGTCCACCTGACCCAGGCCCTCGGCGCCCTGCCCTCGCTGCTCGGTTTCGCCGTGCCGGACGAGGCCATGATCCGTGCCAGTGGCGATACCTTCCCCGCCCTGGATGCCGCCCGCCAGGCCTGGGCCAGCTGGCTGCTCGGCGTGGCGCTGGTGTACGGCCTGCTGCCGCGCCTGCTGCTGGCCGGGCTGTGCCTGTGGCGCTGGCGCCAGGGCCGTGCCCATCTGGCGTTGGACCTCAGCCTGCCCGGCTTCGCGCAACTGCGCGATGCACTGATGCCACGCAGCGAACGCATCGGTGTGCAGGATGCCGCTCCCGATGCCCTGCCACAGTTCCAGGCCGGCCAACTGGAAGGCGGCAGCAGCGGCGCCTTGCTGGTCGGCCTGGAACTCGACGACCAACGCCCCTGGCCGCCTGCCCTGCCCAAAACGGTGACCGACGCGGGTGTGCTCGATAGCCGCGAATCGCGTAACAAGCTGCTCGAACAGCTCAGCCGCTTCCCGCCGGCACGCCTGGCCATCGCCTGCGACCCACGTCGCTCACCCGATCGCGGCAGCCTGGCGCTGCTCGCAGAGCTGGCGCGCAATGCCGGGGCCACACGTATCTGGCTGCTTCAGGCAGACCCCGGCCAGGCCCTGGATGCCGAACGCCTGGGCGACTGGCATGACGCCCTCGACCGCCTCGGCCTGCCCCATGCCGACACTTCGCCCCTGACCTGGCTGGAGCATGGCCATGACTGAGCCGCTGAAACTGGCCGTGGTCGGCCACACCAACGTCGGCAAGACCTCGCTGCTACGCACGCTCACCCGCGATGTCAGCTTCGGCGAAGTTTCGCACCGCCCCAGCACCACCCGCCATGTCGAGGGTGCGCGGCTGTCGGTGGACGGCGAACCACTGCTGGAACTCTACGACACCCCTGGCCTGGAAGACGCTATCAGCCTGCTCGACTACCTCGAACGTCTGGAGCGCCCCGGCGAACGCCTGGACGGCCCGGCCCGCCTCGAACGTTTTCTGCAGGGCAGCGAGGCACGCCAGCGCTTCGAGCAGGAAGCCAAGGTGCTGCGCCAGTTGCTGGCGAGCAATGCTGGCCTGTATGTGATCGACGCCCGCGAGCCGGTGCTGGCCAAGTACCGCGACGAACTGGAAGTGCTGGCCAGCTGCGGCAAGCCTTTGCTGCCAGTGCTCAACTTCGTCGCCAGCACCCAGCACCGCGAACCGCAATGGCGTGAAGCCCTTGCCCGGCTTGGGCTTCACGCATTGGTGCGGTTCGACAGCGTGGCCCCGCCGGAAGATGGTGAACGCCGGCTGTACGAAAGCCTGGCGCTGCTGCTGGAAGACGCCCGCCCGGCCCTGCAACGGCTGATCGACGACCAGCAAGCCCAGCGCCTGGCACGCCAGCGCAGCGGCAAACGGCTGATCGCCGAATTGCTGCTCGATTGCGCGGCCTGCCGACGCAGCGTCGAGGCCGAGCCAGCGGCTGAAGCCAAGGCCATCGAGGCCTTGCGCCAGGATGTGCGCCAGCGCGAGCAGCGATGCGTGGAGGCACTGCTCAAGCTGTATGCCTTCCGCCGTGAGGATGCCAATGCCGGTGATCTGCCACTGCTGGATGGGCGCTGGGGCGATGACCTGTTCAATCCCGAGACCCTGAAATTGCTGGGTGTGCGCCTGGGTAGCGGCGTCGCGGCCGGTGCAGCTGCCGGTGCCGGGGTCGATCTGCTGGTGGGCGGGCTGACTTTAGGCGCCGCAGCGTTGGCAGGCGCGATTGCCGGTGGCGCACTGCAGACCGCACGTAACTATGGATCGCGGTTGATGGGCAAGTTGAAGGGGCAGCGCGAGCTGACAGTCGACGACACCGTGCTGCGGCTGCTCGCGTTGCGTCAACAGCAGTTGATGGTGGCGCTGGAGGGGCGCGGGCATGCGGCGCAGGACAGCATTCGGCTGGGCGAGCTGGATGAAAAGGCCTGGCGCGAGGGCAAGCTGCCCGAAGCCTTGAGCAAGGCGCGGGCGCATCCGCAGTGGTCGACGCTCAATCCCGGGGCGAAGCTGAATCAAGCTGAGCGGCAGGAGCAGCTGGAGGCGTTGGTTTCACAGATCTGACTGTGCAGTGAAGCCTCTTCGCGGGCATGCCCACGAAGAGGCTTCACTGCTGGGGCTTATTGTTGTGCCACTTTCTCCGACTTGCCGTCATAGCGCTTGCGCCATTCACCGAGGATCTGGTCGCGGTTTTTCGAGGCCCAGGCAAAGTCGTTCTTGATCAGGCGCTGTTCATAGTCGGCCGGCAGCTCGGTCTGCGGCTTGGCAATGCCCGGCGCGGCCAGTACGGCAAAGTTGTCCTTGTACAGCGCCATGGCCGCCGGGCTTGCCGAGAAGTCAGCCAGGCGCTTGGCAGCGTCAGCCTTCGGCGAGCCCTTGATCACAGCGGTCGCCTCGATCTCCCAGCCCAGGCCTTCCTTCGGCAGCACGATATCCAGCGGCGCGCCCTGGCGCTTGAGCTGCACGGCGGGGTACTCGAACGAAATCCCGATCGGGAATTCACCCGCCGCCGCCAGCTTGCACGGCTTGGAACCGGAGTGCACGTACTGGCCGATATTCTGGTGCAAGGCGTCCATGTAGGCCCAGCCCTGCGGCTCGCCGAAGGTCTGTAGCCAGGCACTCACGTCAAGGAAGCCGGTGCCGGACGAAGCCGGGTTGGGCATGACGATCTTGCCCTTGTATTCAGGCTTGGTCAGGTCCTGCCAGCTCACCGGCTTGCTCAGGCCCTGCTTTTCGGCTTCGACGGTGTTGAAGCAGATGGTCGCGGCCCACACGTCCATGCCGACCCAGGCTGGCGGGTTGGCGGCGTCGCGGTAGTTCGCGGAGATCTTGCCCAGGTCTTTCGGCGCATAAGCTTCGAGCATGCCGTTCTGGTCAAGGATGGCCAGGCTGGAGGCGGCCAGGCCCCAGACCGCGTCGGCTTGCGGGCGGTCTTTCTCGGCCAGCAGCTTGGCCGTGATGATGCCGGTGGAGTCACGCACCCACTTGATCTCGATGTCCGGGTTGGCCTTTTCGAAAGCCTGCTTGTAGCTTTTGAGCTGCTCGGCTTCCAGGGCGGTGTAGACAGTCAGCTGGGTGGCTGCGGCCGTAGCCTGCAGGCTGAAGACGGCGGATACGGCAACGGCAAGTGCAAGGGGCTTGAACATGATGCGTTTCCTATCAGAGTGGGCAGTCGGTCAATGGCCTGGGGCGCGCTGGCGCCAGGCCTGGGAGCGGCGCAACAGGCCGCGGGAAGCAGCGGCCAGCAGCAGGGAAGCCGCGGCGCTGGTCAGCAGGATCAGGGTCGACATGGCGGCAGCACCGCCGACGTTGCCGGCATCGTCCATGTTCAACACGGCGACGGCGGCGAGGAGGGTGTCGGGGCTGTAGAGGAAGATTGCCGCCGACACGGTGGTCATTGCCGAGACGAACAGGTAACGGATGATGTCCAGCAGCGCCGGCAGGCAGATCGGCACCGTGACCCGCACGAAGTGCCTGTACAGCGGCGCCTTGAGCGACAGTGCGGCGGCCTCGAACTCGCCGTCGAGCTGGCGCAGCGCGGTGGCGGCGGTCATCTGCGCGGTGGTCAGGTAGTGGGCGATGGTGCACAGCACCAGCAGCGCCATACCGCCATAGAACACGTGCAGCGGGTTGCCATTGAGGTTGAAGAAGAACACGTAGCCCAGGCCCAGTACCAACCCGGGCACTGCCATGGGGATGAAGCTGAGCAGGCGCAGGGCCTGGTTGAGCAAGCGCTGGCCCTGGGTTTTCTCCATCAGGTAGGCGCCGGTGAAAATCACCAAGCTGCCGATCAATGCGCTGCACAGGGCCATGGTCACGCTGTTGCGATAGGCCAGCCAGCCACCACCGGCCGTGTCGTCGAACCTGTAGTGCTTGAATGACAGGGTCAGGTTGTACGGCCAGAACGTCACCAGCGACGAGTACACCGCCATGCCGATCACCACCAGCAGCGCCGCGCAGACCAGCAGCACGATGGCCAGGAAGCAGGCGTCACGCCAGCGCGACCGCTTGGGCTCGAACACCTGGGCGCGGCCGCTCATGGCCTCGCCCTGGCGCCGACGCAGCCAGGCATCGACGCCGAAGCTGAGCAGCGCCGGCAGCAGCAGCACCATGCCGATCAACGCACCACGGCCGAACTGCTGCTGGCCGACCACCGCCTTGTAGGCTTCCAGCGCCAGCACCTGATAGTCGCCCCCCACCACGACCGGCACGCCGAAGTCGGTGATGGTCAAAGTGAACACCAGGCAGAACGCAGCGAACACCGCCTGACGCGTGGCTGGCCAGGTGATGCTGCTGAATGCCCGCCACGGCCCGGCGCCCATGCTCGACGCCGCGTCGAACAGACGCGCATCGGCTAGCGACAAGGCAGAAAGCAGGATCATCAGCGCATGGGGGAAGGTGTAGATGGCCTCGCCGAGGACGATGCCCCAGAAGCCGTAGATGTTGTCGTTGAGCAGGCTACGCAGCAGGCCCTGATTGCCGAACAGGTAGACCAGGGCAATCGCCGGCAGCATCGACGGCGCCAACAGCGGCAGCAGCGAGATGCCGCGCCACAGGCCCTTGCCCGGAATCAGCGTGCGTTGCAGGGCGTAGGCGAACAGGTAGGCCAGCGGCACCACGATTGCCGCAACGCTGAAGGCCACCGACAGGCTGTTGCCCAGCAGCCAGTGGAAGTTTGCGCTGGCGAACAGTTCACGGGCGGCCAGCAAGCCACCGCCCTGGCCGGCTTCACCGCTGAAACCTTTCCAGAAAATGGCCAGCAGCGGCATCACCACGGCCAGCAACAGCAGGACCAGCAGCAGGCTCTTGCCACCGATGACGAACAGGCGGTCACCCAGGGCGACGTCACCGCGTCGCACATCCTTGGCCTGGGTCACCGGCAGGGACATTGGCGCGGCCATCTCAGGCAAACACCTGCAGGCTCTGCGGCGGCAAGGCCACCCAGATATCCTGCGAGCCCAGGCGCGGCATGGCTTCCGGTGCCAGTTCAGCGAGCAGCGCATGGCCCGGCAGGGCCTTGAGCTCGAAGCTCATGCGGCAGCGGTTGCCGAGGAAGGTGATTTCGCGAACCTTGGCCGGGAACAGGTTTTCCTCATGCACCACCGGGTTCACCGTGATCGCCTCCGGGCGGCAGAACAGCCGACCGCTGCGGGCGGAGCCGGCGTTGGCCGCCAGGCGCATGCTCATGGCGCCGACCTGGGCATGGCTGTCGCCACTGCGCTGGAACGGCAGCCAGTTGCCCTGGCCGACGAACTCGGCGACGAACGGCGTGGCCGGCTGGTCGTAGATTTCCTGCGGGGTCGCATATTGCTCGACCTGGCCGTTGTTCATCACCGCGATGCGGTCGGCCATGAGCATGGCTTCGTCCTGGTTGTGGGTGACCATCAGCGTGGTGATGCCCAGCTGGCGCTGCAGTTGACGCAGCTCGGTGCACAGGTGCTCTCGCACCCGGGCATCCAGCGCCGACATCGGTTCGTCGAGCAGCAGCAGCGATGGCGACGGCGCCAACGCGCGGGCCAGCGCCACACGCTGCTGCTGGCCGCCGGACAGTTGGCCGGGGTATTTCTTTTCGCTACCGGACAGGCCAACCAGTTCGAGCATTTCGGCCACACGCTGGCGGCTTTCGTCGCGGCTGCTGCCGGTCAGGCCGTAGGCGATGTTGGCTCCGACGGTGAGGTTGGGGAACAGTGCGTAGGACTGGAACAGGATGCCGTAGTCCCGGGCCTGGGGAGGCAGTTCGGAGATGTCGCGCTCACCGATGTACAGCGCGCCGCGGTCCTGGCGTTCGAGGCCGGCGATGCAGCGCAGCAGGGTGGTCTTGCCGCAACCAGACGGGCCGAGCAGGCAAACCAGCTCGCCAGCAGCGATGTCCAGAGACACGTCGTTGAGCGCCGTGAAGGCACCGAAACGCTTGTGGATACCGCGCACTTTCATCTGTGCGCCTGGGGTGGCGTGGTTCATGGCAAGGCCTCATCGAACAAGTGAGGGCCATGCTAGGAAGGCTGTGCGAAGGTTCTGTGGCTTTTGGGCAAAAGCCGGTGATAGTGGTATAGGCAGATTTTGTAATAGCCCGACCTACAGGTGCGAACCCACCACTTCCTGCGCCACGCCAAGGAAGGCCGCTGGCAACCGGGCCTGGCGCCGCTCCTTCAGGCAATACAGGTATTCATGCATCACCGGCGCATTGTCCAGCGCCAGTACCCGCAGCTCGGGGTTGTGCGGCACCTCGTGCCGGGCAATCACGCTGATGCCGATATTGCGCAGCACCGCCTCGCGGATCGACTCGCGGCTGCCGATCTCCAGCAACGCCCCGGCCTTGACCCCGGCCTCCAGCATCATCTGCTCGGTCAGCTTGCGCGTGGTCGAGCCCTTCTCGCGCATCAGCAGGCAATGCCCCGCCAGCACATCGATGGACACCGCCTGCCGATGAGCCAACGGATGATTGCGGTGCACCGCCACCACCAGCGGATCGATGCCCAGCACCCGTCGCACCAGCCGCGCATCCTCTACCAACTGCGACGAAGCAGCCATATCCACCCGGTAGTCTTCGAGCATCTCCAGCACCTGCTGCGAGTTGCCGATCTCCACCGTCACCTCGACCTGGGGCAGGCGCTCGCGGAAGATCTTCACCAGGTCGAGGATGTAGTACGGCGCGGTGGCGGCAATGCGCAAGCTGCCCTGGGCCTGGCCACTGTTGCGCAGCTCGAACTCGATGTCGGCCTCCTGCTGCAGCAGCGCCTTGACCATCGGCAGCAGGCGCAAGCCCTGCTCGCTCAGCACCAGGCGCCGGCCACCGCGGTAGAACAGTTCCACCGCATAGTGGCTTTCCAGGTTGCGGATCTGCGTGGTCACCGTCGGCTGGCTGAGCCCGAGCTTTTTCGCCGCCAGGGTGATGCTGCCCAGGCGGGCCACCATGTAGAAGGCTTTGAGCTCGGCACTCAGCATTGCAGGACCTCATTTGCGCAGCAGGCGCAGACCGTTGAACACCACCAGCAGGCTCACGCCCATGTCGGCGAACACCGCCATCCACATGGTGGCCATGCCGGCAAAGGTGATCGCCAGGAATATCGCCTTGATGCTCAACGCCAGAACAATGTTCTGCGTCAGGATCGCCGCACTTTGGCGCGACAGCCTGACGAACGCCGGGATTTTGCGCAAGTCGTCATCCATCAGCGCCACGTCGGCGGTCTCGATCGCCGTGTCGGTGCCGGCCGCCGCCATGGCGAAGCCGATTTCGGCACGAGCCAGGGCCGGCGCGTCGTTGATGCCATCACCGACCATGCCCACCCGGTGCCCTTCGGCGTACAGCTGCTCGATGCTGTGCAGTTTGTCGGCCGGCAGCAGGTTGCCCTCGGCCCGGTCGATACCCACCTCGGCGGCGATGGCCTGAGCGGTGTGTGGATTGTCGCCGGTCAGCATGACGGTCTTGATACCCAGCGCATGCAGTTCGGCGATGGCCTGGCGGCTGCTGTCCTTGACCGTGTCGGCCACGGCGAACAAGGCCAACGGCCCGGAACGGTCGAGCAGCAGGACTACAGTCTTGCCCTGGCGCTCCAGCGTATCCAGTTGGGCTTCCAGTTCAGGTGAGCACAGGCCCAGCTCCTCGACCAAGCGATGGTTGCCCAAGTGATAGGTTTCGCCGTCAATATCACCGCGCACGCCACGGCCGGCCAGGGCAGCGAATTCGCTGACCTCGCTCAGCGGCAGGTTCTGCGCCCTGGCAAACTGGGCGATGGCGCCCGACACCGGGTGGTCGGAACGGTCGGCCAGGCTCGCCGCCAACGCCTGGGCACGGCCCTCGAACAGGGGTGAAAGCACCTTGGCATCGGTTTGCACCGGTTTGCCGTGGGTGATGGTGCCGGTCTTGTCCAGGGCCAGGAAGTCCAGCTTGCGGCCGCCTTCCAGGTACACCCCGCCCTTGATCAGGATGCCTTTGCGCGCTGCAGCGGCCAAGCCACTGACAATGGTCACCGGGGTAGAAATGACCAGGGCGCAAGGGCAAGCCACCACCAGCAGTACCAGCGCACGGTACACCCAGTCGAACCAGGCACCGGCCATGAACAGCGGCGGAATCACTGCCACCGCCAAGGCCACGGCGAACACCACCGGGGTGTAGATGCGCGAGAACTGGTCGACGAAACGCTGGGTTGGCGCACGCGCACCTTGTGCTTCTTCGACGGCCTTGATGATGCGCGCCAGGGTCGACTGCCCTGCGGCGGCCGTCACGCGGTATTCCAAGGCACCGGCCTGGTTGATGGTGCCGGCGAACAGTTTGTCGCCCGCTGCCTTTTCCACAGGCAGGCTTTCGCCGGTGATCGGTGCCTGATCGACGCTGGATTGCCCGCTGACCACTTCGCCGTCCAGGCCGATGCGTTCGCCCGGGCGCACCCGCACCAAGGCACCGATAGCCACCTCACGCACCTCCACCTCACGCCACTGGCCATCGGCCTGCTGCACCGTGGCCATGTCCGGAGCCAGCTGCATCAGCCCGCCGATGGCATTGCGCGCACGGTCCAGCGAGCGCGCCTCGATCAGCTCGGCGACGGTGAACAGCACCATGACCATGGCCGCTTCCGGCCACTGGCCAATCAGCACGGCGCCGGTCACGGCGATGCTCATCAGCGCGTTGATGTTGAGGTTGCGGTTCTTCAGGGCGATCCAGCCCTTCTTGTAGGTGCCCAGGCCGCAGCCAAGGATTGCCGCCAGCGCGAGCGCAGCAACCAGCCATTCCGGCGCGAGGTTGGCGAAGTGCACGATTTCGGCGGCGATCGCGGCAATACCCGACAGGGCCAGCGGCCACCAACGGGGCTTGTGCGGCTGAGCTGCGGCGCCGCTGCCGTCGTTTTCAGCAGTCAACGGCTCGGCCTTCATGCCCAGGCTGTCGATGGCACGCTCGATCTCGCTGGTGCCGTTCAAGGTATGGCGCACACCGAGCACGCGGTTGATCAGGTTGAATTCCAGCTGCTCGATGCCCGCCAGCTTGCTCAGCTTGTCCTGGATCAGGGTCTGCTCGGTAGGGCAGTCCATGGCGTCGATGCGAAAGCGGCTGAGCTGCGCGTGGCTGCTGGCCTTCTCGCTCAGTTGCAGCAAAGCGGGCACGGCGCTGGCGCCACAGCAGCTGTGAGCGTGAGCGGCATGGCCATGGTCATCATCGCCATGGGCATGATCGTGGGAATGCTTGTGTTCGTGGCTGACAGGCGGGTTCATGGAGTCATCCTTAAATTGAGCCTGTTGCCAAGTGAACACCCTGTAGCCACTATAGGGTCAAGCCACTTGCTGGAGATTTCGTCATGAAGATCGGAGAACTGGCCAAAGCCACCGATTGCGCCGTGGAAACCATCCGCTATTACGAGCGTGAACAATTGCTGCCGGAGCCAGCGCGCACCGAGGGCAACTACCGGCAGTACACCCAGGCCCATGTCGAGCGGCTGACCTTCATCCGCAACTGCCGAACGCTGGACATGACCCTGGACGAAATCCGCAGCCTGCTACGCCTGCGCGACAGCCCCGACGACTCATGTGGCAGCGTCAATGCGCTGATCGACGAACATATCGAGCATGTGCAGGCAAGGATCGATGGCTTGGTGGCGTTGCAGGAGCAGCTGGTGGAGCTGCGGCGGCGCTGCAATGCACAGGGGGCTGAATGTGCGATCTTGCAGCAACTGGAGACGAACGGGGCGGTATCGGTGCCGGATACCGAGCATTCGCATGTGGGGCGAAGCCACGGGCATTGAAATTGCCGGGGCTGCTTTGCAGCCCCCGACAATCTGGAAAATCACACCGCCATCGGCGCCGTCATCGGCGCATGGTGCTCATACCCTTCCAGGCTGAAGTCGCTCGGTTCGATCTTCTCCAGCCACTCCGGCTCGTACTTGCCAGTCTTGGAGAACTCCGGCACACGGTCACTGATCACCAGCTTCGGCGCTTGCAGCGGCTCGCGCTTGAGCTGCTCGTTGAGCATGTCCAGGTGGTTCTCATACACATGGGCATCGCCGATGAAGTAGGTGAACCAGCGTGGGGTGTAGCCGGTCAGGCGGCCGAACAGCGACAGCAGCGCCGCGCCTTCGGTGAGGTTGAACGGCGTGCCCAGCCCGAGGTCGTTGGAACGGATGTAGAGGGTCAGGGAAATCTCCCTGGTCTCGACATTCGGGTGGAACTGGTACAGCAGGTGGCACGGTGGCAGGGCCATTTCATCGAGCTGGGCGCAGTTCCAACCATGGAACAGGATGCGCCGGCTACCCGGGTCGTTGGCGATGGTATCCAGGCACTGGCGCACCTGGTCGATGGCCTTGTACAGGATGACGAACGCCACGCCGTCCTCTTCGTCCTGGGCGATACGGCGGAAGCCCGCCTGCTCGGCCATTTCGATGGCCGCCGGGTTGCTCAACGGGATGCGCTTGTAGCCTGGCCACTGGCGCCATTGCACGCCGTAGATCTCGCCGAGGTCGTCATGGCCCTGGCGGAACGGGTTGGCCAGCCACTGGGCGTTTTCGTTGGCGTTCTGGTCCCAGACCTTGCAGCCCAGCTCGCGGAACTCACCGGCGTTCTTCACGCCACGCAAAAAGCCGACCATCTCGCCGATCGCCGACTTGAACGCCAGCTTGCGCGTGGTGATGGCCGGGAAGCCCTTCTGCAGGTCGAAACGCAGCATGGCGCCCGGCAGGCTGATGGTGCGGATGCCGGTGCGGTTGCCCTGCAGCGTGCCGTTCTCGATGACGTCGCGGACCAGGTCCAGATACTGTTTCATGGCTTACCTGTAACAAAAACGGCAGGGGGATCACCCCTGCCGTGGGAATAATCAGGCGGGTTTCGCCGTGGGTTTGCGATTATAAGCCCACCAGATCAGGCCAAGGCCAGCCAGGATCATCGGCACGCAGAGAATCTGACCCATGGTCAGCCAGCCCCAGGCGATGTAACCGAGCTGCGCGTCCGGCACACGGACGAATTCCACAATGAAGCGGAAGATCCCGTAGAACAGCGCAAACATGCCGGAAACCGCCATGGTTGGCCGCGGCTTGCGTGAGAACAGCCAGAGGATGACGAACAGTGCCACGCCTTCCAGGGCAAACTGGTACAGCTGCGACGGGTGGCGCGGCAGCTGGGCCGGGTCGCTGAACGGCGGGAAGATCATCGCCCATGGCACGTCGGTGGGTTTGCCCCACAGTTCGGCGTTGATGAAGTTGCCGATACGCCCTGCGCCCAGGCCAATCGGCACCAGCGGCGCGACGAAGTCCATCAGCTCGAAGAACGACTTGTTGTTGCGCTTGCCGAACCACAGCGCGGCCAGCATCACGCCGATGAAGCCACCGTGGAACGACATGCCGCCTTTCCACACCTCGAAGATCAGCGTCGGGTTGGCCAGGTAGGCGTGCAGGTCGTAGAACAGCACGTAGCCCAGGCGCCCGCCGACGATCACCCCCATCGACAGCCAGAACACCAGGTCGGAGAGCTTTTCCCGCGACCAGGTAGGGTCGAAGCGGTTGAGACGGCGCGAAGCCAACAGCCAGGCGCCACCGATGCCAACCAGGTACATCAGGCCGTACCAATGGATTTTCAGTGGCCCGAGGGCTACGGCCACGGGGTCTATCTGCGGGTAAGGCAGCATGGAACTTCCTCTCGATTCAAATCAGAAAGCTGAGGCCGACGCAGAACAGCAAGGCTGCGAACAGGCGTTTCAACAGGCGTGGCGACAGCTTGTGCGCCAGGCGCGCGCCGAAGCGCGCGAAAAACATGCTGGTCACGGCAATGCCGACCAGCGCCGGCAAGTAGACGAAACCCAGGCTGTGGGGCGGCAAGTGTTGCTCGTGCCAGCCCAGCAACATGAAGCTCAGGGCACTGGCCAGGGCGATCGGCAGGCCGCAGGCCGACGAGGTCGCCACGGCCTTTTGCATCGGCAGGCCGCGCCAGGTCAGGAACGGCACGGTCAGCGAGCCGCCGCCGATGCCGAAGATCGCCGAAGCCCAGCCGATCACCCCGCCGGCGCCGATCAATGCCGGCTTGCCGGGGATGCCATGGCTGGCCTTGGGCTTGAGGTCCAGGGCCATCTGCGCGGCGATGATCAGGGCGAACACGCCGATGATCTTCTGCAACTGCGGGCCCTGGATCAGCGAAGCAGTCTTGGCGCCGATACCGGCACCGATGAGGATACCCAGGGTCATCCAGGCGAAGACCGGCCATTGCACCGCGCCCTTGCGGTGGTGCTCGAGCACGGCGTTGATCGAGGTGAAGACGATGGTCGCCAGCGAGGTACCGACCGCCAGGTGAGTCAGCACCGACGCGTCGAAGCCTTGCAGGGTGAAGCTGAACACCAGCACCGGCACGATGATGATGCCGCCGCCCACGCCGAACAGCCCGGCCAGTACACCGGCACAGGCGCCCAACAGCAGATAGAGCACGAATTCCATTCGTCTTCCCCGAACAAACAATCCGGCATGGTAACGGAAGCCGGGCTCGTGGCTCTAGTGAACTCTGTGACAGGATGGATCGACACCCGTGCAGTAGGTACAGTGGGCAAAAACACAGAGGCCCAACCTATGTGCCTGATCGTATTCGCCTGGCGGCCAGGGCATGCCCTGCCGCTGATCGTCGCGGCCAACCGTGACGAGTTCTACGCCCGCCCGACCCAGGCCCTGGCAGCCTGGGACGATGCGCCCGGGGTACATGCCGGGCGCGACCTTGAAGCGGGCGGCACCTGGCTTGGCGTCGGCCCGCAGGGGCGCTTTGCGGCACTGACCAATATTCGTGACCCAAGGCAGGTACTGGGGCCGCGCTCGCGGGGTGAACTGGTGGCGGCTTATCTGCAGGGTGAACTGGGGGTGGAGGCCTACCTCGACCAAGTGGCCAGCCGCAGCGAGCAGTACTCAGGGTTCAATCTGCTGGTGGGTGATGGCCGTCAATTGGGCTACCTGCATGCCCGGGACGCGGCGCCGCGCGTGCTGGAGGCCGGGGTGTACGGGCTTTCCAATGCCGGGCTCGATACGCCATGGCCAAAGCTGGTGAAGGCGCGCACTGGGCTGGAAGCGCTGCTTGAGACGGCAGATCCGCAACGATTGCTGGCGTTGCTGGCGGATAACGAGCCGGCAGCCGACGGTGAGTTACCGGAGACCGGCGTGGGGGTGGCGACCGAGAAGTTGCTGTCGAGTGTGTTTATTGCCAGCCAGAACTATGGCACTCGGGCGAGTACCGTGCTGATTGTCGATGATCAGGGGAGAAGGCGGCTGGTTGAGCGCAGTTTCGGTCCCTTCGGTGGGCACTTGGGCGAAGTCGAGCTTTTGCTTTGAAGGCCATGGGGCTGCGCCGCAGCCCCAAAAATCTCAAAGGGTCTTGTTAGCCCCAGGCCCGATCATCCGCGCCAGCCCGAGGTTCTTCAGGGCCAGTTGCAGCGAGCTGTGGATAACTTGCGGGTTGTCATGGCTCAAGGCTTCGACCAGCAGCTCCTTGGCCTTGCTCATGTTCACCTGGCGCAGCATCCACTTCACCTTCGGCAGGTTGGTGGCGTTCATCGACAGGCTGTCGAAGCCCATGGCCATCAACAGGATCGCCGCTGCCGGGTCGCCTGCCATCTCGCCGCAGATGCTCACCGGTTTGCCTTCGCCATGGGCGTCACGCACCACGGTATTGAGCGCCTGCAGCACCGCCGGGTGCAGGTAGTCGTAAAGATCGGCGACCCGCGGATTGTTACGGTCCACCGCCAACAGGTACTGCGTCAGGTCGTTGGAACCGACCGAGAGGAAGTCCACCTGCCGCGCCAGCTCCTTGGTCTGGTACACCGCCGCAGGGATTTCAACCATCACACCCACCGGCGGCATCGGTACGTCGGTGCCTTCGTCGCGCACCTCGCCCCAGGCACGGTGGATCAGGTGCAACGCCTCTTCCAGTTCGTGAATGCCGGAAATCATCGGCAGCAGGATGCGCAGGTTGTTCAGGCCTTCGCTGGCCTTGAGCATGGCGCGGGTCTGCACCAGGAAGATTTCCGGGTGGTCGAGGGTGACGCGGATGCCGCGCCAGCCAAGGAACGGGTTTTCTTCCTTGATCGGGAAGTACGACAGCGCCTTGTCACCCCCGATGTCGAGGGTGCGCATGGTCACCGGCAGTGGGTGGAACGACGCCAACTGCTCACGGTAAATGGCCAGCTGCTCTTTCTCGCTCGGGAAGCGCTGCTGAATCATGAACGGCACTTCGGTGCGGTACAGGCCCACACCTTCGGCGCCACGCTGCTGGGCACGGGCCACATCGGCGAGCAGGCCGGTGTTGACCCACAACGGCATGCGGTGGCCGTCGGGGGTGACGCATGGCAGCTCGCGCAAGGCGTCGAGGCCCTGGGCCAGTTGGCGTTCTTCCTCGACCACTTCGCTGTACTGCTTGCGCAGCACCTCGCTGGGGTTGGTGAACACCTCGCCCTTGTAGCCGTCGACGATCATCTCGATGCCATCGACCTTGGAATACGGCAGGTCGACCAGGCCCATCACCGTCGGGATGCCCATGGCGCGGGCGAGGATGGCGACATGGGAGTTGCCCGACCCCAGTACCGAGACCAGGCCCACCAGCTTGCCTTCCGGCACTTCGCCGAGCATTGCCGGGGTCAGCTCTTCGCTAACCAGGATGGTGTTGTCGGCATACACCAGCGACTGCGCGCGAGCTTCCTGCAGGTAGGCCAGCAGACGCCGGCCAAGGTCCTTCACATCGGAAGCGCGCTCGCGCAGGTAGTCGTCGTCCATCAACTCGAAGCGGTTGACGTGCTCGCCAACCACCTGGCGCAAGGCGCCCTGGGCCCACTGGCCGGTCTTGATGACTTCGATCACTTCGCCACCGAGGGCGGCGTCCTCGAGCATCATCAGGTACACATCGAACAACGCGCGCTCTTCCGGGCGCAGCTGGGTCGCCAGCTTGGCTGACAGCTTGCGCATGTCTTCGCGCACGCCTTCGAGGGCGTTCTGGAACAGTTTCAGCTCGGCGTCGATGTCATCGACGGTCTTGTCCGGCACCACTTCCAGGTCGGCCGGTGGCAGCATGACCACGGCACGCCCGACAGCGGCACCCGGCGAACCCGGCACGCCGACGAAGCGCGCTTCCTGGATGCCTTTGCCCTGGCGGCCCAGGCCCCGGATCGAACCCGTGGCTTCGGCGTGGGCGATAACCCCGGCGAGCTGGGCGCTCATGGTGACAAGGAAGGCTTCTTCGCCTTCGTCGAACTGGCGGCGCTCCTTCTGCTGGATGACCAGTACACCGACCACACGGCGGTGGTGGATGATCGGCGCGCCCAGGAATGAGGCGAATTTTTCTTCGCCGGTTTCGGCAAAGTAGCGATAACGCGGGTGATCAGCGGCGTTTTCCAGGTTCAGCGGCTCTTCCCGGGTACCGACCAGGCCGACCAGGCCCTCGTTGGGGGCCATGCTGACCTTGCCGATGGAACGCTTGTTCAGGCCCTCGGTGGCCATCAGCACGAAGCGGTTGGTTTCCGGGTCGAGCAGGTATACCGAGCAAACCTGGCTGCCCATGGCCTCCTTGACGCGCAAGACAATGATCCCCAACGCCGTCTTGAGATCTTTGGCGGAGTTCACTTCCTGGACGATCTTGCGCAGCGTATTGAGCATGGCTCGGGGTCGAACTCCGTCGTCAGTCGCGCGTCAGCAGACGCGGTGCAAGCTCTTTCAGGGCACGGCGGTAGACTTCACGCTTGAATGTCACCACCTGGCCCAGCGGATACCAATAGCTGACCCAACGCCAGCCGTCGAATTCCGGCTTGCCGGTCAGGTCCATCCGCACCCGTTGTTCATTGCTCACCAGGCGCAGCAGAAACCACTTTTGCTTCTGGCCGATGCACAGCGGTTGGCTGTGGGTGCGGACCAGCCGCTGGGGTAAACGATAACGCAACCAGCCGCGGGTGCAGGCAAGAATTTCCACATCATCGCGTTCAAGGCCAACTTCTTCGTTCAGCTCGCGGTACAGGGCATCTTCTGGCGTCTCATCAGGGTTGATACCACCCTGGGGGAATTGCCAGGCATCCTGGTTGATCCGCCGAGCCCATAGCACCTGCCCGGCATCATTCGTCAGAATGATCCCGACATTGGGGCGAAAACCATCCGGGTCGATCACGGCAGCAACCTCGCAAACGCATGTCACCGCATTGTTCCACAAAGCCTGCGAGCGCAGCAACGCGCCCGCCAAGCTTATGTGCAGTACGGTGAAAACTCCGTATTCTGCGGGCCTACCCTGTGGCTGATACGAGTGACCGCGATGCGCCTGGCTTTATTCGACCTGGACAATACTCTCCTCGGTGGCGACAGCGACCACGCCTGGGGTGACTACCTGTGCGAGCGGGGCATTCTCGACCCGGTCGCGTACAAGAAACGCAACGACGCTTTCTACCAGGACTACCTGAACGGCACCCTGGACCTGCAGGCCTACCTGGCCTTTTCCATGGAGATCCTGGCCGCCACCGAGCCGGCCCAACTCGACCAATGGCACCGCGACTTCATGCGCGACTGCATCGAGCCGATCATCCTGCCCAAGTCCCTGGCCTTGCTGCAGCAACACCGCGAAGCCGGCGACCAGCTGATAATCATCACGGCCACCAACCGCTTCGTCACCGCACCGATTGCCCGCCGCCTGGGTGTACGCGTGCTGCTGGCAACCGAATGCGAGACGCACGAAGGCCGCTATACCGGGCGTAGTACCGATATAGCGTGTTTCCGTGAAGGCAAGGTGACGCGGCTGGAGCGCTGGATGCTGGAGAACGGGTTCGACCTGGAAGACAGCTATTTCTACAGCGACTCGATGAATGACCTGCCGTTGCTGGAGCGCGTGACCCATGCGGTGGCGGTAGACCCCGATCCCAACTTGCGGGCCGAGGCCGAGAAGCGCGGGTGGCCGGTGGTTTCGCTGAGGGGTTGAGCGTGCCGGGGCTGCTTTGCAGCCCATCGGCTGTCAGATGGGCTTGGCGCCCATCAGCCCGGCGATGGACAGGAAGCACACCCCACTGAACACCGCCAGGGCCAGGGTAAACCGCAAGCCCACCGCTTCAGCCTTGCGCAGCCGGTTCAGCCGCACCAGCAGCCACCAGGCGGCAAACCCGCCCAACGTATAGATGACGCTGGAAGCCAGCACCCAGGTCTGCCCCAGCGGCCAACCCACCAGATGCACCAGCCACCAGCCGGTGACCGGCATACTCACCAGGCACACCCCCATCACCAGCCAGACAAAGACCAGCGGCCGACGCAGCAGCTTGCCATAAGCATCGCCATCGCCCTGGCGGCGAGCCCGCACGGTCCAGGCCGTAAGGCCCAGGGCGCCCAGCAGCAACAGCGCGGTGGCGATGATGTGCAGGGCTTTGAGGGTAGTCAGGTGTTCCATGGCGTCACATCCTTGAACGATAAGCCAAGCTTAGCCGCTCAACCCAGGAACAGCTTGTACGCCGGGTTGTCTGTCTCGTCCCAGTACGGGTAACCGATCTTGGCCAGCGCCGCCGGCACCAGGTGGCGCTCGTCCTCCGGTACCTGCAAGCCGGCCACCACGCGCCCGTCAGCCGCGCCGTGGTTGCGGTAGTGGAACATCGAGATATTCCAGCGCCCGCCCAGCTTGGTGAGGAAGTTGAACAACGCCCCCGGCCGCTCGGGGAACTCGAAGCGCAGGACGATCTCGTCGCTGGCACCGGCCGAATGACCACCGACCATGTGGCGGATGTGCAGCTTGGCCAGTTCGTTGTCGGTCAGGTCGGTCACCGGGAAGCCCTGTTCGATCAGGTGCTGCACCAGCGCTGCGCGTGGGTCGTTTTCCGGGTGGGTCTGCACGCCGACGAAGATGTGCGCCTCATCGGAGGTGTGCTTGCGGTAGTTGAATTCGGTGATCTGGCGCTTGCCGATGGCCTCGCAGAAGGCTTTGAAGCTGCCTGGGCGCTCGGGGATGGTCACGGCGATGATGGCTTCGCGCTTTTCGCCCAGTTCGGCACGCTCGGCCACATGGCGCAGGCGGTCGAAGTTGACGTTGGCGCCCGAGTCGATGGCAACCAGGGTCTGCCCGGTCACGCCCTTGAGCTCGACATACTTCTTGATGCCCGCCACGCCCAACGCGCCAGCAGGTTCGGTGATCGAGCGGGTATCATCGTAGATATCCTTGATTGCCGCACAGATCTCATCGGTGCTGACCGTCACCACTTCATCCACATGGTGGCGACAGATGTCGAAGGTGTGCTGGCCGATCTGCGCCACCGCCACGCCGTCGGCGAACAGCCCGACCTGCGGCAATACCACGCGCTCGCCAGCCGCCATTGCGGCCTGCAGGCAGTTGGAGTCATCTGGCTCGACGCCGATTACCTTGATTTCCGGGCGCAGGTATTTCACATAGGCCGCGATACCGGCAATCAGGCCTCCGCCGCCAACCGGGACGAAGATCGCGTCCAGTTGCCCCGGGTGCTGACGGAGGATTTCCATTGCCACGGTGCCCTGGCCAGCAATGGTGTGCGGGTCGTCATAGGGGTGGATATAGACGAAACCCTTCTCGTCGACCAGTTTCAGCGAATAGGCCAGCGCTTCAGGGAACGAGTCGCCATGCAGCACCACCTTGCCACCGCGCGAGCGCACACCTTCGACCTTGATCTCCGGGGTGGTCTTGGGCATCACGATGGTGGCCTTGATACCCAGCTCGCGGGCCGCCAGGGCCACGCCCTGGGCATGGTTGCCAGCCGAGGCGGTCACCACGCCGCGAGCCAGTTCTTCCTGGGTCAGCTGCGCCAGCTTGTTGTACGCCCCACGGATCTTGAACGAGAACACCGGCTGCAGGTCTTCGCGCTTGAGCAGAATCTGGTTGCCCAGGCGCTTGCTCAGCTGCCCGGCGCTCTGCAACGGGGTTTCGACAGCGACGTCGTAGACGCGCGAGGTGAGGATCTTCTTGACGTACTGTTCGAGCATCGGGAAAGCATCACTGGCCGCGGGACAAGGGCTGCGAGTCTACCCCAGCGCTACGTCGGGCGACCACAGCAAAGCCGCCCGAGCCGTTATACTAGCCCCTTTCATTACCGCCCTGCCCCTTTCCGGAGCCCGCATGACCCAGGACCAACTCAAACAGGCCGTCGCCCAGGCCGCTGTCGACTTCATTCTGCCAAAGCTGGATGAAAAGAGCGTTGTCGGCGTCGGCACCGGTTCGACCGCCAACTTCTTCATTGACGCCCTGGCCCAGCACAAGACCGCCTTCGATGGCGCGGTCGCCAGCTCCGAGGCCACTGCCCAGCGTCTGAAGGGCCATGGCATCCCGGTCTACGAGCTGAACAGCGTCAGCGAGCTGGAGTTCTATGTTGACGGCGCCGACGAAAGCGACGCGCACCTGAACCTGATCAAGGGCGGCGGCGCAGCCCTGACCCGCGAGAAGATCGTCGCGGCCGTGGCCAAGACCTTCATCTGCATCGCCGACGGCAGCAAGCTGGTACCCGTGCTGGGCGCCTTCCCGCTGCCAGTCGAGGTCATCCCGATGGCCCGCAGCCACGTGGCGCGTCAGCTGGTCAAGCTGGGCGGCGACCCGGTGTACCGTGAAGGCGTGGTGACCGACAACGGCAACGTGATCCTCGATGTGTATAACCTGCAGATCACCAACCCGGTGGAGCTGGAAGCACAGATCAACGCCATCGTCGGCGTGGTGACCAACGGCCTGTTCGCGGCGCGCCCGGCGGACTTGCTGCTGCTGGGTACCGCTGAAGGCGTTAAGACCCTGAAGGCCGAGTAACCCGCTCGCGGGCGAACCCGCCCCTACGGCTGCGTGGGGGCAGGTTCGAACACATAGAAGAGGTTCGGCTCACTGACCAGATAGAGGGTCCCGGCATCATCCATCGCAATCCCCTCCGCCTGCGGCACCGTCGCCTTCAACCCCTGATAGCCCTTGCGTAACGACAAGGTACTCAGCGGCTTCCCCTCTTCATCCAGCTCCAGCACCAGCCGCGACTCATCCGACAGCGCCAGCAAGTGCCCACTGCGCTCGTCGAACTGCAAACTCGAAAGGTCGCGTACGAACAACCGCGCATCGCGCTCGCGGTCCTGAACCACATGCACAGCGTAGGGCTGTTGCGGATTCTGACGCGGGAAGCCTCGCACTTCGTAGATCAGCATCGGGTCGCGCTCCTTGGCCACGAACAGGCGCTGGCCTGCCGAGTCGTAGGCCAGGCCCTCGAACCCCTTGTTGCCATTGAGACCGATCCCCAGGCTCAACTGCTCGGCATCCGCAGCGTCGATGAACAACGTGTCATCGTCGAGCCGTACACGGATCAACCGCTGCTGGCGCTCATCGGTGATCACGTAGGTGTTGGGCCCGACGTACTCCACGGCCTCCGGGTCGCCAAAACCAGTCAGCGCCACGCGACGCAGGATACGCCCGTCCAGCGACAGCTCGATCAGCTCCGACCGGGCATTGGTGACGGTGAACAGGGTTTTGCGATCGGGATCGTAGGTCAGCGCGGAAAGATCATCGTCCAGCCCGTCGACCGGCTGCGCCTCGACGACCACGCGGTAACGCTCCAGGCCAATGCCCCGCTCTGCTGGCTGCCACCAGGTCTTGAGGTTGAACCAGCCCCGCTCGAACAGGCGAAACTCCTGCCCAGCCAGGCCCAGAAGCAGCAACCCGGCAAAAGCAAGAAGCACAGGCAAACGAACAAAGCGGCGCATAACGACGGACTCGACAGGAAGGAGGCGAATCTAACCATCGTCGACTGAAGTGAAACTTAATGTGCGATCAGTCTGATATTACTACTGACTTTTCTTGAATCGATAGAACAGGTTCGGCTCGCTGACCATGTACAGGTTGCCCTGATCATCCATGGCCACGCCCTCGGCGCGTGGAATGGTGCTTTCGAGTCCGTTGAAGCCACCCAGCAAGGTCATGAAGCTGACCTGCTGGCCTTGCTCGTCAAGCTCCAGCAGCATGTTGGAATCAGCCGACAACACCAGCAGATGCCCGGTGCGCGGGTCGACCCCCAGGGCCGACAGGTTGCGCAGGTCGAGCTCGTCGTTGGCCAAGACCTGTTTGTCACCTTTGAGCGGGCTGCGCCCGTCGGTGCTCCAGCTGTACAGCTTCGGCGGCCGCTCCTCGCCGATCACCAGGCGCTGGCGCATCGGGTCCCAGGCCACGCCTTCGAAGCCCTTGTTGCGCTTCACCGACTCGCCCAGGTCGTAACTCTGGAAGTCCGCGTGGTTCAGCGAAGCGGTCTGCGCATCCACCTTGACCACGGTCAGATCATGCAGACGCTCATCGGTGATCGCCACATGGCCGTCTTCCATCACGGCGACGCCTTCCGGGTTGCTCCAGCCTACCAGCGGGATCTTGCGCAGCACATCGCCGTCGAGGCTGAGCTCGACCAGGAAAGGGTTCTTGCCCATCACCGCGAACAGCGTGCGCGTGTGCGGGCTGTAGGCGACGTCCGAAGCTTCGTCATCTTCCATGCCCGGCAGCACCTTGGCGTCGATGTCGACCTGATAGTCCGGCAGCCACACGCTTTCGCTACGTTCGGCGCTGGTTTCGAAGCCTTCCTTGACCCACAGCATGCCGCGGTCATCCCAGTGCATGGCAACGGCCACGCCGTAACCGATCAGTGCCGCAACGGCCAGGCCGAAAGGCCAGCGCAGGTAGAAGCGGCGCTTGGGGGATGCGGGTGCACTGGTGGATGCTGGCATGCAAAAGTCCTGGGGGAATGGGCGAAGATCCGCGCATTATCCGTATGGGGTGTGAAAAATCGGTAAACAGGACCGGCCCTCTTCGCGGGTTTACCCGCGAAGAAAGCGACGCGGTTTCAGGTCAGAGCACCCGGCTCTCGAAGCGGCAAACGCCCGGCAGCTCCAGCACCAGCTCGTCCCCAACAGTGAACGGCCCGACACCGGCCGGAGTACCGGTCAGGATCACATCCCCCGCCTGCAGCGAGAAATGTGCCGCCATGTACTGGATGATCGGCACGATCGGGTTGAGCATCATCGCGCTGTTGCCATCCTGGCGCACTTCACCATTGATGGTCAGGCGCACCGGAATATCGGTCACATCTTCAAAAGACGCTGCGGAAACAAACGGTGGCAGCACGCAAGCACCGTCAAAGCTCTTGCACAGTTCCCACGGCAGGCCCTTTTCCTTGAGTTTGGCCTGCACGTCGCGCAGGGTCAGGTCCAGCGCCGGGGCGTAACCGGAGATGGCGTCCAGCACTTCTTCCTCGGACGCATTGGACGACAGCGGCTTGCCCAGCAGCACGGCGATTTCGGCCTCGTAGTGCACCGAGCCACGGTCGGTCGGGATCTTGAACCCGCCTTCCAGTGGCACCACGCAGCTGCCCGGCTTGATGAACAGCAGCGGCTCGGAAGGAATGGGGTTGTCCAGTTCCTTGGCGTGTTCGGCGTAGTTGCGGCCGATGCACACTACCTTGCCCAGCGGGAAATGAATGCGCGTGCCGTCTACATACTGGTGCTGGTAACTCATGGCCGACTCCTTTGATTACTGCTTTTGTTCAGGAGCGAAGATCTTACCCGGATTCATGATGCCATTCGGGTCGAAGACGGCCTTTATTGCCTTCATGCAGGCAATTTCCTCCGGCGAACGGCTGTAGCCCAGGTAGTCGCGTTTGGTCATGCCCACGCCGTGCTCGGCCGAGATCGAGCCGTTGTAGCGTTCGACGATCTCGAACACCCACTTGTTGACCTTGGTGCACGAGGCGAAGAAGTCGTCCTTGCTCATGTGCTCGGGCTTGAGGATGTTCAGGTGCAAGTTGCCGTCGCCGATGTGGCCGTACCAGACCACTTCATAGTCCGGGTAATGCTCGCTGACGATGGCATCGATATCGCGCAGGAACGCGGGCACCTTGGAAACGGTGACGGAAATGTCGTTCTTGTAGGGCGTCCAGTGGGAGATGGTCTCGGACAGGTATTCGCGCAGCTTCCACAGGTTTTTCAGCTGGGTTTCGCTCTGGCTCATCACCCCATCCAGCACCCAGCCCTGCTCGACGCAGTGCTCGAAGGTGGCCAGCGCTTCGTTGGCCACCTCCTCGGTGCTGGCTTCGAACTCCAGCAAGGCATAGAACGGGCAGTCGGTGGCGAACGGGGCCGGTACATCGCCACGGCCCATGATCTTGGCCAGGCCCTTGTCGGAGAAGAACTCGAAGGCGGTCAGGTCGAGCTTGCCCTGAAAGGCATGCAGCACCGGCATGATCGAGTCGAAATCCGGCGTGCCCAGCACCATGGCGGTGAGGTTGCGCGGGGCGCGGTCCAGGCGCATGGTCGCTTCGACCACGAAGCCCAGAGTGCCTTCGGCGCCGATGAACAGCTGGCGCAAGTCGTAGCCGGTGGCGTTCTTGATCAGGCCCTTGTTCAGTTCCAGCAGTTCGCCGTTGCCGGTGACCACTTTCAGCCCGGCCACCCAGTTGCGGGTCATGCCGTAACGGATGACCTTGATGCCGCCGGCATTGGTGCCGATGTTGCCGCCAATCTGGCTGGAGCCGCTGGAGGCGAAGTCCACCGGGTAATAAAGGCCCTGTTCTTCGGCGAAGGCCTGCAACTGGCGGGTGATCACCCCCGGCTGGCACACCACCGTGCGGTCGAAGGCATTGAATTCAACAATCTGGTTCATGTAGTCGAAGGCGACGACGACTTCGCCATTGGCCGCCACGGCGCCAGCGGAAAGCCCGGTTCGCCCGCCAGACGGCACCAGCGCAACCTGGTGCTGGTTAGCCCAGCGGACGATGGCCTGTACTTGCTCTACTGTCTTGGGGAACACGATGGCCGTGGGCGCTGGCGGGTAATGCTTGGTCCAGTCCTTGCCGTAGGCTTCCAGGGAAGCGGGGTCGGTCAGGACCTTGCCAGGGTCGACAAGGGTCATCAGTTCATCAATTACAGCGGGGTGGGTCATCGCTGGAACTCTCGACTTATTCATAGTCACCCTGAGCACTCTTCACCTGTCGGGATAAGCTCAGATTGTGTCGCGTATGCTAGCATAGCCCTCCCGCTGTTCATGCTAAGGCTGCCGTAGCGCCTGGCATCAGTCCTCGCCATTTTTTCTCCGGGATACAGGTTTACGCAGATGAGCAAGACTTCTCTCGACAAGAGCAAGATCCGGTTCCTTCTTCTTGAAGGTGTGCACCAGAACGCAGTCGATACCCTCAAGGCTGCCGGATACACCAACATCGAATACCTCACGGGTTCCCTGCCGGATGCCGAGCTGAAGGAAAAGATCGCCGATGCCCACTTCATCGGCATCCGCTCGCGCACCCAACTGACCGAAGAAATCTTCGACTGCGCCAAGAAACTGGTCGCCGTCGGCTGCTTCTGCATCGGCACCAACCAGGTCGACCTGGCTGCGGCCCGCGAGCGTGGTATCGCCGTCTTCAACGCACCGTACTCCAACACCCGTTCGGTGGCCGAGCTGGTGCTGGCCGAGGCCATCCTGCTGCTGCGCGGCATCCCTGAGAAGAACGCTTCCTGCCACCGTGGCGGCTGGATCAAGAGCGCGGCCAACTCGTTCGAGATCCGCGGCAAGAAGCTGGGCATCGTCGGCTACGGCTCGATCGGTACCCAACTGTCGGTCCTGGCAGAAAACCTGGGCATGCAGGTGTACTTCTACGACCCGCTGACCAAGCTGCCGCTGGGCAACGCCGTACAGGTCACCAGCCTCAACGAACTGCTGGGCCTGGCCGACATCGTTTCGCTGCACGTACCTGAGCTGCCGTCCACCCAGTGGATGATCGGCGAGAAGGAAATCCGTGCAATGAAGAAGGGCTCGATCCTGATCAACGCCGCCCGTGGCACCGTGGTCGAACTGGACCACCTGGCCGCCGCGATCAAGGACAAGCACCTGATCGGCGCCGCCATCGACGTGTTCCCGGTGGAGCCGCGCTCCAACGACGAAGAATTCGAAAGCCCGCTGCGTGGCCTGGACAACGTGATCCTGACCCCGCACATCGGTGGCTCCACCGCCGAAGCCCAGGCCAACATCGGCCTGGAAGTGGCCGAGAAGCTGGTCAAGTACAGCGACAACGGTACTTCGGTGTCCTCGGTCAACTTCCCCGAAGTTGCCCTGCCAGCGCACCCAGGCAAGCACCGCCTGCTGCACATCCACGAAAACATCCCGGGCGTGCTCAGCGAGATCAACAAAGTCTTCGCCGAGAACGGCATCAACATCTCCGGTCAGTTCCTGCAGACCAACGAGAAAGTCGGTTACGTGGTCATCGACGTTGACGCTGAGTACTCCGACCTGGCGCAAGAGAAGCTGCAACAGGTCAAAGGCACCATCCGTTCGCGCGTGCTGTTCTAAGGCCACTGGCGGTATGAAAAAGGGAGGCCCTGGTGGCCTCCCTTTTTTTATTTCACTTCAACCGTGATCTTCTTCGATTCGACACTCGGCTTGAACGGTACGTGATACTGGTCACCCAGCACCAGTTGCAGGGTGTGCTTGCCCGGCGTCAGGGTGATGGTCGTTTCGGTCTGCGCCTTGCCGAAGTGCAGCACTTGCGGGCCGGCCGGCAACGCGGTACCGGCTGCCGGCATCAGGCTGGCCGGCAGCGGCATGTCGGCCACAGGTTCCTTGTCCACATCCACCAGCAGGTGGTGGTGGCCGGTATGCGGGGTCTGGTCTCCGGCAGGCTTGAGCTCCATGCCCTCGATGCCGAACTTGACGGTGAACGTCCCGGCGACCTGCTCGCCATCTTTGGGGGAAAGGATGGAAACCTTGGCACCCGCGGGCGGCTCCTGGCTCTTCAGGGCATCGGCGGCGCTGGCGAACACCGAAGCGCCCATCAGCAGACCGGCAACGGCAGCACGCGAAAATAGGCTGTTCATTCACTTCTCCTGTGATTCACTTATTGACCGCTGGGAAGTTCACGATAGCCCACAAAGAGAAATATTTCAGTTAGGGTTAAACCTCGCCAAGGCTTCAAGGTCATAGGCTGCGCTCGACCGCGACGGGGAAGAAAGTCGCGGCGAAAGTTCTTCATCTGCTGAACAAAAAGGGGCATTACATGCGTTCGACCATAGGCGTACTGCTGGCAGTACTGATCACGCCATTGGCTCAGGCCGAGTTGATAGACGACATCAACGACCGGGGCGAATTGCGCATTGCCGTGCAGGCCGACCACGCACCGTATGCATACAAGGACAAGGAAAGCGACCGCCTGACTGGCTTTGAAATCGAGTTTGGCCAGGACTTGGCCCGGGAACTGGACCTGCGCGCAGAGTTCGTCGAAGCGACCGCTGCAGAAGTGCTGCCGGGTGTGGAGAGTGGCAAATACGACATCTCGCTGATTCCGTCGAGCGAGTCACCCAAGGCGGATGGCCCGTTCGACGTGAGCCAGGTGTTTGGCGACAAAAAGCTGGTGATCCCGTTCCAGAAGGACAACCCGGCGTTCGAGAGCGCGGTGAACAACGCGCTTGAGCGCCTTGAGAAAAACGGCCGCACGGCGGAACTGGAGAAGAAGTGGTTCAAGGCGATGCAGGCAGGCGAGCCAGCGCCTGCCGCGCTTGTTCCAGCTCCAGCTCACTGAAAACCTGCACGCCCTCACGCCGCAGCAACGCCGTGGTCACCCCCGCGCCTGGCACCTTCACCCCGCTGAAGGTGCCATCATAGGTCAGGTGGTTGCCACACGAAGGGCTACCCGCCTTCAGCACCGCCACCCGAATCCCATGCTGCCGCACCAGCGCCAACGCCTGCTGCGCCCCGGCCAGAAACTCGGCAGTGACATCCTCGCCGGCCACCGTCAGCACCTGCACACCACCATCAAGCACCTGCGCGCCCTGACCACCAGGGATCTCCGCCGGTGGCCGAGGTGTTGGCAAACCACCCGCCACTTCGGGGCACAATGGCAGCACACGCCCTTCGGCCTGCCACTGCTGCAACAGGTCGGGATGCCCGCTGGCCCGGCCGTCATAGCGCACCGGCTGCCCCAACAGGCAGGCGCTCACCAATACCTTGGGCAGATCAGAACGGGTCATTGCCACGGCGCCGGAACCAGCCGGTCAACGACAGGCGCTCGCGCCTGGCCGGCAGCACCTCGTGCGGCACCTCACCGGAAAGGAATATCGCCAGGCAGCCTGCCACCGGCTGCACATCGTGCTCGACATCATCCGCCAGGAACATGCGCAGCTGCCCGCCGTCTTCCGGCTGCCAGTCTTCGTTCAAATAAAGCACCGCTGACACCATGCGCCGGTCATCGTCGCGGAAGCGGTCCAGGTGCCGGCGATAGAATGCCCCCGGTGGGTACAGGGCGAAGTGGCATTCGAAATCTTCCAGGCCGAGGAACAGGCCCTGGTTGATCGCCTGACGCAACTGGTCCATGCCCGCCAGGTACTGGTCGCAGGCTTCGGCCTGACCGGGATCGATCCACTGGATCTGGTCACCGCGAATGCTCTCGCGCACCTCCTGGGCATCCCCGCGCCCGACCCCGGCCGGGTTGAGTTCGCCTTCGGCATCACGCCGCCGGCATTCGGCCGCCAGCGCGCGCACCAGGTCGGCAGGCAGAAAGAGCGCCTGCTGCGACCAGCCATGGGTGGCCAGATCGTCGACGACGGCCGCAAACATCGGGTTTTCAGGGGAGATGTGCATGGCGCGCATCATATCCATTCACCCTGTCGGCGCACAGCGCCACTTGGCTGAGAAGCGTTCGGATTGCTCGACAAAACGGCGCCGGGCCTAGGACAATAGCCACCTGCCGACAGGAGTCCTGAATGCACCGTCTGTTTTCCCTGCTTCTGCTGATGATCTGCACCATGCCTGTCTGGGCAGACAGCCTCGATCAACTGTACAAGGCCGCCGGCTGGCCCGACCAGCGCGCCCATTTTTCCGATGCCGTGAGCGCCGCCCAGCAGCGCTACCGCAGCAGCCTGCCGCCTGCGGTTTACCAGGCGCTGGTCAACAACAGCAACCAGCGCTTCCAGGCCCAGGCGATGGACAAGCGTGCCTTGGCCAAACTGCGCAGTACGTTGCCCAACCCGGCGCCGGCCCTGGCCTTCTTCCAGTCGCCGCTGGGGCGCAAGATTGTCGCCGCCGAACTGCTGGCCACCAGCAAGGACCAGTTGGCCAAGAATGCCAAGGGCCTGCCGAAGATGCAGGCCAGCGACAACCGCATGCTGGTCATCGGCCACCTGGCCCAGGCCCTGCCAGCCCGCGAAGCCGGCGCCGAAGTCAGCCTGGCGATCGCCGGGGTGGCCGCTGACAGCCTGAGCTCGATGATTCCCGGCCTGTTCGGCGCCAGCCAGGCACAGGGCCTGCTCGACGGCCAGCGCCAGCGTCTTATGGGGCAGATCGGTGAAGACCTGAACAACACCCTGCTGTACGTCTACCGCGACCTGTCCGACGACGAGCTGGAAGAGTTCGCCACCTTCGCCGAGTCACCGGACGGCAAGGCCTATTACCAGGCCGCCGTGGCTGCTGTGCGTGCCGGCCTGGCGGTGGGCCAGAACAGCGCCGACCTCAAGTGATCAGCCCAGGCGCTGCTCGATGAAGTCGAAGTAGCGTCGGCGAATGTCCGGCAGCTCGTTGGCCAGGTGATGACGAGCTTCGGGCAACATCAGGATCTGCGGCTCGCTGAACTTGGCCTTGAGCACTTCGAGGTTGTGGGGCCAATCCACCGTACCATCCGCTTCCCCCTGCACGATCAACGGCCGTCGCGCACAATGCGGCGCCGCCTCGATACGCTTGACCCAGGCGATCAACGCGCCGACCCAGGCCGTGGGCAGCCGCCGCGGTTGCAGCGGGTCGGCTTCGAGGAAGGGCAGGAAAGTCGGGTCGTTGGTGTTCTCGCTGAAGCGCCGCTCGATGCCGTCGACGAAGTGGCGCAGTACCCGATAGCTGAGTTTCGACCAGCGCCAGGACTGTGGCCGCACCAACGGCGCCAGCAGGATCACCTCGCCGTCGATGGGGCTACGCTCGCCTTCATTCAGCAGGTGATCCACGGCAATGGCGCCACCGGTGCTCTGCCCGCAGAGATGCCAGGGGCGTGGCAGGTCAAGGCCACGCGCCTGTTCGAACAAGGCTCCCAGCACCTGCTGGTAAACCGCGAAATCACTGATGTTGGCGCGCTCGCCACTTGACAGGCCGTGGCCTGGCAGGTCGCAGCTGATCACCGCGTAACCGAGCTTTAGCGCCCACTCGATCACATGCCGATAGAGGCCCATGTGGTCGTAGTAGCCATGCAGCAGCAACAGCGTCGCGACCGGCTTTTCCGGTAGCCAGACCTGCCCGACCAGCTCGAACCCCGCGGCCTGGAAACCGCCCAGCCAGCTCTGCGCCGGCAGGTTCAGGCCATAGAAGCGCTGATAGTCCTGCGCCTGCGTGGACAACGGCTGACGTTTGGCCAACGGCGCAAGGCTGGCACGCAGGGGATCGGGGTGAAAGGCAGCGGGCATCGGGTACATCCAAGGCGGAGCGAGTATTGATCTGGGATATTCAGCTGTTGGCCGCATCGTGGCAAGCTTGGGCACCTTTTCATCAGGCAGATGCGCTGCCTGCACCGGCCTCATCGCCGGCACTGTGGATAACTCATGTCGAACCGTATCAAACGGGCACTGATGGTGTCAGTGCTTGTAATCTGCGCCATTGTGCTCTGGCAGGCCTACTCCACCTTCCAGTCCAGCTACCTGCGCCCGTTCGACAACCAGACCACGCTGTTCGACGGTAGCCAGCTGCAACTGCCCGCCGAACTCGCCGGCCCCGGCCCGATCCGCGTGGTGCACTTCTGGGACCCGGCCTGCCCGTGCAACGTTGGCAACCAACAGCACCTGGGCGACCTGATTACCCAATTCGCAGGCCAGGGCGTGGCCTTCCATGTCGTGCAGAAGGCTGGCAGCCACGGCCAGCTCCCTGCCAACCTCGTCAACCTGCAGCCTATCGCCCAGCTGCCCGGCAGCGAACACCTGCCCGCCTCCCCCGCCGTGGCCATCTGGGACCGCCAAGGCAACCTCGCCTACTTCGGCCCCTACAGCGAAGGCGCGGTGTGCAACGCCAGCAACAGCTTCATCGAGCCGATCATCAAGGCGTTGCTGGCCGGCCGCAAAGTCACCGCCTCCAATACGCTGGCCGTGGGCTGCTATTGCCCCTGGGCCGGCTGACGCACCCGCGCCGGATTGCCCATTGCCGTCGCCCCCGCTGGCACATCACGGGTCACCACACTGCCGGCACCAATTACGGCGTTGTCACCAATGGTCACCCCCGGCAGGATGATCGCCGCCCCGCCGATCCACACATTGTTGCCAATGGTCACCGGCCGCCCGCTTTCCAGCCCGCTGCGGCGGACCTCGGGGTCGAGCGGGTGGTCAGCCGTGTAGATCTGCACATTGGGGCCTATCTGGCAGTCGTCGCCGATACGCACCGGCACTACATCGAGGATCACGCAGTTGAAGTTCATGAACGTGTTGCGCCCGACGCTGATGTTGTAGCCGTAGTCGCAATAGAACGGCGGGCGGATCACTGTGCCTTCGCCGACATGGCCGAAGTGCTCGGCCAGCAGGCCGTTGCGCGCGTCGTTGAGCAGCTCGACGCTGTTGTTGTAGCGGTGCATCCAATGCTTGTTGGCGATCTGTTCGGCTTGCAGCTCGGGGCAGCCAGCGTGGTAGAGCTGGCCTGTGAGCATTTTCTGTTTTTCGCTGAGGGACATGGAAACTCCTTCCGGGGGCTATGCTCTGTTCGCGAATCCGTCGATGATCGGACCACAGTTTCCGCTCGAATGCACAAGGAGTCTCGATGAAGCGCAGCCTGACCCTGTTGGCCGTGGTCATTGCCGTGGCCGCTGGCACTGGTTACTGGTACGTGCAAGGCAAGCTGCCACAGCGCGAAGGCGAAGTGGCCATGGCCGGGCTGCAGGCGCCGGTCAGCGTGCGCTACGACGCCCGTGGCGTGCCCCATCTGCAAGCGCAGAGCGAGGCGGACTTGTACCGCGCCCTGGGCTACGTGCATGCCCAGGACCGATTGTTCCAGATGGAGATCATGCGCCGCCTGGCCCGTGGCGAACTGGCCGAAGTGCTGGGCGACAAGCTGCTGCCCACCGATACGCTGTTCCGCAGCTTGCGCATCCGTGAACAGGCCGCACTCATGGCCCAGCGCCAGGACCACCAGTCACCCTCCTGGCGGGCCTTGCAGGCCTACCTCGATGGCGTCAACGCCTGGCAGGCCAGCCACCCCAAACCGATGGAGTTCGACCTGATCGGCATCACGCCACGGCCGTTCACTGCCGAGGACACCCTCAGCATCGCCGGCTATCTGGCCTACAGCTTCGCCGCCGCTTTTCGCACTGAACCGGCCCTGACCTACATCCGTGATCAACTCGGTCCGCAATACCTGAAGATCTTCGACCTCGACTGGCGGCCACAGGGTGCCCTCGGCACGCCACTGGCAGCGGTCGACTGGCAAAGCCTCGAAGCCGTGGCCCGCGCCAGCCACGAGGCGCTGGTCGAAGCCGGCATCCCGCAGTTCGAAGGCAGCAATGCCTGGGCCGTTTCCGGCAGCCGCACCCGCAGCGGCAAACCCTTGCTGGCCGGCGATCCGCACATCAGTTTTGCCGTGCCCGCCGTCTGGTACGAGGCCGAACTTTCGGCGCCCGGCTTCAACCTGTACGGCTACTTCCAGGCGCTGAACCCGTTTGCGATGCTGGGTCACAACCGTGATTTCGGCTGGAGCCTGACCATGTTCCAGAACGATGACGTCGACCTGATCGCGGAAAAGGCCAACCCCGCCAACGCCGACCAGGTAATGATCAACGGCCAGTGGCAAACGCTGGAAAAGACCGAGCAGCAGATTGCAGTCAAAGGCGAGCAACCGGTCACCATCAACCTGCGCCGCTCACCCCACGGGCCCATCGTCAACGAGGTCCTCGGCGCTACGGCAGGGGCCACGCCGATTGCCATGTGGTGGGCGTTCCTCGAAACCGAGAACCCGATCCTCGAAGGCTTCTACCAGCTCAACCGCGCCGACACCCTGGTCAAGATGCGCGAGGCGGCTGCCAAGGTGCAGGCGCCGGGGCTGAACTTCGTCTGGGCCAATGCCCGTGGCGATATCGGCTGGTGGGCGGCGGCGAAACTGCCGATTCGCCCGGACGGTGTGAACCCGGCGTTCATCCTCGACGGCGCCAGCAGCCAGGCCGACAAACCCGGCTTCTACCCGTTCAGCGTCAACCCGCAACAGGAGAACCCGGCCAGCGGCTACATCGTCTCGGCCAACTACCAGCCACCGGCCGTGGTGCCGATACCCGGTTACTACAACCTACCCGACCGCGGTCGCCAGCTCGATCGCCAGCTGGCCAACCCGGAAGTGAAATGGGACACGCAGAACAGCCAGAGCCTGCAGCTCGATACGGCCAGCGATTACGGCCCGCGTACCTTGGCGCCCCTGTTGGCGACTCTGCGCCAGGTCGCCCAGGGTGACGAGGAAAAGGAACTGGTCGAGCAGCTTGCCGCCTGGCGCGGTGACTATCCGCTGGATTCCACCAGCGCGACGTTATTCAACCAGTTCCTCTACGACCTGGCCTATGCCGCGTTGCATGACGAACTGGGCGACACCTGGTTCCCGGTGCTGCTCAGTACCCGCACCATCGATGCCGCGCTGCCGCGCCTGGCTGCCGATGCCGATTCGCCCTGGTGGAACACCCGCGGCACCAACCAGCGCACTGACCGCAGCGCCATCGTGCGCATGGCCTGGCAGAAGAGCCTTGCCCACCTGCGTGACACCCTCGGCAAGGACCCGGCCAGCTGGCAATGGGGCAAGGCCCATACCCTGACCCACAACCATCCGCTGGGCTCGAAAAAACCGCTGAACCTGCTGTTCAATGTCGGCCCGTTTGCCGCCCCCGGCACCCACGAGGTGCCGAACAACCTGTCGGCGAAGATCGGCCCGGCGCCGTGGCCGGTGACCTACGGGCCTTCGACCCGGCGGCTGATCGATTTCGCCGATGCCGGGCAGGCGCTGAGCGTCAACCCGGTCGGGCAGAGCGGGGTATTGTTCGACAAGCACTACGCAGACCAGGCCGAGGGGTATGTCGAAGGGAAGTACCAGCGGGCGCAGATGGGCGTGATCCCAGCACAAAGCACCCTCAGGCTGGTGCCATGACATCCAGGTGCAACTGCTCTGGCACGCCATTTCGAATACCCTGAAGCATCTCTTGCCGAGACCTATTCCATGCAAAAACACTTCATCGAAATCGACGGCGCACGCATGAGCTATGTCGACCAGGGCCAGGGCTTCCCGGTGCTGCTCGGCCACAGCTACCTGTGGTCGGCCCAGATGTGGCAGCCGCAGATCGAGGCGCTGTCTGAACACTTCCGCGTCATCGTCCCCGAGCTCTGGGGCCACGGCGACTCCGATGCGCCGCCCGCTACCACCACCGACATGAGCGCCCTGGCCCGCCAGCACCTGGAACTGCTGGACGCGCTGGACATCCACCAGTGCCACCTGGTCGGCTTGTCGGTCGGCGGCATGTGGGGCGCGCAGCTGGCCATCGAACACCCCGAGCGGATCGACCGCCTGGTGCTGATGGATACCTACCTCGGCGCCGAGCCAGAGGCGACCCGGCTGAAGTACTTCGGTTTGCTGGATGCGGCGAGTGCGGCGGGCTTGTTCCCAGAGCCACTGCTGGACATCGTCGTGCCGATCTTCTTCCATGCCGGCGGGCAGACCGTGCCCACAGTGCGCGACAGCTTCCGGGCGGCGTTGAAGGCGAGCAGTGCCGAGGTAATTCGCAACGGCCTCGACCCGATGGGGCGGATAATCTTCGGGCGGCCCGACTTGCTGGCGCGGCTGGGTGAACTGAAGGGTGACAAGACCATTGTGATCTGTGGTGACCAGGACATTCCGCGGCCGCCTGAAGAGTCCAACGAAATGGCGCGGATCATTGGTTGCCTGGCGGCGCAGATTCCGTTTGCGGGGCATATCTCCAGCCTGGAGAACCCGCGAGTGGTGAATGAGTTCTTGTTGAACTGGCTGCCGCGCAAGGCCTGATATTGCTGGGGCCGCTCTGCGGCCCATCGCCGGCAGCCAGCGATGGGCTGCAAAGCAGCCCCAATGGCCGGATCAACCCTGCCACTTGCCGCCTTCGACGATCACGCTCTCCGGCTTGGTGTCATCGCTCAGCTCCTTGCGCACATACTGGTCATACAGCTTCAGCAGGAACTTCTCCTCCCCCAGCTTGGCCAGCTCGGCATTCACCCAGTCGCGCAGTTCGGTATTGCCCTTCTTCACCGCTGGCGCAATCGGCGCCTCCTCACCCAGCAACTGCGGCAATACACGGTAGCCCGGGTTCTGCTTGGCCCAGCTGAACAGGATCAGGTTGTCCTGGGCATAGGCATCGCCACGGCCATTGGCCAGCGCTTGCAACGACTCACTGTTCTTCTCGAACTTGAGCAGCTTCCAGTCCGGATGGTTTTTGGTCAGCCAGATATCAGCTGTGGTACCGGTGGTGACGATGATGGTCTTGTCCGCCAGGTCATCGAGCTTCTGCACCGGGCTGCCATCGGCAACGATAGCCTGCACGGCCACGCGCAGGTTGGGGTTGGTGAAGTCCACCGCCTCCTTGCGCTCCGGGGTCACGGTCATGTTGGCGAGAATCAGGTCGACCTTGTCACTTTGCAGGAACGGAATACGGCTGGCCGGCTCGACGGCGACAAACTCCACCTTGTTCTCGTCGCCCAGCAGGTCTTTGGCCAGGCGCCGGCCGATGTCGGTGTCGAAGCCGACGTAACGGCCGCTCGCGTCGACGAAGCCGAACGGCGGCTTGTCGGTGAACACGCCGACGATCAGCTTGTCGCGGGCCTTGATGGTTTCCAGGTAGCTGGTGGCCGGCGAGGCAGCGGCCGGTTTGGGCGGTTCCTCGGCTTTGTTGCAGCCGGCCAGCAGGGCCAGGCCGAACAACGGCGCCAGCAGTTTGGTAAGCGGGGCAGTTTTCATGACAGTTCCTTTTGCGTTGTCTTCGGCAGGCTTTCGACAAAGGAGAATTTGTCCAGGAACTGCTGCGCGCGTGCGGTCCGCGGTTGGCTGAAGAAGCTCTCGGGGTCGCTCTGTTCAAGGATCCTGCCGGCCTCCATGAACACGATTCGGTCGGCCACCGCGCGAGCGAAGGCCATTTCGTGGGTAACGATGAGCAGGGTCATGCCGTCGCGGGCCAGGCCCTGAATCACTTGCAGCACCTCCTTGACCATTTCCGGGTCAAGCGCTGCGGTGACTTCATCGAACAGCATCACCTGCGGGTTCATGCACAGCGAACGGACGATGGCGATGCGCTGCTGCTGGCCACCGGACAATTGCCGTGGGTAGGCGTCACGCTTGTCCAGCAGGCCGACCCGCGCCAGTAGCGCTTCGGCCTGGGCCTGGGCTTCGGCGCGTTCACGCTTCTGCACCTTGAGCGGGCCGAGCAGCAGGTTGTCCATCACGCTCATGTGGCCGAACAGGTGATAGCTCTGGAACACCATGCCCACCCGCTGGCGCACTTGGCGCCAGTCGGTATCCACGCTCAACAGTTCCTTGCCCTCCAGGCGCAGGTGCCCGCTGTGTGCCTGTTCCAGGCCATTGAGGCAACGCAGCAAAGTGCTCTTGCCGCAGCCGCTGGGGCCGAGGATCACCACCACTTCGCCGGTACGGACCTTGAGGTCGACGTTATCCAGCACCTGGTGTGCGCCGAAATACTTGTTGAAACCCTGGAATTCGATCAGTGCAGTCATGAGTGAGCCCAGCGGCGCTCCAGCACGCGCGAGGCGGCGGACAGCGGGTAGCAGACGATAAAGAAGAACAGGAACAGCACGGCGTAGATCAGCAGCGATTCGTAGGTGCGCTCGATGATCTGCTGGCCGGCCTTGATCACTTCAACCACGCCGATCAGCACCGCCAGCGAGCTGGTCTTGATGATCCGCGTGTAGATGTTGATGGTCGGCGGAGTCATGCGTTTCAGGGCCTGGGGCAGCAGCACATGGCCGTACAGCTGGCCAGTAGAAAGCCCGATCGACAGCCCCGCCTCACGTTGCCCACGCGGCAGCGATTGCAACGCCCCACGCACCACCTCGCCGACCTCGCTCGCTCCCCACAGGCCCAGCACCAGTACTGCGCACCAGAAGCTGGGAATGCTCAGGGCGAAGAAGATCGGCAAGCCAAAGAACACCAGGTACAGCCAGACCAGCACCGGAATCGCCCGGAACAGCTCCAGGTACACCTGCAAGGCGATGTTCAACAGCCGGTTGCCCAGCGTCGCCAGGGTGCCGTACAGCACGCCGCCAAGCGTTGCCAAGACAATCCCCAGTGCCGAGATGGCCAGCGTCTGCGCCGCCCCCTTGGCCAGCAGTGGCAATGACGTCAGCAGCAGTTCAGTTGCCGAACTGGCCATGTTGCAGCCTCCTTTCCAGGTAGCGCAGCAGCAGCGACAGCGGCAGGAACAACAGCACGCAAAGCAGCGTCAGTACCGCGAGCATCTCGTAGGTCTTGTAGTACAGGGCGATGTAGCTCTTGGTGGTGTAGAGGATTTCCGGCACCGCCACGGCCGAGACCACGGTGGTTTCCTTGAGCAGGAAGATGAAGTTGGCGAACAGTGCCGGCAGGCTGAGGATGCCGGCCTGGGGCAGGATCACATGGCGCAGCAACTGGCCTTCCGAAAGCCCGATGGAACGGCCCGACTCCAGCTGCGCACGCGGCACGGCCTCGACACCGGCACGCAGCACCTCGGTGAGGTAGGCACCGCCCATGAAGGTCATGGTGATGATCGCCGCGGCAAAACCGGAGATCTTCACACCCAGGCTGGGCAAGGCGAAGTAGATGAAGAACAGCTGGATCAGCAGCGGGGTGTTGCGTGCGAGTTCCACATAGCCTTTGACCAGGTGCCGCAGGTAAGGCGTGCGCAGTACCAGGATCGCGGCGTTGAGCAGCGCCACCAGCAGCGAGGTGGCGATGGCGATCAGCCCGACCTGCAAGGTCACGCCGACAGCCTTGAAGAATGCTGGCAATGTGCCGAGAATGAAAGCGGTGTCGAAGGTCATGGAGTTAGCCTCGACACCCGGTTTGCAGAGTACGACATAGGAAAGTCTGAACGATGCGCCAGGCGCGATCAGTAGACTCTAAAGGTATAAAAAGCTTTCTCTAAATACCTTTATTGCATATTGATATCACTGGCTGGGCTATCGAAACTTTTCTGCATGACGCCTCTCAAACAGCTTCAGACCGTGACTTGCAAGGCCATCACCCACAAGGACGATAACGATGAATAGCCCCTGCTCGCCTGACTCGAACGAACAATTGCTGTGGCTGCTGGCACTGCGCCGGGCGCTGGGCAACCCGCGCTGATCGGCTGCCAGCCACACACAAAAACGCCGACGCAAATGCGTCGGCGTTTTCACATCACCCAGCGCGAATCAGAACGCAGGCAGTACCGCACCCTGGTACTTCTTGGCGATGAATTCCTTCACCTCAGGGCTGGTCAGCGCCTTGGCCAGCTTCTGGATGGCCTCGCTGTTCTTGTTGTCCGGGCGGGCTACCAGGAAGTTCACATATGGCGAGTCGCTGCCTTCGATCACCAGCGCATCCTTGGCCGGGTTCAGGCCGGCTTCCAGGGCGTAGTTGGTGTTGATCATGTCCAGGTCGACCTGGTCCAGCACGCGCGGCAGCATGGCCGACTCAAGCTCGCGGAACTTCAGCTTCTTCGGGTTCTCGGCGATGTCTTTCGGGGTCGCCAGGGCGTTCTTCGGGTCTTTCAGGGTGATCAGGCCAGCCTTCTGCAGCAGCAGCAGGGCGCGGCCGCTGTTGCTGCCCTCGTTCGGGATGGCAACGCTGGCGCCTTCTTTCAGTTCGCTCAGGCTCTTGACCTTCTTCGAGTAGCCACCGAACGGTTCGACGTGCACGCCGATCACGGTTTCCAGGTGGGTGCCCTTGCCTTCGTTGAAGTTCTGCAGGTACGGCAGGGTCTGGAAGTAGTTGGCGTCCAGGCGCTTCTGGTCAACCTGCACGTTCGGCTGTACGTAGTCGGTGAAGACCTTGATCTGCAGGTCCACACCTTCCTTGGCCAGGGTCGGCTTGATCAGCTCGAGGATCTCGGCGTGCGGCACCGGGGTCGCGGCAACCACCAGTTTCTCGGCGGCGGATGCCAGGCCAGCGAACGACAGGGCGGCGGCCAGGGCAGTGGTCAGCAGGGTCTTCTTCATGGTGTTCCTTGTTCTGGTTCTGGGCCATCGGGGATGGCGAAGTCGGGTGCCCAACCGTTTCACCGGCGGGCGTGAGGCGGACGATACCGAGATTTTTTATTCCGTAACAATACCTTTTAATTAGCTGCTTATTCCAAAAACAAACTGCCACCATCCTGTTTGCTTATTAGCTCGTCTAGCGCGCGGGGTTTGGCAGGTCGAGGTCCTCCGGCAACAGTTCGTCCCCGTCATTCACCAACAGCGCGAAGTGGATCACGTTCTCCAGTTCGCGGGTGTTGCCTGGCCAGGCATGCGCTTCCAGCACCTGCTGCGCGGCCTCGCTGATCAACGCCAGCGGGCGCTGCAGGCGCACGCTGTAGATGCCCACGAAATATTCGGCCAGCGGCAGGATATCGCCCGGGCGCTCGCGCAGCGGCGGCAGCTCCAGCGCGCCCTCGCGCAGGTACTGGTACAGGCGCTCGTTGAAACGCCCGGCCTTCACCACCCGCGCCAGGTCGATGCTGGTCGCAGCCACCAGGCGTACGTCCACTGGCTGTGGTTGCTGCGCGCCGACACGGGTGACCTCACGGTTTTCCAGTGCCGCCAGCAGCTTGCCCTGGATCGCCAACGGCAAGTCGGCGATCTCGTCCAGGTACAAAGTGCCGCCATTGGCCGAGCCGAACCAGCCGGCGCGGCTGCTGGCCGTACCGCCCTGGCTGCCGGCGCTATAGCCGAACAACTCGGCGTCGGCATAGGTCGGGCTGATGGCCGCGCAGTTGACCGAGACGAACAGGCCGGGGCGGTCACTGGCGCGGTGGATCTGCCGTGCCAGCAGTTCCTTGCCGGTACCGGTCTCGCCGCGGATCAGCACCGGTACCGGTTGCGGCGCCAATTGCTCCAGGGCCTGGCGCAACTGCTGCGAGCGCGGGTCGATGAACACCAGCGCCTTGGCACGGATGCTCAGGGGGCTCTTGTCCAGTTCAGGGAAGGTCAGCAGTGGCTGGCCGAACGGGTTTTGAAAAGTCATGACGAACTCCCGCCCCAGGCCATCTGTGGCCGGGCGTCAGGCAAACGGTGAACGGTCGGGGCCGATCAGGCGCGGCGCAATGCGCGCTGCTCGACCCGGCTTTGCAGGCGATACAGGTAGGCGAAGCCTTGTTCCCAGCGCTCGTGGCCAGACTTCACGTTGATGTGCCCGGCATTGCTCAGCAGGCCTGCCTCGGCGCCCCAGGCCTGGGCCAGGTACAAGGCACGCGGCACGCTCACTGCCGGATCGTTGTCGGAGCTGACCACCTGGCTGGGGAACGGCAGCGCCTGCAGCGGGATCGGCGCGAAGTTGCGCAGGGCCGGCGCGCAGGTGGGCCGCTCGACATCTGCCGGGGCCACCAGCAAGGCACCGCGCACCCGGCGCAGCAGGGCCGGGCTGGCTTGTGCAGCCCAGTGGGCAACGGTGACGCAGCCCAGGCTGTGCGCGATGAGAATCACCGGCGAGCGTTCGGCGGCAATCGCCTGCTCCAGCGCCTGCACCCAGTCACGGCGCTGTGGGGTGAGCCAGTCCTGCTGCTCGACCCGGGCGCTGTTGGGCAGCGTGCGCTGCCAGTGACTCTGCCAATGGTTGTCTGGCGATCCTTGCCAGCCCGGCACAATCAGGTAACGAATCGACTCATTGCGCATGGGGACGCCTCCAGTAAGTTTGCGTGCTTGGTGATCAGTATAGGGAGGCAGTTATATTCGTAAAGGAATAAGAAGCTATTTATTAATAACCAAAAACCACAGACAGATGACAGGCAAAAAAAAGGGCCAACCCCTGCCAAGAGATATGGCCCATAAAGCCTTGCCTGAAGAGGGTTGCTAGTCAGCGTGCCGTAATGACCGCCAGTTTGCTGATCCCGGCGCGCTCGATCGCGGCCATGGCCCGCGCCACTTCGCCATAATTCACGCCGTCGTCGGCCTGCAACTGCACACGCACGTCGGCGTCCTTGTCCTTGGCTGCCTTGAGGTTGGTTTCCAATAGCTCCGGCTGGATCTCGTCCTTGTTGATGAACAGCTTGCCGCCACCGTCGATGCTCACCACCAGCGGGTCCTTCTGCTCCACCGGGGCCACGGCCTCGGTCTTGGGCAGGTTGATCGGGATGGCATTGGTCAGCAGCGGCGCGGTGACGATGAACACCACCAGCAGCACCAGCATGACGTCCACCAGCGGCGTGACGTTGATTTCACTGAGGACTTCGTCGCTGTCCTGGGTCGAAAAGGCCATGTCAGGACGCCTCCTTCACTGGCTGAGTGAAACCGCCCTGGGCCTTGTGCACAGCCGGGTGCACCAGCACGCGGAAGGCACTCTTCTGCGCCAGGCTGTAGAAGTCGTGGGCGAAGTCATCGAGGTCGGCCGCGGTCAGCTTGAGGCGACGCAGGAAGTAGTTGTAGACCAGCACCGCTGGCACGGCGACAGCGATACCTACACCGGTGGCGACCAGCGCCGCGCCGATCGGCCCGGCCACGGTTTCCAGGCTGGCGGAACCGGCCGCGCTGATGCCCTTGAGCGCTTCCATGATGCCCCACACGGTGCCGAACAGGCCGATGAAGGGCGAGGTGCTGCCGATACTGGCGACCACTGCCAGGCCGGTTTCCAGCGACCGGCGTTCACGTACGATCTGCTGACGCAGGGCGCGCTCGAGGCGGTCCTGATGGTTGATGGCATGGCTCAGGTCACTGGCGTGGGTGTCACCGACCGCAATTGCGGCATAACCGGACTGGGCCACGCGGGCGGCCGGGCCAGGCAGCTCGTGGCTGATTTCCGCTGCCGAGTCGAGGCTCGATGCAGCCCAGAATTGCTGGTGGAAGCGCTTGTCCTGATTCTTCAGCCGCACGAACTGCGCGAGCTTGACCAGGGCCAGGCCCCAGGTGGCAACGGAAAAACCGACCAGCAGCCAGATGACTGCGCTTTCAACGGATTCGAGGGGGGATGCCAGCAGGCTCATGATGATGTCTTCCTGTGTTCTGCGAAAAGTTAGCGAAGCTTGAAATCGATCGGCACGCTGACCCAGCCGGCCTGGGCCACGTCGCCCTGCTTGGCGGGGACGAAGCTCCAGCGCTTGACCGCAGCCAGTGCGGCGGCGTCGAGGGCATCGCGGCCGCTGCTCTGCTGGATCTGGATCTGCCCCGGCTTACCGCTGGGCAGTACCTCGACGCGCAGCAGCACGGTGCCTTCCCAACCACGGCGCAGGGCCATTTGCGGGTACTCCGGCGCCGGGTTCTTCAGGTACGCGGCGTTGGCCGATGGCGGCGTGACCGGTGCCGGGGCGGGTGGCGCAGGCGGCGCCGGGGCCGCAACCGGAGCAGGCGGCGGCGCCTCGACCGGCTTGGGCTGTGGCTTGGGCGGTTGCTTGGCGACCGGCTTGGGCACGGGTTTAGGCTTGGGCTTGGCGGCCAGTTCGTCGATCACCGGTGGCGGCGGCTCGACTACCGGCGGTGCAGGCGCAGGGGGTGGCGGTTGCACCACCGGCGGCGCGGGCGCGGCAAACTCGATGGTCATCGGCGGAATCTGTGGCGGCACCACGGGCAGCGCGGGCGTGGGCGCCTGGCTGACCCAGTAGGCGGCGGCGCCATGCAGGGCCAGCACCAGCAGGCCCAGTGCCAGCTTGTCACGGCGCTTGAGGCCGCTGACCGGGGTGCGTTGCAGGCGCAGCTGGCCCAGTGGCAGGCGAAGCGTCCGTCCAAGCTCGACCAGGTCACCCGGGCTTGGGCGCCATGGCTGGTCGTAGGCCCTGACGGCCGACTGGACATTACCCATTGATCAAACTCCTGGGGGTTCTTGATTCAGGTGTGTGGCTGAATCATCGGGGGCAGGGGCTTATCTCTGAAAGTAATGTTTAAAATTAAAGTTAGAGCTGTTTGGAATATTAGTTTTACCGGTTTGGCTCTAGGCCGCGGGTTTCGCGGGGTCTGGGTTTGCGGCGAGCAGGCGATGCTTTACGGGCATATGAAATATTCGTGCAAGGCATCAGATTGCCGCGAGGGCTGCGCCCTCGATCGCGGGTAAACCCGCTCCTACAGGGGCCGCGTCAAGCTTGAGGCAATAAAAAACCCGGGAGCAGGCCCGGGTTCTCATCACTCACAGCGGCTTAGATATCCGCCACCTTCTGCCACACCTTCGGCCGGAAGAACAGTGTCTCCCCGCGCGCCAGCCCGGTCAGGCTGTCGTGGTCCTTGACCACCTCGGCCTCGATCAGCTCGCTCTGCCCTTCCACCTTCAAGGTCACTCGGGTAGTGGCGCCCAACGGGCGGATGTCGCGCACTTCGGCAGCATGGTGGCCCTCGGTCTCATGCCGCGACAACGATACCTCGTGCGGGCGGAACAGTACGTGGTGCCCTTCGCTCAAGGCCAGGCGGTTGGAATCGCCGAGGAAGTGGTAGACGAAATCGTTGGCCGGCTTCTCGTATACCTCGCCCGGCGAGCCGATCTGCTCGATCACGCCCTTGTTCATCACCACGATGCGGTCTGCCACTTCCATGGCCTCTTCCTGGTCATGGGTGACGAACACCGAGGTCAGGTTGATGTCCTCGTGCAGCCGCGCCAGCCAGCGGCGCAGCTCCTTGCGCACCTTGGCGTCGAGCGCACCGAACGGCTCGTCCAGCAGCAGCACCTTGGGCTCCACCGCCAGTGCGCGGGCCAGGGCGATACGCTGGCGCTGGCCACCGGACAGCTGCTCGGGGTAGCGGTCGGACAGCCAGTCGAGCTGCACCATGTTCAGCAGTTCATGGACCTTCTCGGCAATCTTGCTTTCGCTCGGGCGCTCGCCCTTGGGCTTCATGCGCAGGCCGAAGGCGACGTTGTCGAACACGCTCATGTGGCGGAACAGCGCGTAGTGCTGGAACACGAAGCCGACATTGCGATCACGCACGTCATGGCCGGACACATCCTCGCCATGGAACACGATGTTGCCCTGGTCCGGGGTTTCCAGGCCGGCAATGATGCGCAGCAGGGTGGTCTTGCCGCAGCCGGACGGGCCAAGCAGGGCCACCAATTCGCCGCTGTTGATGTCCAGGTTGATAGTGTTCAGGGCCTGGAAGCTGTTGAAGCGCTTGCTGACGTTACGAACTTCGATCGACATGAATCATTCCTCCGCGGCGCTTTGGCGCAGGCGGTTAATACGGTTCTCGCTCCACTGCTTGAGCAGCAGGATGAAGAGCGCCAGGATCAGCAACAGGCTGGCCACGCTGAAGGCCGCGACGTGGTTGTACTCGTTGTAGAGGATCTCCACGTGCAGCGGCAAGGTGTTGGTCACGCCACGGATATGGCCGGACACCACCGACACCGCGCCAAACTCGCCCATGGCCCGCGCGGTGCACAGCACCACGCCGTAGATCAGGCCCCATTTGATGTTCGGCAGGGTCACGTGCCAGAACATCTGCCAGCCGTTGGCGCCGAGCAGGCGTGCGGCCTCCTCCTCTTGCGTACCCTGCTCCTGCATCAGCGGGATCAGCTCGCGGGCGACGAACGGCACGGTGACGAAGATGGTCGCCAGGACGATGCCCGGCAAGGCGAACACGATCTGGATGTCGTGGTCCTGCAGCCAGGGGCCGAACAGGCCTTGCGCACCGAACATCAGCACGTAGACCAGGCCGGCGATCACCGGCGACACCGAGAACGGCAGGTCGATCAACGTCACCAGGATACTCTTGCCGCGAAAGCTGTACTTGCTCACGCACCAGGCGGCGCTGACACCGAACACCAGGTTCAGCGGCACCGAAATGACCACGGCGAACAAGGTGAGCTTGAGCGCCGACAGGGCATCCGGCTCGAAGATCGCCTCGAAGAAGGTGCCGAAGCCGTTCTTCAGCGCCTGCGACACCACGATCACCAGCGGCAGCAGCAGGAACAGCGCGAACACCAGCCAGCCGAGGCCGATCAGAACGCGCCGCGAGGTGGCGCTGCCACGCCGGGCGGCGTTGGCAGCGGCGCTTGCACTCAGGGTTGAACTGGACATGCGGCCTCCTTCAAGGGGTTTCGATGCGGCGCTGCAGCAGGTTGATCAGCAGCAGCAGGATGAAGGAAACCACCAGCATCAACACGCCGATGGCAGTGGCGCCGGTGTAGTCATACTGGTCGAGCTTGACCATGATCAGCAACGGCAGAATTTCGGTCTTCATCGGCATGTTGCCGGCAATGAAAATCACCGAACCGTACTCGCCAACGCCACGGGCGAAGGCCAGGGCGAAACCGGTCAGCCAGGCGGGCAGCAGCGCTGGTGCGAGGATGTGGCGGAACACCTGCAACGGCTTCGCGCCCAGGCATGCCGCGGCCTCTTCGACTTCACGCGGGATGTCGGCCAGCACCGGTTGCACCGTACGCACCACGAACGGCAGGGTGACGAAGGTCAGCGCCAGGGTGATGCCCAGCGGCGTGTAGGCAATCTTGAAACCGAGGTCGCTGGCGAACTGGCCGACCCAGCCCGCAGGCGCGTACAGGGCGGTCAGGGCAATACCGGCAACGGCAGTAGGCAGGGCGAACGGCAGGTCGATCATCGCGTCGATGATCTTGCGCCCGGGGAACGTATAGCGCACCAGCACCCAGGCCAGCAGGGTACCGATCACACCATTGATGATGGCGGCGAACAGGGCGGTGCCGAAACTCAACTGTAGCGCGGCGATTACCCGCGGCGCACTGATGACGTTCCAGAACTGCTCCCAGGTGAGCTGCGCGGCATGCACGAACATGGCGGCCAGCGGTATCAGCACGATCAGGCTGAGGTACACCAAGGTGTAGCCCAGCGTCAGCCCGAAGCCGGGTATGACGGGGGAAATGCGACGTGACATAAATATCCCTGGTTGAACGCACGAAGCCCGGAAACAATTCCGGGCCGGTGCAGGCTTCTGAATCCTGGGGCTGCTGCGCAGCCCTTTCGCGGCTGAAAGCCGCTCCTACAGTGACCGCGTTACTGTGCCTGATAGATCTGGTCGAACACACCGCCATCATTGAAGAATTTCGGTTGTGCAGTCTTCCAGCCACCGAAGTCCTTGTCGATGGTCACCAAATCCAGTTTCGGGAATTGCTTGCCAAATTCGGCAGCGACTTTCTCGTCACGTGGACGGTAGAAGTTCTCGGCGGCAATCTTCTGCCCGGCCGGGCTGTACAGGTGCTTGAGGTATTCGCTGGCAATCTCGGTATTGCCCTTCTTCTCGGCGTTCTTGTCGACCACCGCCACCGGTGGCTCGGCAAGGATCGACAGCGACGGCACGACAATGTCGAACTTGTCAGCACCACCGTCTTCCTTCAACGCCAGGAAGGCTTCGTTTTCCCAGGCCAGCAGCACGTCGCCCTGGCCGTTATTGACGAAGGTGATGGTCGAGCCGCGAGCGCCGGTGTCCAGCACTGGCACATGCTTGAACAGCTCCTGCACGTAGGCCTTGGCCTTGTCTTCGCTACCACCGGTTTTCAGGCCGTAGGCCCAGGCGGCGAGGAAGTTCCAGCGGGCGCCACCGGAGGTTTTCGGGTTGGGCGTGATGACCGACACGTCCTTCTTGATCAGGTCACCCCAGTCCTTGATGCCTTTCGGGTTGCCCTTGCGCACCAGGAACACGATGGTCGAGGTGTACGGCGTGCTGGCGTCCGGCAGGCGCTTTTGCCAGTCCTCGGGCAGGGTCTTGCCGAGCTTGGCAACTTCGTCGATGTCACCGGCCAGGGCCAGGGTCACCACGTCGGCGCGCAGGCCGTCGATCACTGCACGGGCCTGCTTGCCCGAGCCGCCATGGGATTGCTGGATCTTCACCTTGTCGCCCGGGTGGGCCTGTTGCCAGTGCTTGATGAATTCGGCGTTGTACTGCTGGTACAGCTCGCGGGTCGGGTCATAGGACACGTTCAGCAGTTCGTAGTCCTTGGCGATGGCGGAACCGGCAAAAACAGCACTGGCCAGGGCGGCGAGCGCATAACGGCGGATGGACATGGTGAAGCTCCCGATTGGCATTTTTCTAGTTTTGGATGTTGTGGCGCGAATCAGCCGGCCTTGTTGCCAGGCTGTTGCAGGCGGAACTTCTCCTTGCGCTCGATCTGCACGACCTGAGCGTTGTGCACGGTGATTTCCACCGCACCGAAACGCAGGTCGCGCAAGGCGCTCTGGATTTCACGCAGAATGGTGGCTTCGTCCTGACCGTCGATGCTACGCAGCGATGCACTCATGCTCGTTCTCCTTGGAATGAGGGTGCCGGGCATGGATTTGAAGGGGTTTATTGCCTGGCTTGAAGGCAATAGTAGTGATGCGGAGTTATTCTTAAAAATACTGTTTAAGAATGTTTATATAACCAGAATCAAACGGCGATCCTGCGGGCGATCGCATGCCTCTGTGGGAGCGGGCATGCCCGCTCCCACAGGGTTCAGTGTTGCGTCCTGGTGCTGTTTTCAGGCTCGCGGATCTTGTACCAGGCCACATACAACGCCGGCAGGAACAGCAGCGTCAGCAGGGTCGCGACGATGATCCCGCCGATCATGGCGTAGGCCATCGGCCCCCAGAACACCTCGCGGGCAATCGGGATCATGCCCAGGCTCGCTGCCGCCGCCGTCAGCAGGATCGGCCGGCGCCGGTGGTTGGTCGCCTCCACCACCGCATCCCACGGCGAGAAGCCCTGGGCCTCGAACTCGTCGATCTGGGTCACCAGAATCACCGAGTTACGAATGATGATGCCCGCCAGCGCGAGGATGCCGAGGATCGCCACAAAGCCCATCGGCGTGCCCGTCGGCACCAGCGCCAGCACCACCCCGATCAGCCCCAGCGGCGCCACGCTGACCACCAGGAACAGCTTCTGCACGCTGTGCAGCTGAATCATCAGGAAGGTCGCCATGAGGAACAGCATCAACGGGATGACCTTGCGGATCGGCCCTTGGGCCTTGGCGCTCTCCTCCACGGTACCGCCAGTGGCCACTTCAAAGCCCACTGGTAGCTTGCTGGCGAACTCGTCGATCTGCGGCTTGAGCTGGGCCACCAGGTCGGTAGGCTGGATATCACCGTTGACCGAGGCCTTGATGGTGATGGTCGGCTTGCGGTCGCGGCGCCACACCAGCGGTTGCTCCAGCTCGTAGCGCACGGTCGCGAACGACAGCAGCGGGATCGAGGTACCGCTAGGCGTCAGGATCTGCAGGTTCTGCAGGGTATCGGGTGAGCCCCGCTCACTGTCCTCGGCACGGGCGACCACGTCGACCAGGTAGATGTTGTCGTTGACCTGGGTGATCTCCACGCCACTGACGATGCTGTTCATCACCTTGGCCACGTCCTCCGACGACAACCCCAGCTGGCGCGCCTTGTCCTGGGCGATTTCCACCCGCAGCACCTTACCGGGCTCGTTCCAGTCGTAGATCATCTCGCCGATGTGCTTGTTCTGGTCGAGCAAGGTGGCCAGGTCGATGGCATGCTTGCGCACCTCGTCGATATTGGCGCCGCTGACCCGGTACTGGATCGGCCGGCCTACTGGCGGGCCCATTTCCAGCGATTGCACGTTGACGCCGATGCCGACGAAGTCCTCATGGAGGATCTTCTGCAGCCGCTGCATCATGCCCTTGCGCTCTTCGAAGCCCTTGCTGACGATCACCAGCTGTGCGTAATACGGGTTCTGCAACTGCTGGTCGAGGGGCAGGTAGAAACGAATAGCACCCTGGCCGATGTAGGTGCTCCAGCTCACCAGGTCCGGGTCATCCTTGATGCGGGCCTCGAAGCGGTCCACCACCTTGCGGGTTTCTTCGATCGAGGCGTTTTGCGGCAGGTTGAGGTCGACGAGGATTTCCGGGCGGTCCGATGACGGGAAGAACTGGTTCTGCACGAAGCGCTCGCAGAAGATCGCCAGGGCAAACAGCACGATGGTGCCGATGATGGTCAGCCAGCGGTTGCGCATGCACCACAGCAGGCCATGCTCGAAGGCCCGGCCAACACGCCCGGGCTCGGCTTCATGAGCCTTCAGCTTGGAGCTGCTGAGTATGTGCACGCCCAGCACCGGGGCGAAGAACACCGCCACCACCCACGACACCATCAGCGCCACCGCGATCACCGCGAACAGCGTGTAGGTGTATTCACCCGCAGAGCTGGCGTTGAGGCCAATGGGCACAAAACCGGCTACCGTCACCAAGGTACCGGTGAGCATGGGGAACGCCGTCGAGGTGTAGGCGAACGTGGCCGCCTGCTCCTTGCTCTCGCCCATTTCCAGGCGTGTGACCATCACCTCGACGGTGATCATCGCGTCATCCACCAGCAAGCCGAGGGCGATGATCAGCGCACCCAACGAAATCCGCTGCATGGTGATACCGCTGTATTCCATGAATACGAACACCATCGCCAGCACCAGCGGAATCGAGCAGGCCACCACCAGGCCGGCACGCATGCCAAGGCTGACGAAGCTCACCGCCAGTACGATCACCACCGCCTCGAACAGCGCGCTGGTGAAGCCGCCGACCGCTTGCTTGACCACCACGGCCTGGTCCGACACGGTGTGAACGCCGACGCCAATCGGCAGGTCTTCGACCACCCGGTCCATGCGCTTTTTCAGCGCCGCGCCAAATACCTGCATGTTGCCGCCGGCCTTCATGCCGATGGCCAGGCCGATGGCGGTCTGGCCGTTGTAACGGAACATCGGTGACGGCGGGTCGACATAACCGCGCTGGATATCGGCGATGTCGGCCAGGCGGAAGAAGCGGTCGTTGATCTTCAGGTTGACCGTCTGCAGGTCCTTTTCCGAGGCAAATTGCCCGGTGGTGCGTACCGAAATGCGCTCGGGACCAGCCTCGATCACCCCGGCCGGGGTCACCGCGTTCTGCGATTGCAGGGCCTGCATGACCTGGCGCTGATCGATGCCCAGGGCCGCCAGTTTGCGGGTCGAAAAGTTCAGGTACAGCACTTCGTCCTGAGTGCCGACCAGCTCGATCTTGCCGATGTTGGGCACATCGCGGACTTCGGCGCGCGCCTGTTCCACGTAGTCACGCAGCTGACGCAGGGTGAGGCCGTCGGCGGTGAAGGCGTAGATCGAGCCAAACACGTCGCCGAATTCGTCGTTGAACCCAGGCCCCTGGATACCGGCAGGGAATTCGCCACGGATGTCGGAAATCTTCTTGCGCACCTGGTACCAGATTTCCGGGATGTCCTTGGCCTTGGTGGTGTCGCGCAGGTACACATACACCGTCGACTCGCCCGGGCGGGTGTAGCTCTTGGTGTAGTCGAGGGAGTCGAGCTCCTCCAGCTTCTTCTCGATGCGGTCGGTGACCTGGTACAGGGTTTCGTCCTGGGTCGCACCCGGCCAGCGGGTCTGGATCACCATGGTCTTGATGGTGAACGAAGGGTCTTCCTCACGGCCAAGGTTGAAGTACGAGAAAATGCCCATCAGCAGGCCAACGAACATCAGGTACCAGACGAACGATTGATGCTTGAGCGCCCATTCGGACAGGTTGAAGCTTCCTTTCATTGCGCATCCTCGTCGAAGGTGACCTTCTGGCCAGGCTTGAGGCTGTTCACGCCCGCCGTCACCACGCGCTCACCCGGCTGCACGCCTGCAGTCAGGACGATGCTGTCGGCGCTACGGTCGATCAAGGTGACGTCGCGGGTACCTACGGTTTTCTGCTGGGTGTCGATCACCCAGACCTGAGTCTTGCCATCACGCTCGAACAAGGCGCTCAGCGGCAGTTCGCTGCGCGGGGTCACTTCCGAGCTGAGGGTCACACTGATCGCGGTGCCCAGGTGGAAGGCCGCCGGGGTGCTGGCCAAGGTCAGGCGCGCGCGGCGGGTCCGGGTCGTCGCATCGGCCTGCGGCTCCAGCTCGCGCAGGGTGGCGGTGGTGTTGATGGTCGGGTCGAGCTGCGAAGCCACGGTGAAGGTCAGGCCCTTGTTCAGTTGCTCGGCCAGGCCGATCGGCAGGTCTATCACCGCCTCCTTCACATCCGGCCGCGCCAGGGTCACCACGGCCTGGCCGGCGGTGACGGTCTGCCCGGCTTCAGCCTGCCAAGCGGTGATGACCGCCGCATGGTCGGTGCGCAGGGTGCTGTAGTCGAGCTGGTCGCGGGCCTGGCTGAGTGCCGAGCGCGCCTGCTCCAATGCGGCGCTGGTGGTTTTCAGGTTGGTCTGAGCGATATCCAGCTGGGCCTGGGCACCGACGCCGCGGTCGAACAGCTGCTGCTGGCGGCGGGCATCGGCCTGGGCGTTGATCCACTGCGCCTGCACCTTGGCCAGGTCGCCTTCGGCGGCACGCAGCTGGTTCTGCTGGTCGGTGGGGTCGAGCGTGGCCAGGGTGTCGCCCGGTTTGACCTGGGCCCCCACATCCAGCCAACGCCGGGCAATGCGCCCGCCAACCCGGAAGCCCAAGGTGCTTTCGAAGCGCGCCTCGACCAGGCCGGCGAAGCGGCCCAACTGCGACTGCATCTGTGGCTCAACCTTGACCGACAGCACTGGCCGGATCGGCTCGGCCACTTCCTGCTCTTTACCGCAGGCGGCCAGCAGCATGCCAGCCGACAGCATCAGCAGCAGGCGCTTCATAGCTCACCTCCCTGGGCCTTGGCATCGACCTTCTGCACCTGCATGCCGGGATGCAGCAACTGGCTACCGACCACCACCACGGTCTCGCCAGCCTTCAGGCCGCTGGCGACCACGATCTTGCCGGTCAGGTAACGGCTGACCTCGACCTTGCGCAGCTCGACCTTGTCGCCCTCGCCCACCACCCAGACTGCCGGCTCATGCACCGCCTTGGTCAATGCCGACCACGGCAACTCGACGCTAGGCCGCCCCACCGCATTGGTGCTGGCAGTGACTGGCGCGCCCAGTTGAATGCCCGGCGGCACATCCTTCAGGCCCACTTTGACCTGCACGGTGCCGCTTTGCGCCGAGACGGTGGGGGTGATCTCACGGACAAAGCCGTGAGCCTGGACCTTGGGGTCGTCCAACAGACTGACGATGACCCCTGCGTCGCTGGGCGGTGCCACCAGCAGCGATTCGTAGACGTTGAAGACCGCGTCGCGGTCGCCGTCACGGGCCAGGCTGAAGATCGGCATGGTCGCCTGCACCACCTGGCCGACCTCGGCCTGGCGCTCGGTGATCACGCCATCGGCATCGGACACCAGCGCGGTGTAGCTCAGTTGCTCATTGGCATCGGCCAGCTCTGCCTGGGCCGCCTTGAGTGCGCTCTGGTTACTGCGCAGCGCGGCTTCGGCGGAGTCGTATTCACTCTGGCTGGTGTAGCCCTTTGGCAGCAGCTTTTGCTGGCGCACGAAGGCGGCGCTGGTCTGGGTGACCCGCGCCTGGGCGGCGAACACTTCGGCCTTGGCCGAGTCGACGTTGTTCTGCAGGTCTTTCGGGTCGAGCCGCGCCAGGACCTGGTTGGCCTTGACGTGGTCGCCGACGTCGACGCTGCGGGAAATGATCTTGCCGCCCACGCGGAACGACAGGTCGGTCTGCACCCGCGCCTGCACGTCGCCGGTCAGGGTGACCCTGGCAGCGAAATCGGTGGGGGATACCTGTTGTACGCCGACCCTTGGCAGGGTTTCGGGGGTTTCTTCCTTGCTACAGCCGGTGAGCATATACAGCAGCCCCAGGCAAACGACCGACAGCGGACGCATCAACGTCATGCAGGCTCCTTGCTTTGCGCGCAAATGATTCTTGGGATGCGACTGTCAGCGTAGTTCAGGGTTGGATAAACGGCACTGACCGGGATCAGTTCGGCATTTTCAGCTCCTGTGCCGGCCCTTTCGCGGGTACAACCACATGTAAGTCACTGCCATATCTAGAAACCAACAATTGCAGGGTGACTGCAGCACAGCATGTCGCCAGGCATATCGTTGCCAACCCATTGCGGGCTGGACTGGTCAAAAGTGTAAGGGACTACCCTCACTGGGATGCGGTCTGGCTGTGAATATGTGCTGGAGCATTCGCGGGTGAACCCGCTCCCACAGGGTCATGCGCAGCCTTCAAAGCTTGCGCAGTACCTGTGGGAACGGGTTCACCCGCGAAAGGGCCGGATCAGGCCGAAGCGGCCACTTGAGTCGGGCGCTTGACCTGTGGCTGCGAGGCATTTGCCGCCGCACCCTCTTCGATCGCCTGCTGGATCGCCTTGCGACGATGCTCTTCGGCGCGGCGGCTGAAGAACCAGACAAAGAAGGTCACCAGCGACACCGACAGCAGAATCAGGCTGGCCACGGCGTTGATCTCAGGCTTCACGCCCAGACGCACAGCCGAGAACACTTCCATCGGCAGGGTGGTCGAGCCGGGGCCGGACACGAAGCTCGCCAGCACCAGGTCGTCCAGCGACAGGGCGAACGACATCATGCCGCCCGCCGCCAGCGACGGTGCGATCATCGGGATGGTGATCAGGAAGAACACCTTCCACGGCTTGGCACCCAGGTCCATCGCCGCTTCCTCGATCGACAGGTCCAGCTCACGCAGGCGTGCCGACACCACTACCGCCACATACGCCGCACAGAACGTGGTGTGGGCGATCCAGATGGTGACGATGCCGCGCTCCTGCGGCCAGCCGATCATCTGCGCCATGGCCACGAACAGCAGCAACAGCGACAGACCGGTGATCACCTCAGGCATGACCAGCGGTGCAGTGACCAGGCCGCCGAACAGCGTGCGCCCCTTGAAGCGGGTGACCCGGGTCAGCACGAAGGCCGCCAGGGTACCCAGTGCCACTGCGGCCACCGCCGTGTAGCAGGCGATTTCCAGCGAGCGCATCACCGAACCCATCAGCTGGGTGTTGTCGAGCAGGCCGACATACCACTTCACCGACCAGCCGCCCCATACCGTTACCAGCTTGGAGGCGTTGAACGAGTAGATCACCAGGATCAGCATCGGCAGGTAGATGAACAGCAAGCCGAGCACCAGCATCAGCTTGGAGAAACTGAAACGCTTCATGCTCTGCCCTCCATTTCTTTGGCCTGGCTGCGGTTGAACAGCAGGATCGGCACGATCAGGATCGCCAGCATCACCACCGCCAGGGCGGATGCCACCGGCCAGTCACGGTTGTTGAAGAATTCCTGCCACAGCACTTTACCGATCATCAGGGTTTCCGGGCCGCCGAGCAGTTCAGGAATGACGAACTCGCCCACCACCGGGATGAACACCAGCATGCAGCCGGCGATGATGCCGTTCTTCGACAGCGGCACGGTGATCTTCCAGAAGCTGTTGAAGGTGCTCGAACCCAGGTCCGAAGCGGCTTCAAGCAGGCTCTGGTCGTGCTTCACCAGGTTAGCGAACAGTGGCAGGATCATGAACGGCAGGTACGAATAGACTACGCCGATATACACCGCCAGGTTGGTGTTGAGGATCTGCAATGGCTGATCGATCAAGCCGGTCCACAGCAGGAAGCCGTTGAGCAGCCCGTTGTTGCTGAGGATGCCCATCCAGGCATAGACGCGGATCAGGATCGCGGTCCAGGTCGGCATCATGATCAGCAGCAGCAGGACCGTCTGCGTCTCCTTTTTGGCGTTGGCGATGGCGTAGGCCATCGGGTAGCCAATCAGCAGGCACAGCAAGGTGCTGAAGAAGGCCATCTTCAACGAGCCCAGGTAGGCCGAGATGTACAGCTCATCCTCGGTCAGCAGGCCGTAGTTGGCCAGGTTGAGCACCAACTGGACTTTGTCTTCGACGTAGGTATAGATCTCGGTGTACGGCGGGATCGCCACGTCGGCTTCGGCGAAGCTGATCTTCAACACGATGAAGAACGGCAGCATGAAGAACAGGAACAGCCAGATGAACGGCACGCCGATCACCAGGTGCCGTCCCTCCGGGATAAGGCGCTGGAAGGCTCGCTTGAGCTTGCGAGGTTTCATGACCGCAGTACCACGCCGCTGTCGTCTTCCCACCACACGTACACTTCATCGCCCCAGGTCGGGCGGGCGCCCTGGCGCTCGGTGTTGGCGACGAACGACTGGACGATCTTGCCGCTTGGCAGTTCGACGTAGAACACCGAGTGGCCGCCCAGGTAGGCGATGTCGTGGACCTTGCCGCGCGACCAGTTGTGCTCGCAGGTCGGTTGGTGGGAGGTGACCAGCATCTTTTCCGGGCGCAGGGCGTAGGTGATGTGCTTGTCTTCCACCGAGGTGGTGATGCCGTGGCCGACGTAAATCTTGCGCTCCAGCTCCGGGCTGGCAATGATCGCGTGGCCTTCGGCGTCGTCGACCACTTCACCGTCGAACAGGTTGACGTTACCGATGAATTCGCACACCAGGCGGCTGGTCGGGGTCTCGTAGATATCCACCGGCGAACCGATTTGGGCGATCCAGCCCAGGTGCATGATGGCGATGCGCTGGGCCATGGTCATGGCCTCTTCCTGGTCGTGGGTCACCATCACGCAGGTCACGCCCACGCGCTCGATGATTTCCACCAGTTCCAGCTGCATCTGCGAACGCAGTTTCTTGTCCAGCGCGCCCATCGGCTCGTCGAGCAGCAGCAGCTTGGGGCGCTTGGCCAGGGAACGGGCCAGGGCCACCCGCTGGCGCTGGCCACCGGAGAGCTGGTGTGGCTTGCGCTTGGCGTACTGGGTCATGTGTACCAGCTTGAGCATCTCGGCCACACGGGCGTCGATCTCGGCCTTGGGCATCTTGTCCTGCTGCAGGCCGAAGGCGATGTTCTGCGCCACGCTCATGTGCGGGAACAGCGCATAGGACTGGAACATCATGTTGATCGGCCGCTCGTACGGCGGCATGTCGGTGATGTCGACGCCATCAAGGAAAATCCGACCCTCAGTCGGGCGCTCGAAGCCGGCCAGCATACGCAGCAAGGTCGATTTGCCGGAACCGGAGCCACCCAGCAGGGCGAAAATCTCGCCTTTGCGGATTTCCAGGGACACATCGTCCACGGCGACCGTTTCGTCGAACTTTTTTGTAACCCGGTCGATCTTGACCAGCACCTGCTTGGGTTGCTGGCCACCCTCGAGGGCTTTTTTATAGGCACCGGAGGCAACTGCCATGAGTGAAACTCCCAACAAGATTTTTGTGCCCGCGCGGCCTGAGTTTCAGGTACCGCAGCGGGTCTGGATAATTACTTGCCCGACTTGACCTTGGTCCAGCTGCGGGTCATCAGACGCTGCACCTTGGGCGGCAACTCTGAGTTCACGAACATCTTGTCCAGCACTTCCTGCGGTGGGTAAACCGCAGCGTCAGTCCTCACGGCCTGGTCCATCAGGTCGCCAGCCTTGGGGTTCGGGTTGGCGTAACCGACGTAATCACTGACCTGGGCGATAACCTCAGGTTTCAGCAAATAGTTGATGAAGGCGTGGGCCTCCTTGACGTTCTTGGCGTCCTTGGGGATCGCCAGCACGTCGAACCAGAGGTTGCCGCCTTCCTTGGGAATGGCGTAGGCCAGGTTCACGCCCTTCTTCGCCTCTACGGCGCGGGCCTTGGCCTGGAACACATCACCCGAGAAACCTGCCGCGACGCAGATGTCGCCGTTGGCCAGGTCGGTGATGTACTTGGACGAATGGAAGTAGGTCACGTACGGGCGTACGGCCAGCAGCTTCTGTTCGGCCTTGGCGTAATCCTTGGGGTCGGTGCTGTTGGGATTGAGCCCCATGTAGTTGAGCACCGCCGGGAGCATTTCATCCGCCGAGTCGAGGAAGGCCACACCGCACTTGGAGAGCTTCTTCATGTTCTCGGGTTCGAACAGCACGGCCCAGGAGTCGATCTTGTCCACGCCCAGCGTGGCCTTGACCTTGTCGACGTTGTAACCGATACCGTTGGTGCCCCACAGGTAAGGCACGGCGTACTGGTTGCCTGGGTCGTTCTTTTCCAGGCGCTTCATCAGCGCCGGGTCCAGGTTGGAATAGTTGGGTAGCAGGCTCTTGTCGAGCTTCTGGAACGCGCCCGCCTTGATCTGCTTGCCGAGGAAATGGTTGGACGGCACTACCACGTCATAGCCGGTGTTGCCGGCCAGCAGCTTGCCTTCCAGGGTTTCGTTGGAATCGAAAACGTCCTGCACGGGCCTGATGCCCGTTGCTTTCTCGAAGTCCGCGAGGGTGTTCGGGCCGACATAGTCCGACCAGTTGTAAAAGTGCACCGTAGGCGCCGCTTGGACGCTGCATGCCAGCGTCAGGCCCGCTCCAGCCATCAAGGCCTTGCGTAATACAGAAATAGACAAGTGGGTGGTCCTCACAATCAGTGCCTTGGTGACGGCGTACTTTTTGGGTACAAGGGTTGCCGCGCACACAAAACCGGCGCGCAACTTACCTGCGCAGCTTCGATGCCGCAATCATCAATTGCCATTCACTGGCTCCGGGCCGGGAAACCCCGGCCCAGAGGTCACGCATCGGGGTTATTTGCCCGATTTGATCTTGGTCCAGCTACGGGTGATGTCACGCTGGACCTTGGCATCCGGTGCAGCGATGGCATACAGCTCTTTCTTCACTTCAGCTGGCGGATAGATGCTTGGGTCGCTGGTGATGGCCTTGTCGACCAACGGCGTAGCGGCCTCGTTGCCGTTCGGGAAGCGCACGGCGTTGGTGATTTCAGCCATGACTTCCGGCTGCATCAGGAAGTCCATGAACTTGTAGGCAGCGTCCTTGTGCTCGGCATCTTTAGGGATGGCGACCATGTCGTAGAAGGTACCGGCACCTTCTTTCGGAATGATGTAGTCCACTTTGACCTTGTCGCCAGCTTCGTGGGCGCGGGCCTTGGCCTGCTCGACGTCACCCGAGTAACCGACGGCTACGCAGATGTTGCCGTTGGCCAGGTCGCCGATGTACTTGGAAGAGTGGAAATAGGTGATCGAAGGACGGACCTTGAGGAACAGGTCTTCGGCGGCCTTCAGGTCTTCCTTGCTGGTGCTATTGGTCGGCTTGCCCAGATAGTGCAGCGCGGCCGGGAGCATTTCGGTCGGGGCATCCAGGAAGCTCACGCCGCAGCTCTTGAGCTTGGCGATGTTCTCAGGCTTGAACACGACATCCCACGAGTCGATGTGATCGACGCCCAGTGCGGCCTTGACCTTCTCCGGGTTGTAGCCGATGCCGATCGAACCCCACATGTACGGGAAGGCGTGCTTGTTGTCCTTGTCGCTGGCGTCGCCAACGGCCTTGAGCAGGTCCTTGTCGAGGTTCTTCCAGTTAGGCAGCTTGGAGCGGTCCAGCTCCTCGTAGACGCCGGCCTTGATCTGCTTGGCCAGGAAGTTGTTCGACGGCACGACGATGTCGTAGCCCGACTTGCCGGCCAGCAGTTTGGCCTCCAGGGTTTCGTTGCTGTCGAACACGTCGTACTTGACCTTGATACCGGTCTGCTTCTCGAACTTGGCGATGGTGTCCGGAGCGATGTAGTCCGACCAGTTGTAGACGTTCAACACGGTATCGTCAGCGTGAACAGCGGTAGCCATGCCACCCATCAGGGCGGCGGCCAGCAACGTTTTGCCCATTTTATTCATGCGTAGTGCTCCAGAATTTTTATGTTAGCAACTGTCCAGCAGCCAGAACCCACGGTGCAGAGCGCGCGGCGACTGAAACAACCGCTAGTCTGGCAAGTTACAAGGCTCTGTATCAAGGAAAGCAGGGCCTTGTAACGACTTAATGTCACATCGCTAGCCTAGCAAACGCTTATCGAATCGCTTCCAACGTCAAATCGAGGCATTTGCGCGCCTTTTCCACCAACTCGTCGATCTCTTGATGGCTGATCACCAGCGGCGGAGCGATGATCATCGTGTCGCCGACCGCACGCATGATCAGGCCGTTCTCGAAGCAGAAGTTTCGGCAGACCATGCCGACGCCCTTGCCCTCATAACGGCTGCGGGTCGCCTTGTCCTTGACCAACTCGATCGCGCCGAGCATGCCCAGGCCGCGTACCTCGCCAACCAGCGGGTGGTCTTGCAGCTCACGCAAACGCTTCTGCAAATACGGTGCCGCTTCCGTACGCGCCTTCTCGACGATGTTCTCGTCGCGCAGGATGCGCAGGTTTTCCAGGCCCACCGCAGCCGCCACCGGGTGGCCGGAATAAGTGAAGCCGTGGTTGAAGTCACCCCCTTCGCTGATCACCTTGGCCACCTTGTCACGCACGATTACGCCGCCCATGGGGATGTAACCGGAAGTAAGGCCCTTGGCGATGGTCATCAGATCGGGCTTGAGGTCGTAGTAGTCGGAGCCGAACCACTCGCCGGTGCGGCCGAAACCGCAGATCACTTCGTCGGCGACGAACAGGATGTCGTACTTGGCCAGGATCTCCTTGACCTTCGGCCAGTAGGTTTCTGGCGGAATGATTACCCCGCCGGCGCCCTGGATCGGCTCGGCGATGAAGGCGGCGACGTTGTCTTCGCCCACCTCCAGAATCTTTTTCTCAAGCTGCTCGGCAGCCCACACGCCGAAATCGTCGGGGCTCATGTCGCCGCCCTCACCGAACCAGTACGGCTGAGGAATGTGCACGATGCCCGGGATCGGCAGGCCGCCCTGCTCGTGCATACCGCTCATGCCGCCCAGGCACGCACCCGCGAAGGTGGAGCCGTGGTAGCCGTTGATGCGGCCAATGATGGTCTGCTTCTGTGGCTTGCCTTTCAGCGCCCAGTAGTGGCGGACCATGCGCAGCACGGTGTCGTTGCCTTCGGAGCCGGAGCCGGTGAAGAACACATGGGTCATGCCTTCCGGCGCCACGTCGGTGATCGCCTTGGCCAGCTCCAGGGCTGGCGGGTGAGCGGTCTGGAAGAACAGGTTGTAGTACGGCAGCTCACGCATCTGCTTTTCTGCCGCCTGCACCAGTTCTTCACGGCCATAGCCGACCGCCACGCACCACAGGCCGGCCATGCCATCGAGGATCTTGTGCCCCTCGCTGTCCCACAAATGCACACCCTGCGCCTTGGTAATGATGCGCGGCCCCTTCTCCTTCAACTGCTTGTAGTCAGAGAAAGGTGCAAGGTGGTGCTCGCCGCTCAGGGTTTGCCATTCACGGGTTTGCGGGTTGTTGACGCTCATGTGCCTCTCCATTTTCCGGCGGCCGCACCCGCGGCCTCAGGGTTGATCAGACAGCGAACAGCAGGAACTCACGTTCCCAGGAGCTGATGACGCGCTTGAAGTTCTCGTGCTCGGCGCGCTTGGTGGCGACGTAGCCGGTAATGAATTTCTTGCCCAGGTACTGCACCAGCGCACGGCTGTTTTCCATGCGTTCGAGGGCGTCCTCGATGGTCAGCGGCAGGCGCAGGTTGCGGCGCTCGTAGCCACGGCCCTGGACCGGTGCGCTGGCCTCGATGCCCTCGACCATGCCGATATAGCCGCACAGCAGGCTGGCGGCGATGGCCAGGTAAGGGTTGGCATCGGCGCCCGGCAGGCGGTTCTCGACGCGGCGGTTCTGCGGGCCGGCGTCCGGTACGCGCAGGCCGACGGTACGGTTCTCCTCGCCCCACTCGACGTTCACCGGCGCCGAGGTGTCGGGCAGGAAGCGGCGGAACGAATTGACGTTGGGGGCGAACAGCGGCAGCGCTTCGGGGATGAACTTCTGCAGGCCACCGATATGGTGCAGGAACAGTTCGCTCATGCTGCCGTCTTCGTTGCTGAAGATGTTCTTGCCGGTGGTCACGTCGACCACGCTCTGGTGCAGGTGCATGGCGCTGCCCGGCTCGCCGGTCATCGGCTTGGCCATGAAGGTGGCGGCCACGTTGTGCTTGAGTGCGGCCTCGCGCATGGTGCGTTTGAACACCAGGATCTGGTCGGCCAGGTGCAGGGCGTCACCATGACGGAAGTTGATTTCCATCTGCGCCGTGCCATCTTCGTGGATCAGCGTATCGAGGTCCAGGCGCTGCAGTTCGCACCAGTCGTACACGTCTTCAAACAGCGGGTCGAATTCGTTGGCGGCTTCGATCGAGAACGACTGGCGGCCGGTTTCCGGGCGGCCAGAGCGGCCGACCGGTGGCTGCAGCGGGAAGTCCGGGTCTTCACTGCGCTTGGTCAGGTAGAACTCCATCTCCGGCGCGACGATCGGCTGCCAGCCCTTGTCGGCGTAGAGCTTGAGGACTCTCTTCAGCACGTTGCGCGGCGACAGTTCGACCGGGTTGCCCTTCTTGTCGTAGGTGTCGTGGATCACCTGGGCAGTCGGCTCGATGGCCCACGGCACGAGGAACACCGCGTCCTGATCGGGACGGCAGATCATGTCGATGTCGGCCGGGTCGAGCAGGTCGTAATAGATGTCATCGTCAACATAGTCGCCGGTCACGGTCTGCAGCAGTACGCTCTCGGGCAGGCGCATGCCTTTTTCGGCGATGAATTTGTTGGTCGGTGAGATCTTGCCGCGGGTGATGCCGGTCAGGTCGCTGATCATGCATTCGACTTCGGTGATCTTGTGCTCTTTCAACCAATCGGTGAGCTGGTCGAGGTTGTTACTCATAAATACCTCAGGAGGTAAGGTGGTCCGCGCCCTGATTCTGGATGGAGTAGATTGCTAAAGCAAAAACCCACGCGCAGGCGCACTGTGGATACACTGAAATTAAGCGTGTCCGTAGTGAAATCAAAGGGCAGGAATACGAGAAGAGCAACGAAAAAGCGTTACGAGGTGTGGTCCGAAGGCGCAAAGCGTCAATTATTGCGGCCATGCAAGCCACAGCTCGACTGATGCGTGCGGGAACGGCAGGGATACCCGACTGCACTGCGCAGGCAGCGCGTTCAGGTCGCGACAAGCGGACCATGTGACCCTCGTATTATTGTGTTCTGGGTTGAGTCCGAGCTTAGCCTTGTTAATTTTTTTACACAACACCTCCGTAAAAAATAAAACACGGCACGTCGGAGATAGCCCTTTGCGAGGGAAATAGCGGATAATGGCACGCCCCGATATGCAGCAAATCTGCCGTCGATGTGCCATTTCGAGGCATCATGGGGTTGGCTTGACATCAGTTTGTCTTTTCGATTGACTGGTCCTGCAAGCCCCCCTTGATTGATATTTTTAACAACAAAGGTGTTGCATCATGTCGGTACCCCCGCGTGCCGTTCAGCTTAACGAAGCGAACGCGTTCCTTAAGGAACATCCTGAGGTTCTCTACGTTGACCTTCTGATTGCAGATATGAATGGTGTGGTGCGTGGCAAGCGCATTGAGCGCACCAGCCTCCACAAGGTTTACGAGAAAGGCATCAACCTGCCTGCCTCCCTCTTCGCCCTGGACATCAACGGTTCCACCGTCGAAAGCACCGGGCTGGGCCTGGACATCGGCGATGCTGACCGCATCTGCTATCCAATCCCCGATACGCTCTGTAATGAGCCATGGCAAAAGCGCCCGACCGCGCAGCTGCTGATGACCATGCACGAACTGGAAGGCGAGCCGTTCTTCGCCGACCCGCGCGAAGTGCTGCGTCAGGTGGTGAGCAAGTTCACCGATATGGGCCTGACCATCTGCGCCGCGTTCGAGCTGGAGTTCTACCTGATCGACCAGGAGAACGTGAACGGCCGCCCGCAGCCGCCACGCTCGCCAATTTCGGGCAAGCGCCCACAGTCGACCCAGGTGTACCTGATCGACGACCTCGACGAATATGCCGACTGCCTGCAGGACATCCTGGAAGGCGCGAAAGAGCAAGGCATCCCGGCCGACGCCATCGTCAAGGAAAGCGCCCCGGCGCAGTTCGAAGTCAACCTGCACCACGTTGCCGACCCGCTCAAGGCCTGTGACTACGCGGTGTTGCTCAAGCGGTTGATCAAGAACATCGCCTACGACCATGAAATGGACACCACTTTCATGGCCAAGCCCTACCCGGGTCAGGCTGGCAACGGCCTGCATGTGCACATTTCCGTGCTGGACAAAGATGGCAACAACATCTTCACCAGCGAGGATCCCGAGCAGAACGCCGCGCTACGTCACGCTATCGGCGGTGTGCTCGAGACCCTGCCCGCGTCCATGGCGTTCCTCTGCCCGAACGTCAACTCGTACCGCCGCTTCGGTGCTCAGTTCTACGTGCCGAACGCACCGAGCTGGGGCCTGGACAACCGTACCGTGGCCCTGCGCGTGCCGACCGGCTCTGCAGATGCCGTGCGTATCGAGCACCGCGTAGCCGGCGCCGACGCCAACCCGTACCTGATGATGGCTGCCGTACTGGCAGGCGTTCACCACGGCCTGACCAACAAGGTCGAGCCAGGCACGCCAATTGAAGGCAACTCGTACGAGCAGCTGGAGCAAAGCCTGCCGAACAACCTGCGCGATGCCCTGCGCGAGCTGGACGACAGCGAGATCCTCAACAAGTACATCGATCCGAAGTACATCGACATCTTCGTCGCGTGCAAGGAGAGCGAGCTGGAGGAGTTCGAGCACTCGATCTCCGACCTCGAGTACAACTGGTATCTGCATACCGTGTAAGCAAAAACGCCGCCCCTGAGGGCGGCGTTTTCGTTTCAGGGGTTGTGCTGGCCGTACTGGCTTACAGGGACTTCTCGAAAATCTTCGAGTTGCGTTGGTAGTTGTACAGCGAAGCCCGCGCCGCCGGCAGCCGCTCGACGCCGCTGGGCACAAACCCGCGCTCCCGGAACCAGTGCGCCGTGCGCGTGGTAAGCACGAACAAGGTATTCAACCCCATCTGCTTCGCCCGCCCCTCGATGCGTTCGAGCAGCTCATCCCCGCGCCCGCCATGACGGTACTCCGGGTTAACCGCCAGGCACGCCAGTTCACCCGCCTGCGAATCGGCAATCGGGTACAGCGCCGCACAGGCGATGATCATGCCCTCACGCTCGACCACGCTGAACTGCTCGATCTCACGCTCCAGCACCTCGCGCGAACGACGCACCAGAATGCCCTGCTCTTCCAGCGGGCTGATCAACTCCAACAAGCCACCGACATCGTCGATGGTCGCCTCGCGCACCACTTCGAACTGTTCCTGCGAGACCAGCGTACCGCCACCTTCGCGGGTGAACAGCTCGGTCAGCAGCGCACCATCTTCGGCATAACTGACGATATGGCTACGCGCCACGCCGCCTTTGCAGGCCTCGGCGGCAGCATCCAGCAGCTCGCCCTGGTAATCGCTGCCCAGGCGCGCCAGGTGCGGGGCGATCTGCTGCGGGCGCAGTTCACGCACCAGCTTGCCGTTTTCGTCCAGCAGGCCAGGCTCGGCCCCGAACAGCAGCAGCTTGTCGGCGCCCAGCTCGATTGCAGCGCGAGTGGCGACGTCCTCGCAGGCCAGGTTGAAGATCTCCCCGGTGGGCGAGTAGCCCAGTGGCGACAGCAGCACGATGGAGCGCTCGTCGAGCAGGCGGCTGATGCCCTTGCGGTCTACCCGGCGCACTTCGCCGGTGTGGTGGTAGTCCACCCCTTCAAGCACGCCGATCGGCCGCGCAGTGACCAGGTTGCCGGAGGCCACGCGCAGGCGCGAACCCTGCATCGGCGAGGCGGCGATGTCCATCGACAGGCGCGCCTCGATGGCCAGGCGCAGGGCGCCGACGGCATCGATCACGCAGTCCAGGGTGGCGGCATCGGTAATGCGCATGCCCCGATGGTAGTGCGGGGTCAGGCCGCGATCCGCCAGGCGGCTTTCGATCTGCGGGCGCGAACCGTGCACCAGCACCAGGCGCACACCCAGGCTGTGCAGCAGCACCAGGTCGTGGACGATGTTGCCGAAATTCGGGTGTTCAACGCCGTCGCCGGGGAGCATGACCACGAAGGTGCAGTCGCGATGGGCATTGATGTACGGGGAGGCATGACGTAGCCAGTTGACGTATTCGGGCATGACAGGGCCTGTGGATAAAGTGGACGGAGAACGGTGAATCACACGGCGTTCAGGATCATCGTCGGAACAGGCTTGCGGTCACGCGCGGTCTCCTCTAGGCAAGAACGAATCAGCAGGGTGGACGTTTAATTCAGGCAATAGTGCCGGATCAGGTCACGCAATAGACGCACGGTAGGCTCGATTCGTGACATTTCAAGGTATTCACCGGGCTGGTGAGCGCAGGCGATGTCGCCAGGGCCCAGCACGATGGTCTGGCAACCCAGCTGCTGAAGATAAGGCGCTTCGGTACCGAACGCCACCGCTTCAGCCCGATGACCGGTGAGGCGCTCGGCCACTTGCACCAGCTCGGCATCGGCAGCCTGCTCGAAAGGTGGTACTTCAGGGAACAGCGGTGCGTAGTCGATGCGTACCTCATGACGCTCGGCCACCGGCTGCAGCTTGCCACGAATGGCGGCGCGCAGCTGTTCCACATCCATGCCTGGCAGCGGGCGCAGGTCGAACTCCAGGGCGCACTGGCCACAGATGCGGTTGGGGTTGTCACCGCCATGGATGCAGCCGAAGTTCATGGTCGGCGTGGGTACGGTGAACTGCGGGTTGCTGAAGGTTGCCTGCCACTGCCGGCGCAGGCCCATCAACTCGCCCATCACCTCGTGCATGGCCTCCATCGCACTGTGGCCCAGGCTCGGGTCGGACGAATGGCCACTGCGCCCGAGGATGTCGATGCGGTCCATGAGGATGCCCTTGTGCATGCGGATCGGCCGCAGGCCCGTAGGCTCGCCGATCACCGCCGCGCGGCCGAGCGGCTGGCCGGCAGCGGCCAGGGCGCGAGCACCGGACATGGAGCTCTCTTCATCGCAGGTGGCGAGGATCAGCAACGGCTGCTTGAAATCGTGCTCCAGCAGCGGGATCACCGCCTCGATGATCAAGGCGAAAAAGCCTTTCATGTCGCAGCTCCCCAGGCCGACCCAACGGCCATCGGCTTCGGTGAGCTTGAGCGGGTCGCTGGACCACAGCTGCTCGTCGTAGGGCACCGTGTCGCTATGGCCGGCCAGCACCAGGCCGCCAGGGCCACTACCGCGGCTGGCCAGCAGGTTGAACTTGCCGGGGCTGACCTGCCGGATGTCACAACTGAAACCCAGATCGCCCAGCCAGCCGGCCAGCAGGTCGATGACCTGGCGGTTGGACTGGTCCAGCGCCGGTTGGGTGCAACTGACCGAGGGCGCGGCGATCAAGGCGGCAAACTGGTCTTTCAGCGTCGGCAACGGCATGCACATACTCCTCGGAAGCGTTGCCCATCATAGGACTATCCGCCGTCTGGAATAAACCGTTGCCGGCCGACTCCTGTAGACTGCCCTGCAACGACGCCCCTCCTTCGAGCCTGTGATGCACAAAGAAACCGAACTCAAGCTCCGCGCCAGCCGCGAGACCCTGGCCGCCCTGCGCGAGCACCCCCTGCTGAAAAAGCGCAACAAGTCCGGCTGGCAGACCCGCGAGCTGCTCAACCAGTACTTCGACACCCCCGAGCGCGACCTTTCCGCCGCCCGTGTCGCCCTGCGCCTGCGCCGCGACGGCGAGGCGATCATCCAGACCCTGAAGTGCCGTGGTCAGAGCGTCGCCGGGCTGTCCGAGCGCAACGAATACGAATGGAATCTGGACAAGGTCAAGCTCGACCTGAAAAAGCTCGACGCCACCTGCTGGCCCGAACAACTGGCCGAGCTGGACAAGAAAACCATCAAGCCGCTGTTCACCACCGACTTCACCCGCGAATACGCTGAAATCAGCTGGGGCCGCGGCAAGAGCAAGGTGGTGATCGAGGCGGCGCTGGACCAGGGTTTCGTGATTGCCGGCAAGCGCAAGGAAGAAATCTGCGAGGTGGAGCTGGAGCTGCGCGAAGGTGCCCCTGAAGCGCTGCTGGAGCTGGCCGCCGAACTGGCCGCCAGCCTGCCGCTGATGCCGTGCGACATCAGCAAGGCCGAGCGCGGCTACCGCCTGCTGGAGCCGGACAGCTACGAGCTGGGCCTCCCGGCTACCGAGCTGAGCGCCGAAATGGCCGTGGACGATGCCTTCGCCGCACTCGCCTGGCAATTGCTGGGCAGCAGCCAGCGCCTGGCCGAGCAGTACCGCCACAATGGCCACTGGCGCCTGCTGCAGGACTGGGTGCAGTGCCTGGCCGAACTGCGCGCACTGGTTGCCAGCCTGGGCCAGGCCGCGCCGCGCGCGACCACCCGCGAGCTGCGCGCCAGCCTCGATGCGCTGCTGGAAGACTGGCGCCCGCTGGTGCAGGCCGGCAATGACGACGAAGACATCCGCCGTGCCGCGCCCGAACAGTTCATCGAAGAACTCGAGGATGTACGCTGGGGCCAGTTCTCCCTGGAAACCTCGCGCTGGCTGCTGGCCCGTGCCTGGACCGTGGAGCGCAAGGGCCGTGGCGAGCGCCAGGGCAAGGCGCAGCTGGCCAGCTGGCTGGCGCACCTGCTGGGCGAAGAAGGCCGCTCGCTGAAGCTGCCGCTGTACACCCAGCGCCCGGAAGACCTGGCCGAACAGCTACCGCGCATCGAACAGCTGCTGGCCTGGCTGCACCATGCCCGCCAGGTGCTCGAAGCGCCGCAGATGGACCGCTTGTATGGCGACCTGAAGAAGCTGCATGAGCTGGCAGAGCTGCCGATCAGCGATGAAGTGCTGGAAGCGCGGATCGAGCAGGCTCGGGCGGTTGATCAGAGCCGGGGCTGGAAGCACCTGCTCAAGGCCTGATAACGCGAAGGCTTCACCTCGATAGCGGCAGGCTGGTGGTGGACTTGATCTCCGATAACGCGACGATTGAGTTCACCTCCTGGATCCCTGGCACGTTCGACAGCTTTTCGAAGAAGAAGCGCTCATAAGCCTCGATATCCGAGGTGACGATGCGTAGCAAAAAATCCACCGCTCCCATCAACACATAGCACTCCAGCACTTCCGGGAACCCGCGAATCGCCTCGGTGAATTCGGTGAAGTTGGAGCGGCCGTGGGCGTTGAGTTTCACCTCGGCGAAGATCTGCGTATTCAAGCCAACCTTCTTGCGATCCAGCAGGGTCACTTGCCCGCGGATCACCCCCTCCTCTTTCAAGCGCTGAATCCTGCGCCAGCAGGGCGATTGCGAAAGCCCCACACGCTCGGCAATCTGCGCGCTGGACAGCGACGCGTCCTCTTGCAGCAGCTCAAGAATGCGCCGGTCGTAGGCATCCAGTTCGCCTTGCATGAATAATTCTCCAAAATACACTTGCCCGAATTGTTTTATCTGCAATACCTGCAAATCGATGGAATCATAGCGAAAAAATACCGGCGTCGACGTGCAAGAATTTCTCCCACATTCGCGGAGACCCAGCATGAACGCACTTGAACGCCCCCTGCCCCGCAGCGATGCCTGGGCCGCCAACGCCAGCCACAGCACCGTGCGCTATCGCCTGCAGGCCGAAGCCGAGCCGGATACCCTGTGCCGGGTGCTCAACCTGTTTGCCCTGCAGTTCCTCACGCCGCACAGCGTGCTGGTCAGCCAGCAGGACGACTGGCTCGACATCGAGGTCGGCATCGGTGGGCTGAGCTGGCACCGGGCGCAAGTGATTGCGCAAAAACTACGCAACCTGGTGTGTGTCGGGGACGTGAGCCTGGAAAACCTGGCCCGTCTGGAGCTGGCTGCGGTCTGAAACCCAACGGCGAAAAAACCCGAAACCCTTTCCCGAGGCTCGCTGCACCAGGCCCGGCTAGCCTTGACCCAGGACTCCCCAAGGCACGGACGCCGCCGATGTTCACACCCAACGAGCAACCCCTCGACCTCAAAAGCCTGCTGGACGCCTTGCAAGCCGACCAGCACCTGACCGCCAACGATTCATGCCAGGTTCGCGAACAAGCGTCCCGTTACAGTGCTCACCACCCGCTTGAGACCATCGCGGCCCTGGGCCTGGAAGACCGCAGCCAGCCTGGCCAGTTGCTGAATCTGGACACCCTGTGCCAATGGCTGGCGCAAAAGGTTGGCCAGCCCTACCTGCGCATCGACCCCATGCAACTCGACCTGGCCCAGGTCAATGGCCTGATCTCCCCCGCCTTCGCGCAACGCCATGGCATCCTGATCGTGGCCAACGACGCCAACGCCATCACCGTGGCCAGCGCCGAGCCTTATCAACAGCTGTGGCAGGCCGACCTGACGCGCAGCCTGGGCAAGCCAATCCGCCGTGTGCTGGCCAGCCCGCTGCAAATCCGCCAACTGGGCCAGTCGCTGTTTCGCCTTGCCCACTCGGTACAAGGTGCGCAGCACCAGCAAGCGGCCAGCCTGGGTGAGCTCGAACACTTGCTTGAACTCGGCAAGCGCCAGGCAGAGGCCACGGCAGACGACGCGCACATCGTGCATATCGTCGACTGGCTGCTGCAGTACGCCATCGAGCAACGCGCCAGCGATATCCATCTGGAGCCACGCCGCGAACAAGGCCGCCTGCGCTACCGTATCGACGGGCTGTTGCACACGGTCTACAGCTTTCCGGCCAACGTCACCCTGGCCGTGGTCAGCCGCCTGAAACACCTGGGCCGCATGGATGTAGCGGAAAAACGTCGCCCGCAGGATGGTCGGGTAAAGAGCAGCCTGCCAGGCGGCAGTGAAGTGGAACTGCGCCTCTCGACGTTGCCGACGCCGTTTGGTGAAAAACTGGTGCTGCGCTTGTTCGACCCGCGCCAGTTGCAGGAGGACTTCGACCAGTTAGGCCTGGAGGGCGAGCAGTTGGCCCAGTGGCAAATGCTGCTGCAGCGCCGTCAGGGCATCCTGCTGGTCACCGGGCCTACCGGTTCTGGCAAGACCAGCACGCTTTACGCCAGCCTCAAGCAGCTGGCCACGCCGCAGGTCAACCTGTGCACCATCGAAGACCCGATCGAGCGGCTGGAGCCGGCGTTCAACCAGTTGCAGGTGCAGCCTGCCCTGGGCCTGGGTTTTGCCGATGGCGTGCGCGCCCTGCTGCGCCAGGACCCGGACATCATCATGATCGGCGAAATACGCGACCGCGAGACCGCACTGGTGGCGGTTCAGGCGGCTCTCACCGGGCACCTGGTGCTTTCGACCCTGCACACCAATGACACGTGCAGCGCCATTACCCGCCTGCTGGAGCTGGGCGTGGCCGATTACCTGATCAGGGCGACCCTGGGCGGGGTCATGGCCCAGCGCCTGGTACGCTTGCTGTGCCAGGCATGCCAGGGCGTCCCATCGAGCGATCCTTGCCAGGTCTGTCGGGGCACCGGCTACCGTGGCCGTATGGGGCTGTTCGAACTGTTGATCCCGAGCGAACGCCTGCGTGCACGGATAAGCGCCAGCACCGATCTGGCAGAACTGCAACGGCAGGCTCTAGCTGAAGGGTTACAGGATTTGCGCAGCTGCGGGGAGGCGAAAGTGGCCCGCGGGCTGACCCGTTCCGAGGAGGTGTTGCGGGTCTGCTCCTGAGCAAAAAACCCTTGTATTCAAGGAACTTGCACCCATTTTGCTGGATCAAACCGACCATCCTCAACCCTCACCCTTCGAGGTGTTTCATCATGCGTCTCAAAACCGCCATCGCAGCTGCTGCCCTGCTTTCGCTGCCTGTTGGCTCTGCCATGGCCGATACCTTCTGGCGTAACGTAATGACTTCCGGCGCGACCACCGCGTCGAGCTACATCACTTCGCACGACCACAAGCTGGTCCTCGCGGCGCAGGATGACGCCGGCAGCTTCGTCGCCAGTGAGGGCGCGATTCGCGGGCCATTCCTGGAGCAGGCGCTGCAGCAAGTGCGAGCCGAAAACCCAGGGATGCAAGCCTCGGACATGGAACTGGCCAACGCCATCCTGGCCAAGAACGCGGTCGCCGAATAAGACTTTGGGGGCGCTCTGCGCCCCCAGATTTCAGCGGTAAGCCTCCACCGGCACGCAAGCACAGAACAGATTCCTGTCCCCATACACGTTGTCGACCCGGTTCACCGCTGGCCAGTACTTGTGCAAGCGCACGTGGGCACTGGGCGCAATCGCCTGCTCCAGGCTGTAAGCCCGGGTCCACGGCGCCAGCACATCGGCCAGGGTATGTGGCGCATGCTTGAGCGGGTTGTCCTCCGCCGGCCAGTTACCCTCCTGCACCTCGGCAATCTCTGCCCGAATCGCCAGCATCGCTTCGACGAAGCGGTCCAGCTCGGCCTTGGACTCGCTTTCAGTGGGCTCCACCATCAAGGTCCCCGGCACCGGGAACGACATGGTCGGCGCATGAAAGCCATAGTCCATCAGGCGCTTGGCAACGTCCTCCTCAGTGATGCCGGTCTGCGCCTTGAGCGGCCGCAGGTCGAGGATGCACTCATGCGCCACGCGCTGGTTGCGCCCGCGATACAGCACCGGGAACGCGCCGCCGAGCTGGCTGGCCAGGTAGTTGGCCGAGAGGATCGCCACTTCACTGGCATCGGCCAGTTGCGGGCCCATCATGGCGATGTACATCCAGCTGATCGGCAGGATGCTCGCACTGCCCCAGGGCGCTGCACTGACCGCAGTGTTATTCGGGTCCAGGCCCGGAACCGGCACTACCGGATGGCTGGCGACGAACGGCTTCAGATGAGCACGGATGCCGATAGGCCCCATGCCCGGGCCACCACCGCCATGGGGGATACAGAAAGTCTTGTGCAGGTTCATGTGCGAAACATCGGCGCCGATGTCCGCCGGCCGCGTCAGGCCGACCTGGGCGTTGAGGTTGGCGCCATCCATGTACACCTGGCCACCGTGCTGGTGGACCACCTCGCAGATCTCGCGGATGCCCTCTTCGTACACACCATGGGTCGAGGGATAGGTAATCATCAGGCACGACAGCCTGGCTCCTGCGGCATGGGCCTTGGCCTTGAGGTCTTCGAGGTCGACGTTGCCGGCATCGTCGCAATCGACGATCACCACCTCCATGCCCGCCATCTGCGCCGAGGCCGGGTTGGTGCCGTGGGCCGACGACGGGATCAGGCACAGCGTACGCTGCGGCTCATGACGGCTGCGGTGATAACGGGTGATGGCCATGAGCCCTGCGTATTCACCCTGGGCGCCTGAGTTGGGTTGCATGCAGATGGCGTCGAAGCCGGTAATGGCGCACAACCAACTTTCCAGCTCGTCGATCATCGCCTTGTAGCCCGTGGCCTGTGCGGCGGGGGCAAAGGGGTGAAGCTGGGCGAACGCAGGCCAGGTAATGGGGATCATCTCGCTGGTGGCATTGAGCTTCATGGTGCAGGAGCCGAGCGGGATCATCGACTGGTTCAGCGCCAGGTCCTTGTTTTCCAGCTGCTTGAGGTAGCGCAGCATCTCGGTTTCGCTGTGATGCAGATTGAACACCGGGTGGCTGAGGAACGGCGTGCGTCGCACCAGCGCAGCGGGGATGCCTTCGGGCAGCGCGTGCTGGTCGAGCGTGGCGATGTCCAGGCCGTGATCGACGCCCAGGAAAATATCCAGCAGCCGCAGCACGGTGGCTTCGTTGCAGGTTTCGTCCAGGCTGACGCCCAGGTGGCCACGCCCCAGGATGCGCAGGTTGATGCGGGCGGCCTCGGCACTCTCGATGATCGCTGCCTGTGCGCCACCGACATCCAGGGTCAAGGTGTCGAAAAAGTGCTGGTTGAGGCGCTTGATGCCTTTGGCCTCAAGGCCTGCGGCCAGCACGAAGGTCAGCCGGTGCACCCGCTGGGCGATGCGCTGCAGGCCTTCCGGGCCGTGATACACCGCATAGAAACCGGCGATGTTGGCCAGCAGCACCTGGGCGGTGCAGATGTTGGAGTTGGCCTTTTCGCGGCGGATATGCTGCTCGCGCGTCTGCAGGGCCATGCGTAATGCAGTGTTGCCACGGGCATCGCGGGACACGCCGATGATGCGCCCGGGCATCGCCCGCTTGTAGTCGTCACGGCAGGCGAAGTAGGCCGCGTGCGGGCCGCCGTAGCCCATCGGTACACCAAAGCGCTGGGTCGAACCCAGCACCACATCGGCACCGAGCTCGCCGGGCGGTGTCAGCACCACCAGGCTGAGCAGGTCGGCGGCCACGCAGGCGAGGGCCTGCTGGCTGTGCAACAGGTCGATCAGCGGACGCAGATCGCGCACCTCGCCGTGGGTATCCGGGTATTGCAGCAAGGCACCGAAGACCTGGTGTTTGGCGAGGTTATCCACAGAGTCGACGATCAACTGGAAACCAAACCCTTCGGCGCGGGTTTTCAGTACCGATAACGTCTGCGGATGGCAGTGCTCATCGGCAAAGAACGCGTTGCTCTTGTTGCGCGCCACTCGTTTGGCCAAGGCCATGGCTTCGGCAGCAGCCGTCGCCTCGTCGAGCAATGACGCGTTAGCCAGCGCCAGCCCGGTAAGGTCGATGACCATCTGCTGGAAGTTGAGCAGCGCCTCCAGGCGGCCTTGGGCGATTTCCGGCTGATAGGGCGTGTAAGCGGTGTACCAGCCGGGGTTTTCCAGCACGTTGCGCAGGATGACCGTAGGCGTGACGGTGCCGTGGTAGCCCATGCCGATGAGGCTGGTCCACACCTGGTTCTGCTCGGCGAAGCCCGCGAGCTTGGCCAACGCAGCCTGTTCATCCAGGGCTGGCGGCAGGTCGAGGGCGCGGTTGAAGCGGATGCCCGGCGGCACGGTCTGCTCGATCAGCTCGCTGCGGCTGTTGAGGCCGAGCGTGCTGAGCATCGCCTGCTGCTCCGAGGCATCGGGCCCCAGGTGGCGGCGCAGGAAAGGGTTGAGCTCTTGCAGTTGATGCAGGGATGGCGACTGGGACATGTCGACGCTCTCTTCCTAGACCAGGTCTCATGGAGACTTATAAGTCTAGGAAGGGATCGGCGAAGGTGCGGGAAAACTTGTTTCAGCAGGCTCGGCCTGCTTCGCGGCTAAAGCCGCGAAGCAGGCAACGCGGTCTTACTCGCCGATAGCGGCTTTATAGCCAGCGGCATCCAGCAGCTTGTCCAGATCAGCCGGATTGCTCGGCTTGAGCTTGAAGATCCACGAATCGTAAGGTTGTTCGTTGAGCAGTTCCGGGCTGTCAGCCAGCTCTTCGTTGACCGCGATCACTTCACCGGCAACCGGGGCGTAGATGTCGGAAGCGGCCTTGACCGACTCGACCACGCCAGCAGCGTCGCCAGCAGCGAACACCTTGCCGACTTCAGCCAGCTCGACGAATACCACGTCACCCAGCGCTTGCTGGGCGTGGTCGCTGATGCCGACGGTGACAGTGCCATCAGCTTCCAGGCGCGCCCACTCGTGGCTTTCGGCGAAACGCAGATCGGCGGGGATATTGCTCATGTCTTGAATTCCTCGTTTGGGTCAGCGGTTCGGCCCGCCGTTGAATGTTCAGATCAGAATCTTGCCATGGCGCACGAAGGTCGGTTTGACCACCCGCACCGGGTACCATTTGCCGCGGATCTCGACCTCGGCACGGTCACCGGTCGCCATGGGCACGCGCGCCAGGGCGATGGATTTGCTCAGCGTAGGCGAGAAACTACCACTGGTGATCTCCCCTTCGCCAATCCCGGCTACACGCACCACCTGGTGGGCACGCAGAACACCGCGCTCTTCGAGCACCAGGCCAACCAGTTTTTCCTGCACACCGCGCTCGATTTCCGCCAACAGACCGGCACGGCCGACGAAGTTGCGTTCAGCCGGCTCCCAGGCGATGGACCAGCCCAGGTTGGAGGTCAGCGGGGTGTGGCTTTCATCGATGTCCTGTCCGTACAGGTTCATGCCGGCCTCCAGGCGCAGGGTATCGCGGGCGCCCAAGCCGCTCGGCGCAATACCGGCGCCGACCAGGTCGTTGAAGAAGGCGACGGCCTGATCACCCGGCAGGATGATTTCCAGGCCGTCTTCACCGGTGTAGCCGGTGCGGGCGATGAACCAGTCACCTTCGGCAACACCTTCGAACGGGCGCAATTCACGGATCAGCGCGGCGCGTGCGGGGCTCAGCAGCTCAGCGACTCTCTCGCGGGCGTGGGGCCCCTGGATGGCGAGGATGGCGAGGTCGGGACGAACGTCGAACGAGACACTGAAACCGGCGCTCTGCCGCTCCAGCCAAGCCTTGACCTTGGCCCGCGTGGCCGCGTTGGTGACCAGGCGGTAGCCACTCTGGGTGCGGTAGACGATCAGGTCGTCGATGACCCCGCCGCCTTCATTGAGCAAAGGGCTGTACAGCGCCTTGCCGGTGCCGTCGAGACGGGCCACGTCGTTGGCCAGCAGACGCTGCAACCAAGGTGTGGCATCGTCACCTGCGATGTCGATGACCGTCATGTGGGAAACATCGAAGACACCACAGTCGCTGCGCACCTGATGGTGCTCCTCGACCTGCGAGCCATAATGCAGCGGCATGTCCCAGCCGCCGAAATCGACCGTCTTGGCGCCGAGCGCCAGGTGCAAGTCGTACAAAAGCGTGCGCTGTCCCATGGGTTTCTCCTTCCGGGCGTGGCGAAGCGGCAGCGGTCGATGACGTTTGATCGTCAGCTCTTCTTGTAGGACCCGCCGCGCGAATGCCGCGCATTGTAGCCGCAAGGGCGCAAGCTGGCATCCTCAGTGACTGTGACCCGGACGACGAGCCGAACGGCGGATCAGCCCGATGACCGGTAACAGCCCCACCAGCACCAACGTCAGCGCCGGCAGCGAGGCGCGCGCCCATTCGCCTTCGCTGGTCATCTCGAACACCCTGACCGCCAGGGTGTCCCAGCCGAACGGGCGCATCAGCAAGGTGGCGGGCATTTCCTTGAGCACATCGACGAACACCAGCAACGCAGCGCTCAAGGCCCCGGGGACCAGCAGCGGCAGATACACCTTGAAAAACAACCCCACGCCACCGACGCCGAGGCTGCGCGAAGCCTCCGGCAACGAGGGGCGTATACGTTCCAGGCTGCTCTCCAGCGGGCCATAGGCCACAGCAATGAAGCGCACCAGGTAAGCCAGCAGCAAGGCCGCCAGACTGCCCAGCAACAGCGGCTTGCCCGCCCCCCCCAACCAAGTGGACAGGGGAATGACCAGCTGATTGTCCAGGTAACTGAACGCCAGCATGATCGCCACCGCCAGCACCGAGCCGGGCAAGGCATAGCCCAGGTTGGCCAGGCCGACGCCGGCGCGAATACCGCCCGTCGGCGCCTGACGGCGGGCGAAGGCCAGCAGCAGCGCCACGCAAACGGTGATCAACGCAGCCATGCCGCCCAGGTACAACGTGTGCAGCACCAGCCCGACATACCGCTCGTCCAGATCATGCCGGCCGCGCTGCAAGCACCACACCAGCAACTGCAGCAGTGGGATGACGAATGCGCAGGCGAACACCAGCATGCACCAGCCGCTGGCCAGCAGCGCCTTGACCCCGCGCAAGTGATAGAGCGCCTGCCCGCGTGGGCGCTCGTTGCCGCTGCGGGTCGCGCCACGCGCGCGGCGCTCGCCGTACAGCACCAGCATCACCGCCAACAGCAGCAGGCTGGCCAGCTGGGCCGCGCTGGACAGGCTGAAGAAACCGTACCAGGTCTTGTAGATGGCCGTGGTGAAGGTATCGAAGTTGAACACAGCCACTGCGCCGAAATCGGCCAGGGTCTCCATCAACGCCAGGGCGATGCCCGCACCAATCGCTGGCCGCGCCATCGGCAGGGCCACCCGCCAGAAGGCTTGCAGGGGCGACAGGCCCAATACCCGCGCGGCCTCCATCAAGCCCTTGCCCTGGGCCAGGAATGCCGTGCGCGCCAGCAGGTAGACATAGGGGTAGAACACCAGCACCAGGACGATGATCACCCCACCGGTGGAGCGTACCCGTGGCAGGCGCATCGGCCCGAATACCTCGCGCAAGGCGCTCTGCACGGGGCCAGCAAAGTCGAGCAGGCCGACGAAGACGAAGGCCAGCACGTAGGCCGGGATGGCGAACGGCAGCATCAGTGCCCAGTCCAGCCAGCGCCGGCCGGGGAACTCGCAGAGGCTGGTAAGCCAGGCCAGGCTGACGCCGAGCAGGGTGACGCCGATGCCAACGCCGACCACCAGGGTCGCGGTATTGCCCAGCAGGCGGGCCATCTGGGTGTCGAGCAGGTGCGACCAGATCTGCAGGTCGACCGACTGCCAGGACAGCAGCAGCACGCTCAGGGGCAGAAGGACCAGGGCGGCGGTCAAGGTGACCGGGAGGTACCAGCGGCGTTGGGGGGTGTGGGGCAAGGTTGAATTCTCGATTGCGGTGGCGACCGCTGCGCGGTCGTTCGCGGGTAAACCCGCTCCCACAGGGTTTTGCGCCATCCTGAAGGGCGGTGGTGTTCCTGTGGAGCGGGTTTACCCGCGAAAGGGCCCTGACAGGCCCCGGAAGCTTAAAGCCGGGCGCTTAGTTCCAGCCAGCGCGATCCATCAGGCGAATGGCCTCGGCCTGGCGCTTGCCGGCCACTTCCACGGGAATGCTGTCAGCCTTGAAGCTGCCCCAGGCCGCCACTTCAGCCGACGGTTTGACCTTCGGGTTGGCCGGGAACTCCTGGTTGATGTCGGCGAACAGCTTCTGCGCTTTCTCGCCGGTCATCCACTCGACCAGCTGCTTGGCGGCTTCCGGGTGCGGTGCATGCTTGGTCAGGCCGATGCCCGACAGGTTGACGTGCACGCCACGGTCGCCCTGGTTGGGCCAGAAGATCTTCACCGGCAATTTCGGGTTCTGGGCGTGCAGGCGACCGTAGTAGTAGGTGTTGACCACGCCGACATCGCACTGGCCAGCCTCGATGGCCTGGATCACCGAGTTGTCGTCGGAGAACACATCGGTGGCCAGGTTGCCGACCCAGCCTTTGACGATCTGCTCGGCCTTGGCCTCACCGTGGTTCTCGATCAGCGTGGCAGTCAGCGATTGGTTGTACACCTTCTTCGCTGTGCGCAGGCACAGGCGGCCTTCCCAGTGCTTGTCGGCAAGGGCTTCGTAGGTGGTCAGTTCGGCCGGCTTGACCCGCTCGGTGGAGTAGACGATGGTCCGCGCGCGCAGGCTAAGGCCGGTCCAGTCATGGGACGAGGCGCGGTACTGTGGTGGGATGTTCTGGTCGATGATGTCCGACTTGATCGGCTGCAGGATGCCCATCTGCTCGGCTTGCCACAGGTTGCCGGCATCGACGGTGAGCAGCAGGTCGGCCACACCGTTCTCGCCCTCGGCCTTGATGCGCTGCATCAGCGGGGCTTCCTTGTCGGTGATGAACTTCACCTTGACCCCGGTCTCGGCGGTGTAGGCGTCGAATACCGGCTTGATCAGCTCGTCGATGCGCGAGGAGTACACCACCACTTCGTCCGCCGCCTGAGCGGTGCCGCCGAACAGGGTCAGGGCCAGGGCGGCCAGTAGGGGCTTGCGTGGCAACATGGAAAGCACTCCTCGGATCGTATGAGAGGTGCAAATGGTAGTGAATCCCATTTTCCGACTCATCATCCGAGCAGTTACCGGATGTTGCAGAGGGCCGCTTCGCGGCCCCAGCGATCTCAAGCCTTGGCAAGATCCGGCAGGTCACCCGTAAGCCCCAGCGCCTGACGCACGAACATCGCCTTGGCCTCCGGCATCTGTTCCACCAGCTTCAACCCGCTGTTTCTCAACCAGCGCAACGGCAACGGATTGGCCTGGAACAGCCGCTCGAAGCCTTCCATCGCCGCCATCAACGCCAGGTTGTGCGGCATGCGCCGGCGCTCATAACGGCTGAGCACCTTCACATCCGCCAAGCGCTCGCCGCGCTCGCAGGCATTCTCCAGCACCTCGGCCAGCACCGCAGCATCGAGGAAGCCCAGGTTGACGCCCTGCCCGGCCAACGGGTGAATGGTGTGCGCAGCATCACCGATCAGCACCAGCCCTTCGTCCACGTAGCGCTTGGCGTGGCGCTGGCGCAACGGCACGCAGACGCGCGGGTCGGCCTCCAGCACATCGCCCAGGCGCCCCTCGAAGGCGCGCTCCAGGGCCTTGAGGAAGGCCTGGTCATCCAACGCCATGATCTGCTCGGCCTGCTCCGGGGTCGTCGACCAGACGATCGAGCACCAGTCCTGCTTGCTGTCACGCGACAGCGGCAGGAACGCCAGCGGCCCCTCGTCGGTGAAGCGCTGCCAGGCGGTGGCCTGGTGCGCGGCGCTGCAGCGCACGCTGGTGACGATCGCGTGGTGCAGGTAATCCCACTCGCGGGTCTCGCAGCCGGCCAGCCGGCGCACCGCCGAGTTGGCGCCGTCGGCGGCCACCACCAGCGGTGTACGCAGCTGGCGGCCATCGGCCAAGGTCAGCAGCCATTCGTCACCGGAGCGGCGCAGTTGCTCCAGCCGGGCATTGGGCAACAGGCCGATGTCGCTGTCGTGCAGGCGTTCCAGCAGACCGTCCTGCACTACCCGGTTCTCGACGATGTGGCCGAGCACCTGGGCATGCACGCTGGCTGCCGAGAAATGAATCTGACCGGTACCACTGCCGTCCCACACATGCATGTCGGAATACGGCGACACGCGCCGCCCGGCGATACCGTCCCAGGCACCCAGGCGCTCGAGAATGCGCTGGCTGGCCGCCGACAGGGCACTGACCCGTGGCTCGAACGGTGCGGCACCGTCGAACGGTTTGACCGACAGCGGGCCGCCATCGAGCAGGAGAATCTCCAGGCCGCTGTGGCGAAGCGCCAGGGCCAGTGCGCTGCCGACCATACCGGCACCGACAATCAACAGATCTGCGCGCATTTCCATGCCTTACGCCTGCCTCGCTTGCGGCTTGAGCCGCACGTATAGGGTTTTATCGACTCGTGCCACAAGCTCGCCGGCTTCGTCACGGATATCGACCTGCACACGCGGCAGGTACTTCTTGCCGGTGGCGGTCTGCTGGCGGATCTCGCCCAGCAGCGCGTCATCGACGTGGAATTCGGCGTACACCGTGCCTTTGCCCGGCGCAATGAAATCGATGCTGGCGGCCTTGTCCCAGACGATGTACTCGCGGCCCAATTGCTCGATCAGCAACAGCATGTAGAACGGGTCGACCATCGAGTACAGGCTGCCGCCGAACTGGGTGCCGACGTAATTGCGGTTCCAGCGGGTCAGCTTCATGCGTACCTTGACGCTGCGCATGTCCGGGCTGATGTGCTGGATGTGGATGCCAGCGCCGAGGTACGGCGGGTAGAAATTCAGCAGCCAGCGCAACATGCGCGCCCGGCGCGCCAGCCTGCGCGGGTTGCTCATGCCTGGCCCCGCGGATCGGGGCGGGTGCCAAGGCCCATGGCCTGGCGGGCGAACCAGCTTTTTGCCGGTGGCAACAGGTCGAGCCCGAGCAGGCCGATATTGCGCCCGGCAGCCAGCAGCGGCTGGTTGCTGCCGAACAGGCGGGTGACCTGGTCGGAGAACCCGATGGTCAGGGCCTGGTCGAGGCGCTGGCGCTGGTGATAGGCCTGCAGGGTGGCGAGATCGCCTGGGTGCTGCGGGCCGGCCAGCAGCGCATCGGCCAGCGACTGCACGTCACGCAGCGACAGGTTGAAGCCCTGCCCGGCGATCGGGTGCAGGCTGTGCGCAGCGTTGCCCAGCACCACCAGATGTGGGCGTACCTGCTCCTGGGCTTCGATCAGCGCCAGCGGGTAGAGATGCCGGGCACCGACCTGGCGCAGGGCGCCGAGGCGATAACCAAAGGCATCCTGCAGCTCCCGCAGGAAGCTGCGCTCGTCGATTTCGGCCAGGCGCCGGGCATCCATCCCTTGCCGCGTCCAGACCAGCGCGCAGCGGTTGTCCGGCAATGGCAGCAACGCCATCGGGCCTTGCTCGGTAAAACGCTCGAAGGCTTGGCCGCAGTGGGCCTCGCCTGGGGTGATGTTGGCGATCAGCGCGCTCTGCTCGTAGGGCGTACGGCGCACATGGATACCCAGTTGCTCACGCAGGCCGGAGCGGCCACCGTCAGCCAGCACTGCCAGGTCGCATTCCAGGCTGGTGTCGTCGTCCAGCAGCAGGCGGTAACCACCTTCGATGGCCTGCATCGCCTTCACCTCGGCGGGGCAGCGCCAGCTCACTACCTCGCTGTCCAGCCCTTGCCACAGGCATTGGCCGAGCCAGGCGTTCTCCACCACGTACCCCAGAGCCGGCACGCCTTCTTCCAAGGCGTCCAGGCGGGTGGCGCCGAAGCGGCCACGGTCGGAAACCTGGATCTGCCGGATCGGCTCGGCACGCGGGCTGATGGTTTGCCACAGGCCAAGGTGCTGGTAGATCTGCCGGGTGCCGAACGACAGCGCCGAGGAGCGGGCATCGTAGCTGGGCTGGAAGCTGTCGCCGGGGGCGAACGGCTCGATCAGCAGGATCTTCCAGCCCCGCGCCTTGGCGCCGGCCTGCAGGGCCAGCGCGAGGCTTGCGCCCACCAGGCCACCGCCGATGATCGCCAGGTTGACCCGACTCATGCCGCGTCCTTGCGCGCAGCCTGCATCAGCGCCTCGATCTCGGCAACCGTGCGGGGCACACCCGAGGTCAGAATTTCACAACCTTGCTTGGTCACTACCACGTCGTCCTCGATCCTGATGCCGATGCCGCGCCATTTCTTCGCGACCTCCTGATTGTCGGCGGCTATGTAGATGCCTGGCTCGACAGTCAGCGCCATGCCGGGCTCCAGCACCCGCCACTCGCCACCAACCTTGTATTCGCCGACATCATGCACATCCATGCCCAGCCAGTGCCCGGCGCGGTGCATGTAGAAGGCCCGGTAGGCCTCGCTGTCGATCAGCGCCTGCACCTGCCCCTTGAGCAAGCCGAGCTCCACCAGGCCTTCGGTGATGACCCGCACGGTCGCCTCGTGGGCATGGTTCCAGTGCTTGCCTGGGGCAATCTCGGCAAAGGCCGCGGCTTGGGCCTTGAGCACCAGCTCGTAGATGGCCTTCTGCTCGGGCGAAAAACGCCCGCTGACCGGGAAGGTGCGGGTGATGTCGCTGGCGTAGCAGTCGATCTCGCAACCGGCATCGATCAGCACCAGGTCGCCATCCTTGAGCGGGGCATCGTTCTGCTGGTAGTGCAGGATGCAGCCATTGCGCCCGGCGGCGACGATCGAACCGTAGGCCGGCATCTTCGCCCCGCCCTTGCGGAACTCGTAGTCCAGCTCGGCTTCCAGGCTGTACTCGTGCAGCCCGGCCCGGCAGGCCTGCATGGCCCGCACATGGGCGCGCGCAGAGATCTCCGCAGCGGCACGCATGACCTTCACTTCCGCTGCCGATTTATACAGGCGCATGTCGTGCAGCAGATGATCCAGCGCAACGAACTCGTTCGGCGGCTGGGCGCCGAGGCGCGCCTTGGAGCGGATCACGTTGATCCAGTCCATCAAGCGGCGATCGAACTCAGCGTTGCTGCCCATGGCGCTGTAGACCCGCTCGCGGCCTTCGATCAGGCCCGGCAGGATCTCGTCGATATCGGTGATCGGGAAGGCGTCGTCCGCGCCAAAGTCACGCACTGCACCTTCCTGGCCGGCACGCAGCCCGTCCCACTGCTCGCGCTCCGGGTTGCGCTCGCGGCAGAACAGCACGTATTCGCCATGCTCGCGGCCAGGGATCAGTGCGATCACCGCCTCAGGCTCGGGGAAACCACTGAGGTACTGGAAATCGCTGTCCTGGCGGTACACGTGCTCGACGTCGCGGTTGCGGATGGCAACTGCGGCGGCGGGCAGGATGGCGATGCTGTTGGGGACCATCTGCGCCATCAGCGCCTTGCGCCGACGGGCATACTCGGCCTTGGGTATGTGGCTCATGGGCAGGACTACCCCCGGTTGATCAGTGCAGCGAAGGTTTTGGTGCAGGTGCGGCAGGCGCGGCCAGCTCCGTGTACAGCAGCAGCGGCGCGACGCGCAGGTACTCCATGACTTCCATGTAGTCGCTCTCGCCGTCTTCGGATTCTTCAAGGGCTTCCTGGACCTGGGAAATGGCCACCAGGTCCTGCAGCACTTCCTTGGCTTCGGTAGACAGGTCCTTGCCACCCGCGTTCAGGCCGAAGCCGGTGATGAAGCCCTGGCACCACTGGCCGAGCGCCTCGGCGCGGTCAGCGAGTGCGGCATCGTCGCTCGGCAGCAGCAGGACGATGGCCATGTCTTCGCTGTTCAGCTCGCCCTTGACCATCTCTTGCAGGCCGATCAGGGCATTGCGCACGGTGTCACCGGGTTCGATTTCCAGCAGCTGGGCGGCATCGGCCAGCCAGGCCTCGGCATCGAAGCCGGCACCGGCGCAGCTGCGGCCGATCAGCAGGCCGTGCAGCTCGGCAGGGGTTACAGGGTGGCCATTGCTCGAAAGCAGCATGGCGAAGGCAACGTAAGGCGATTGAGTATTAGGCATGGTCGGCTAGGCGCCAGACGGCGCATTTGACTAGAATGAAGACCTTGTATCCTAGCACCGGCAGGCTCGCCAAGACCATCGGCACTGGCCGCCGCTGCGCAGGGAGAGGCATCATCGCAGGGTGATTCAACGACGGAGCGAATCGAGTGCAACCCACGCAAGAGAACGACCTGCAAGCGCTGATGAGCCGATTCGAGTTGCTGATTGAACGCATCGAGCAACTAAAACGGCAAAATGCACTCCTAGTAGCTCAGGAAAAATCCTGGCGCGAGGAGCGCGCCCACCTCATCGAAAAAAACGAGATCGCCAAGCGCAAGGTCGAGTCGATGATTTTACGCCTGAAGGCCCTGGAGCAAGACTCATGAGTTCAAGCAATAGCGTCACCGTGCAGATCCTCGACAAGGAGTATTCGATCATCTGCCCGCCGGAAGAGCGCAACAACCTGGTCAGCGCCGCGCGCTACCTGGACGGCAAGATGCGCGAGATCCGTAGCAGCGGCAAGGTGATCGGTGCCGACCGTATTGCGGTCATGGCGGCGTTGAACATCACTCATGAAATGCTGCACCGCCAGGAAGAACGTACCGACGCGCCGGTGAGTGGCACCAACCGTGAGCAGGTGCGCGACCTGCTGGAGCGGGTCGATCAGGCTTTGTCCGACGACGCGGGTACCAAAAACGGCTGAGATTGGTATACTGGCGCCACTCCCTGGGGGATGCGCCAGTCGGTTATGTCCCTGAGCCGATACGCACAACCACGGGGGTTGCACGCTGGGGCCGGTGTGCATGTCCGCCCGACGGAAAGCCTTAACGCCCCCTGCAATCTCCACCTTGAACTTTCGGGTTCAAGGGCTACACCGATAGCGGTCTTATCGGGGAGCCTGATTCTTCCTGCCCAGCGCTCAGCTGGGCAATCCGACACCTGGGATAACCAGTGCCATGACCGAAACTGCGCCGCTTACCCGCCCCCAGCTTCGTCGCCTGCTTCGCAATGCCCGCCGCGCCCTTACACCCGCCCAGCAACACCAGGCCTCACGCGGGCTGTTCCGCCAGCTGGCGCAGCACCCCTTGTTCCGCCGCGCCCGGCATATCGCCCTGTACCTGCCCAACGACGGTGAAATCGACCCGCGCCTGCTGCTGCGCGAGGCCCAGCGCCGGGGCAAGCGCACCTACCTGCCGGTACTGCATGCCTGGCCGCGCACGCGCATGGTGTTCCAGCGTTTCGAACAAGGCGAAAAACTCAAGCGCAACCGCTTCCGTATTCCCGAGCCGTTGACCGATCGTCGGCGCCAGCGCCCGATCTGGTCGCTGGACCTGATCCTGTTGCCGCTGGTCGGTTTCGATGAAGTCGGCGGTCGACTGGGCATGGGAGGGGGCTTCTACGACCGCAGCCTGGCCTACCAGGCACGTCGCAAGACCTGGAAGAAGCCATTGCTGTTGGGGCTGGCGCATGAATGCCAGAAGGTCGAGCGACTGGCGCAAGCCAGTTGGGATGTACCACTGCAGGGGACGGTCAGCGACCGTGGCTGGTACCTGGCGCCGAACTGACGGCGTCAGCGGGGAAGTCAGCGCTTCTGCGGGCTGGCGTCGACCGGCGTCTGATAGGCGGTGTCCAGCTTGCGCTCCCAGATACCCTGAGCATAACCGGTGGTGACCACACCAAGACCAAAGATGAAGACCAGGATCCACAGGAGATCCGGTTTGCGTTGATTCATCGAAGAATGCCCCCTAGGCATACGTTCAGGCTCGGCGACCTTCTAGGTGCCGCCGGAGCGTCTAGCTTTAAAATCGGCGCATTTTCCGACAACCTGAGTCGACACGCAAACGTTGACGCCAACCGGCTGTCGGTTTCGTGCAACAGGTTATTTCAAACCTTTTCAGGAGCAGTATCCATGGCCTATTGGCTGATGAAGTCCGAGCCCGATGAGCTCTCGATCGAGGGTCTGGGCCGCCTGGGCGAGGCGCGCTGGGATGGCGTACGCAACTATCAGGCGCGCAATTTCATGCGGGCCATGGGCGTAGGTGACGAGTTCTTCTTTTACCACTCCAGCTGCCCGCAGCCGGGCATTGCCGGCATCGCTCGAATCACCGCAGCGGCCTACCCGGACCCGACGGCACTGGACCCGGAAAGCCACTATTTCGACGCCAAGGCCAATGCCGAGAAGAACCCGTGGAGCGCGGTAGATGTGGCCCACGTGAAGACCTTCCGGCAGGTGCTGGGGCTGGGTTTGCTCAAGCAACAGAGTGCGCTGGCAGAATTGCCGCTGGTGCAGAAAGGCACGCGGTTGTCGGTGATGCCGGTAACTGAAGAGCAGTGGGCGGCGATCATTGCGCTGGCGCGCTAAACCGGTTCAACACAGGCAAATAAAGACAAAGGGCGCCTTGCGGCGCCCTACTCACAGACAGGTAGGCTTGTTATCGCCTTTTACCTGCCCGGCTCTGTAATTGCTGGATAGACCAGGATCCGCAGAGTCTCACAAGCCCCTCTCGGGAACGCGTTCAGTATGGTGCATCCTGCATGCCACTGACAACTGTCCGCACTGTTGCCGGATGTGTGAAACCCAGCGCAAAGCCGACAGCCTCCCGTACAGCGGCAAAATGCTCTGGCTGCATCGTCAACACCACATACTCTCGGCCACCACCTCGGCGCGACTTGATACGACACCTGTCCAATCTGGTTATGGAGACAGTGTAAACCATGTCGCACTTGGCCCAACATGCCAAAGCAGAGCCCGGCAAATAGCTAGGCAGCACGACATGATGCCTAGCCAACCGCTCAGGCTCCGTCGTACTCAGTGGCACGATCGTGACCAGCTGTTGATTGTGGCTATGTTTGCGAAGGACAACGACCGGACGAACCTTGACCATCTCAGGCACCTGAAAACCTGAGAAATCGCACATCAGCACCGTCGCTTCCTTTGGCTGATACCTCAATGGCATTGCCAACTTCTCTCGAACGCCTGAAACCATGCGCAATCTAGCGTGGTAGAGACATCACGAGTCGAAAATTGGCAGACTTACAGGAAAGATAGAGCTCTCCTACGCCATAGGCGCCACCAGAAAAGCCAAATCACTGCACAATCAGGTTATTGAACAGCAGATCCTCGACAATCGGCTTGCCCTCTTCCGACTCCATCACCTGCTGCACCTGCTTCAATGCTTCCTGGCGCAGCTTCTCCTTGGCCTCGACGTTGCTCATGCTATCCACCGTCTGCTGGGTAAACAGTGCGACCAGCTGATTACGGATCAACGGCTCCTGGTGTTTGACCGCAGCTGCCGCAGCGTCGCCGGTTACGCGCAGGGCCACATCGGCCTTGTACACGCGCAGCTTGGGGCTGCCATCGAGGGCGTAGTTGCCGACGAAGGGCGGGCTCAGGGTGATGTAGGAAACCTTCGGCTCCCCTTCCTTGGCTTCCTCGGCCATGGCCGCCGCTGGCAGCATCAGCGCCAGTACCATCAAGATCCACGCTTTCACGAATTCGCTCCTAGAAACAGTTGGCGCCAGCTTACCCAGCATGCCGGACAAACCCAAGCCCGGGCTTGTGCCAACACTTATACCCGCACATCAGGGCAGGGCATGCTCGTTGACCGGGCAGGCGCCCCTCCTACACTTATCGGCCACTACACGCAAAGGAATAGCCCCGATGAAAGCTGTGTTGTGCAAAACCCTGGGCCCAGCTCGTGACCTGGTGCTGGAAGAGGTGGCCAGCCCGGTGCCGAAGAAGAACGAGATCCTGCTCGATGTGCAGGCTGCCGGGGTCAACTTCCCCGACACGCTGATCATCGAAGGCAAGTACCAGTTCCAGCCACCCCTGCCGTTTTCGCCGGGTGGCGAAGCCGCGGGTGTGATCGCTGCGGTCGGCGAACGGGCCGGTACCTTCAAGGTGGGCGACCGGGTGATGGCCCTGACCGGCTGGGGGGCGTTTGCCGAGCAGGTGGCGGTGCCGTTCTACAACGTCATGCCGATCCCCGAGCACATGGATTTTGCCACTGCCGCTGCGGTCGGCATGACCTATGGCACCTCGATGCATGCACTCAGGCAGCGCGGCCAGCTGCAGCCCGGCGAAACCCTGCTGGTGCTCGGTGCATCCGGTGGCGTTGGCCTGGCAGCGGTGGAAATCGGCAAGGCCATGGGCGCAAAAGTGATTGCTGCAGCCAGCAGCGCCGAGAAACTCGCCGTTGCCAAGGCCGCAGGGGCTGACGAACTGATCGACTACAGCCAGGCCAGCCTCAAGGATGAGATCAAACGCCTGACCAGCGGCCAGGGCGTGGATGTAATCTACGACCCGGTGGGCGGCGAGCTGTTCGACCAAGCCGTGCGCGGGCTGGCGTGGCAGGGCCGGCTGCTGGTGGTGGGGTTTGCCAGCGGGACGATACCGCAGATGGCGGCGAACCTGGTGCTGCTCAAGGGGGCGGCGGTACTTGGGGTGTTCTGGGGGGCGTTTGCCCAGCGACAACCCGAGGACAATGCGGCCAACTTCCAGCAGCTGTTTGCCTGGCACGCGCAAGGCAAGTTGAAGCCATTGGTGTCGCAGACTTATCCACTGGCTGAAGCCGGGGCTGCCATTGAAGCGTTGGGGCAGCGGCGGGCTGTGGGTAAGTTGGTGGTACTGGCCCAGTAAGGCAGGTTCGGGCTCTTCGCGGGTTCACCCGCGAAGAGGTCCGTGCAGGCTATGACAACGCCTGAACCGCGCCTCGAGATTGCGATCGGGCATCTGATGGCTACGCAGCGCATTCAAGGTCTGCTCGACATAATCGCGCGTGGTGCCGTAACGCCCCTTGGCACTGGCCAGAATCTGGCTAAGCAACGTATCCGGCAAGTTGCCTGCATAGCACGGCAGGTGCCGCTCCAGCACGAACCCCAAGGCCTGCACCTTGCTGCCATCACCCAGCCGGCAGCTAAGCCAGTGCGGCCGATAGGCCGGATAAGGCATCTCCCGCTGCCACAGGGCCATCAGCGAATCATCGAGGTTGCTTTCATCGAGGCGATAGGCAAACCCGCTGCAAGAGCCCCCGCGATCCAGGCCAAAGACCAGGCCGGGCGTTTCCGGTGTACCCCGGTGCTCGTGCGACCATAAGTACAACCCGCGGTGATAACCATGCACGCGCGCCCGCTGGCGCTCCACGGAATTACATTCCGGGCGCCAGATCAACGAACCATAGGCAAACAGCCAGACCGGGCCACCTTCATGGCGCGACATGGTCGTATGCATGGAGTTGAGCAATTGCTCACGGGTCAGTTGCTGACCGAAGTCGAGCGTCGGAGGATAAGCAACTTCCCAGGACAAACTTTCAAGTGCCGACATAACTGCCGCCATTATTCCCCGTGTACTACAGATGTAGCGAGAGCCGTGTGCCATGCGGCCTGCGCCGCCGCGCCACGGACGCTTGCATTAACCATAGAATAGAAACCGGGCAATGCTCAAGCCCTGGCGTGAAAGTTTCACGCACAGTCCCGACGACTGGGAGTTATTATTTCGAAGGCGGTGAAAGTTATTGGCGCAGGCGGTAACAATTACCGCCTTATACCCACTAGTTCAAACTTCGGTTATTAACCGCGCGGTGCGTAGGCAAACACATCGGCACGCATGCGGTGTGCATCCATGCCGGCCTCGACCAGGGCGTCGAGGGTGGCGTAGACCATGTTTGGCGAACCGCTGGCATACACATGCACGGTATTGAGGTCTTTCACGTCTTCGCACACTGCTTCATGCAGCATGCCGCAACGCCCTTCCCAGCCGCACAGGTCACTGACCACCTTGTGCAGGAACAGGTTGGGCAAGCGCTCCCATTCGGCCCAGTGCTCGATGCTGTAGAAGTCTTCCGGGCGGCGCACGCCCCAGTACAGGTGCACCGGGTGCTTGAAGCCCTGGGCACGACAATGTTCGACCAGGCTGTGCATCTGGCCCATGCCGGTGCCAGCAGCAATCAGCACCAGCGGCCCGTCAGGCAGCTCGGCCAGGTGGGTATCGCCGAACGGCATTTCGATACGCACCAAGCGGTCACGCTGCAACTGCGCCAGCAGCTGCAACGCGCTGGCTTCGCGGGCCAGCACATGCAGCTCGAGCTCTCGCCCGGAATGCGGCGCGGAGGCCAGCGAGAAGGCTGCTGGCTTGCCGCCCTCGCGCTCGATCATCAGGTACTGCCCGGCATGGTAACGCGGCGGCTTGCCCGCCGGCGCACGCAGGCGCACGCGCCAGACGTCGCCACCGACCTCGACGCATTCGCTCACACTGCACGCCAGTTTGCGCACCGGCAGCTCGCCCAGGGCAAGCACACCATCCCAGAGCAACACACAGTCCTCCAGCGGTTCGGCAATACAGGTGAACAACTCGCCATGGTCACGGACTACACCGTCCTGACGCACACTTCCTTCGACCAACAACGCGGCGCAGACATGGCAATTGCCATTGCGGCAGCTGTTCGGGCAGTCATAGCCCAGCCGCCGCGCTCCATCCAGGATCCGTTCCCCGGGTTCAAGCGCCAGCACCGCCCCGGACGGCTGCAACGTTACCTGCATCAATCTATTCCCAACTGATCCCACAGCTCATCGATACGGCGGGTGACGGCATCGTCCTTGACGATGACCCGGCCCCATTCGCGTGTAGTCTCGCCCGGCCACTTGTGCGTGGCGTCCAGGCCCATCTTCGACCCCAGCCCCGATACCGGCGACGCGAAGTCGAGGTAATCGATGGGCGTGTTGTCGATCATCACCGTATCACGCTTGGGGTCCATGCGCGTGGTGATGGCCCAGATCACATCGTTCCAGTCGCGGGCGTTGATATCGTCGTCGGTGACGATAACGAACTTGGTGTACATGAACTGTCGCAGGAACGACCACACACCCAGCATCACGCGCTTGGCGTGGCCTGGGTACTGCTTTTTCATGGTTACTACCGCCATGCGGTACGAGCAACCTTCCGGCGGCAGGTAGAAGTCGACGATTTCCGGGAACTGCTTCTGCAGGATCGGCACGAACACTTCGTTCAGCGCCACACCCAGGATCGCCGGTTCATCCGGCGGCCGGCCCGTGTAGGTGCTGTGGTAGATCGGTTTCTGCCGGTGGGTGATGCGCTCGACGGTGAACACCGGGAAGCTGTCCACTTCGTTGTAGTAGCCGGTGTGATCGCCATACGGGCCTTCGGGGGCCATTTCACCCGGGTGGATCACGCCTTCGAGGATGATCTCGGCGGTGGCCGGCACCTGCAGGTTGCTGCCACGGCACTTGACCAGCTCGGTACGGTTGCCACGCAGCAGGCCGGCGAAGGCGTATTCGGAGAGGGTGTCTGGCACAGGCGTCACGGCGCCAAGGATGGTGGCCGGGTCAGCCCCCAAGGCCACGGCGACCGGGAACGGCTGGCCCGGGTTCTTCTCGCACCACTCACGGTAATCCAGCGCGCCGCCACGGTGGCTCAGCCAGCGCATGATCACCTTGTTGCGGCCGATCACCTGCTGGCGATAGATGCCCAGGTTCTGGCGGTCCTTGTTCGGGCCACGGGTCACGGTCAGGCCCCAGGTAATCAGCGGCGCCACGTCGCCCGGCCAGCAGTGCTGGATCGGCAGCTGGCCGAGGTCGACATCGTCGCCCTCGATGACCACTTCCTGGCACACCGCATCCTTGACCACCTTGGGCGCCATCGACACGACCTTCTTGAAGATCGGCAACTTGGACCAGGCGTCCTTCAGGCCTTTCGGCGGCTCCGGCTCCTTGAGGAAGGCCAGCAGCTTGCCAATCTCGCGCAGTTCGTCGACCGACTCGGCGCCCATGCCCATGGCTACGCGCTCTGGCGTGCCGAACAGGTTGCCCAGTACCGGGATGTCGAAGCCAGTGGGCTTTTCGAACAACAAGGCCGGGCCCTTGGCGCGCAGGGTGCGGTCGCAGACCTCGGTCATTTCCAGGACAGGGGAAATCGGAACCTGGATGCGCTTGAGTTCACCGCGCTGCTCCAGGCCACGGATGAAGTCGCGCAAATCGCGATACTGCATGCATGAGCCTCGTGTTGGCCGTATCGGTCGGGGTGCAGAGTGTAGCGCCGTTCGGGTTTTGTTTGGGGGCAAAAATGCATTGGGGCCGCTTCGCAGCCCTTCGCGGAGGTTTCGCGCGAAGCGGCCCCAATCGATATCTGGTGAGGAAGCTTACTTGCACTTCATCGATTATGCGAAACCACCTTCGACAGCCCGATGCCAAGCGCTTGCAGGACCTTCAGCACGGTCGACAACTTTGGGTCACCGTCCGCTGCCAACGCCCGATAGAGGTTGGGACGAGCAAGCCCGGTGACCTGAGCAAGGTTGCCCATGCCGCCGCGCGCTTCAGCCACACGCCGAACCGCCGTGAGAAACCCTGCGGCGCCTCCAGGCTCATCGATTTCCTCAAGCGCAACGGCGAGATAATCGATGGCAAAGGACTCGTCGTTGCGCAGCATCTCGAGAACACTTTCTTCATGGGGACGTGTGCCGGTCATAGCTTTACCTTGTGCCTGCGCCAAAGTGATCTGGCCTGGTCAATATCGGCCTGCTGCCGGTCTTTCGAACCACCACCGAGCAGGAAGATTATCCTTCGCCCAAAGGTGGCGTAATAGATGCGATAGCCTGGCCCGAAATCCAGTTTCATCTCGAACACGCCATCACCCACTGGCTCGGTCACGCCAAAATGGCCCTGCGCGGCCCGGTCGACCCTTGTGGTGATTCGCGCTTTCACCCTTGTGTCGCGAATGGTGTCCAGCCATGCCTGGTAGAGATCCACGCCATTACTGGATAGAACGTGATGAACTGCGTACATCCACACTGTACCTTAAAAGAGACAATTCCGTGTCGTTTTTTTTGGTCAGCCGCCTATGCGAGCTGGCTTTTGGCGGGAGGCAGAGTGCCTTGGGTGGCATGACAGCCCCCAGACAGCATGGTGGCCTGCGTTCAGGATGCTGGCGAACGGTCTTTTGTGACAAACAGCAAAAAGCCGGGTTTCCCCGGCTTCTGGCATGATCGAACGAAGCTTACTTGCGCTTCATCGACAGGAAGAACTCGTCGTTGGTCTTGGTCTGCTTGAGCTTGTCGACCAGGAACTCGATGGCGGCGATCTCGTCCATCGGGTGCAGCAGCTTGCGCAGGATCCACATGCGCTGCAGTTCGTCGTCGGCGGTCAGCAACTCTTCGCGGCGGGTACCGGAACGGTTGATGTTGATGGCCGGGAACACGCGTTTTTCAGCGATGCGACGGTCCAGGGGCAGCTCCATGTTGCCGGTACCCTTGAACTCTTCGTAGATCACTTCGTCCATCTTCGAGCCGGTTTCGACCAGCGCGGTGGCGATGATGGTCAGCGAACCGCCTTCCTCGATATTACGCGCGGCGCCAAAGAAGCGCTTCGGCTTCTCCAGGGCGTGGGCGTCGACACCACCGGTCAGCACCTTGCCAGAGCTCGGGATCACGGTGTTGTAGGCACGCGCCAGACGGGTAATGGAGTCCAGCAGGATGACCACGTCCTTCTTGTGCTCGACCAGGCGCTTGGCCTTCTCGATGACCATTTCGGCAACCTGCACGTGGCGGGTTGGCGGCTCGTCGAAGGTCGAGGCGACCACTTCGCCGCGCACGGTGCGCTGCATTTCGGTCACTTCTTCCGGGCGCTCGTCGATCAGCAGGACGATCAGGTGGCACTCGGGGTTGTTACGGGTGATGTTCGCCGCGATGTTCTGCAGCATGATGGTCTTACCGGCTTTCGGCGGAGCGACGATCAGGCCACGCTGGCCTTTGCCGATCGGGGCGCACAGGTCGATGACACGACCCGTCAAGTCCTCGGTGGAGCCGTTACCGGCTTCCATCTTCAGGCGCTTGTTCGGGAACAGCGGCGTCAGGTTTTCGAAGAGGATCTTGTTCTTCGCGTTTTCCGGGCGGTCGAAGTTGATGGTGTCGACCTTCAGCAGGGCGAAGTAACGCTCCCCTTCCTTCGGTGGGCGGATCTTGCCGACGATGGTGTCACCGGTACGCAGGTTGAAACGGCGGATCTGGCTTGGCGAGACGTAGATGTCATCAGGGCCGGCCAGGTAGGACGCATCAGCCGAACGCAGGAAACCGAAACCATCCTGGAGAATCTCCAGCACGCCGTCACCCGAGATCTCTTCGCCGCTTTTCGCGTGCTTTTTCAGCAGGGCGAAAATCACGTCCTGTTTGCGCGAACGGGCCATGTTTTCGATGCCCATCTGTTCGGCCATTTCCAAAAGATCGGTAATCGGCTTTTGCTTGAGTTCAGTCAGGTTCATAAGGGGAATGACGTAATCATGTAAGAAGGGAGAATTAAGCTTTGGCTTAATGAGGCCGCGCCGCTTGATGGCGACAGGATCGCGTACTGATTCGAATTAGGGATGCTTCGGCGACGGCGTGCAGAGGGCACTGGAGAAGCAGTGCGAGGCCGAATGTAACACTTGCTTTTTTCTGCGTCTAGTGCTCTGAAAAAGAAAAAACCCCGCATTTGCGGGGTTTTTTTACTTCATCTCACAGGTGGGCGTCGAGGAACGCGGCCAGCTGCGATTTGGACAGGGCGCCGACCTTGGTGGCTTCGACGTTGCCGTTCTTGAACAGCATCAGGGTCGGGATGCCACGCACGCCGTGCTTGGCCGGGGTTTCCTGGTTGTCGTCGATGTTCAGCTTGGCGACGGTCAGTTTACCCTCGTAGGTAGCGGCGATGTCGTCCAGAACCGGAGCGATCATCTTGCATGGACCGCACCATTCAGCCCAGTAGTCGACCAGTACCGCGCCTTGAGCCTGCAGGACTTCGGCTTCGAAGGTAGCGTCGGTGACGTGTTTGATCAGATCGCTGCTCATGGATATCTCCAGGGTCGTAAGCAAAAAAACGTGGCCCATGATAGCGGCACCCAGGCCCTACAGGAAGTCACGGACGATTGAGTGTAACTATAGTTGTGCAAGACGCCGCGAATCGAAACTGTCACACAAGTGTCATAGCATGGAATGGCACATTGCCTTGCATCAAGGCCCGGTGCGCTGCGCGTTGGCGTCAGCCAAGGATCGTGGCACGATTGCCGGGTTACCGACCGAGAACACACAGAATGCCGCATACCTCCGCGAAGAACCTGTCCCTGATCGCCGCCATCGACCTGGGCTCCAACAGCTTCCATATGGTCGTGGCCAAGGCACACCACACCGAGATCCGCATTCTCGAGCGGCTCGGCGAAAAGGTTCAGCTGGCCGCCGGCATCGACGAAGAGCGCAAGCTCAGCGAAGAAGCCATGGAGCGAGGCCTGGAATGCCTCAAGCGTTTTGCCCAACTGATCAACGGCATGCCGGCAGGCTCCGTGCGCATCGTTGGCACCAACGCCCTGCGCGAAGCGCGCAATCGCAACGAGTTCATCTTGCGTGCAGAGGCTATCCTCGGCCACCCGGTGGAGGTCATCTCCGGCCGTGAAGAGGCGCGCCTGATCTACCTCGGCGTGTCGCACACCCTGGCCGACACGCCCGGCAAGCGCCTGGTCGCCGACATCGGTGGCGGCAGTACCGAGTTCATCATCGGCCAGCGCTTCGAGCCGCTGCTGCGCGAAAGCCTGCAGATGGGCTGCGTGAGCTTCACCCAGCGCTACTTCCGCGACGGCAAGATCACCCCGGCGCGCTACGCCCAGGCCTACACTGCCGCACGCCTGGAGCTGATGAGCATCGAAAACGCCCTGCACCGCCTGACCTGGGACGAGGCCATCGGTTCGTCCGGCACCATCCGCGCCATCGGTGCCGCAATCAAGGCCGGAGGCCTGGGCAACGGCGAGGTCAATGCCGAGGGCCTGGCCTGGGTCAAACGCAAGCTGTTCAAGCTGGGCGAGGTCGACAAGATCGACTTCGAAGGCATCAAGCCCGACCGGCGCACCATTTTCCCGGCCGGCCTGGCGATTCTCGAAGCGATCTTCGATGCCCTTGAGCTACAGCGCATGGACCACTGCGACGGCGCCCTGCGCGAAGGCGTGCTGTTCGACCTGCTCGGCCGCCATCACCACGAGGACGTGCGCGAACGCACCCTGAATTCACTGATGGAGCGTTACCACGTCGACCAGGGCCAGGCAGCACGCGTCGAGCGCAAGGCGCTGCATGCCTTCGACCAGGTGGCCAAGGCATGGAAGCTTGAAGACGGAAACTGGCGCGATCTGCTGGGCTGGGCGGCGAAAATCCACGAAATCGGCCTGGACATCGCCCACTACCACTACCACAAACATGGTGCCTACCTGATCGAGCACTCCGACCTGGCCGGTTTTTCTCGCGATGAGCAGCAGATGATGGCCCTGCTGGTGCGCGGTCATCGGCGCAACATCCCCAAGGACAAGTTCTCGGAGTTCGGCGACGAAGCCGTGCAGCTGATCCGCCTGTGCGTGCTGCTGCGCTTCGCCATCCTGTTCCACCACATCCGTGGCAACCAGCAGATGCCCAAGGTGGAGCTGCAGGCTGGCGAAAACAGCCTTGAAGTGGTGTTCCCGGAAGGCTGGCTGGAACAGAACCAGCTGACCCAGGCCGACTTCGCCAACGAGGCGGAGTGGCTGGCCCGGGTCGGCTTCGTCCTCAGCGTACGTTGAGGAGCGGGTTGCTCAGGCGCTCCAGCAGGGTCGCCTGGGCACTGCGCGGGTTCTGGTTGCCGGTCGGGGTGCTGCGCACGTAGCGCCCGTCAGGCTGCAAGGTCCAGGCATGGGTGTTGTCGGTCAAGTAGCCTTCCAGCTCCTTTTTCACCCGCAGCAACAGCTTCTTGCCCTCTACCGGGAAGCAAGTCTCGACGCGCTTGTCGAGGTTGCGTTCCATCCAGTCGGCGCTGGACAGGTAGATCTGCTCTTCGCCGCCGTTGAGGAAGTAGAACACCCGCGTGTGCTCGAGGAAACGGCCGATGATCGAGCGCACCTGGATGTTGTGCGAAACCCCCGGAATGCCTGGGCGCAGGCAGCACATGCCGCGCACCACCAGGTCGATCTTCACGCCCGACTGGCTGGCCTTGTACAGCGCCTTGATGACCTTGGCGTCGGTCAGCGAGTTGAACTTGGCGATGATGTGCGCGGGCTTGCCTTCCAGGGCGAACTGGGTCTCCCGGGCGATCATGTCGAGCATGCCCTTCTTCAGGGTGAACGGCGCGTGCAGCAGCTTCTTCATGCGCAGGGTCTTGCCCATGCCGATCAGCTGGCTGAACAGCTTGCCGACATCCTCGGTGAGGGCGTCGTCAGAGGTCAGCAGGCTGTAGTCGGTGTACAGGCGGGCGTTGCCGGCATGGTAGTTGCCGGTACCCAGGTGCGCATAGCGCACGATCTCGCCCTGCTCACGGCGCAGGATCAGCATCATCTTGGCGTGGGTCTTGAAGCCCACCACACCGTAGATCACCACCGCACCGGCTGCCTGCAGGCGGCTGGCCATCTGCAGGTTGGACTCTTCGTCGAAGCGCGCGCGCAGCTCGATCACCGCGGTCACCTCCTTGCCGTTACGCGCCGCATCCACCAGGGCGTCGACGATCTCCGAGTTGGCCCCGGAGCGGTACAGGGTCTGGCGCACGGCGAGCACGTGCGGGTCCTTGGCGGCCTGGCGCAGCAGGTCGATCACCGGGGTGAAGGACTCGAACGGGTGCATCAGCAGGATGTCCTGCTTGCCGATCACGCTGAAGATGTTGTCGGCGTTCTGCAGCAATTTGGGGATGGCCGGGGTGAACGGCGTGTACTGCAGCTCCGGGTGGCTGTCGAGGCCGGTGATGCTGAACAGGCGGGTCAGGTTGACCGGGCCGTTGACCTGGTAAAGCTCGCTCTCGCTCAGGCTGAACTGCTTGAGCAGGTAATCCGACAGGTGTTTCGGGCAGGTGTCGGCGACTTCCAGGCGCACGGCATCGCCATAGCGGCGCGAGAACAGCTCACCGCGCAGGGCGCGGGCAAGGTCGTCGACTTCTTCGGAATCCAGCGCCAGGTCGGCGTTACGGGTCAGGCGGAACTGGTAGCAACCCTTCACCTTCATGCCCTGGAACAGGTCATCGGCGTGGGCGTGGATCATCGACGACAGGAAGACATAATTGTCGCCTGGGCCACCGACGTCCTCCGGCACCCGAATGACGCGCGGCAGCAGGCGTGGCGCCGGGATGATCGCCAGGCCGGAATCGCGGCCGAAGGCGTCGACACCTTCGAGCTCGACGATGAAGTTCAGGCTCTTGTTCACCAGCAGCGGGAACGGGTGGGTCGGGTCGAGGCCGATCGGGGTGATGATCGGTGCGATCTCGTCGCGGAAGAAGCGGCGCACCCAGGTCTTGAGCTTGGGCGTCCAGTAGCGGCGACGAATGAAACGGATGGCGTGCTTTTCCAGCTCTGGCAGCAGCACATCGTTGAGGATCGCGTACTGGCGCTCCACCTCGAAGTGCACCAGCTCGCTGATGCGTGCCAGTGCCTGGTGCGGCTGCAGGCCATCGGCGCCGGCCAGCTCACGGGCGAAGTTGATCTGCTTCTTCAGGCCGGCGACGCGGATCTCGAAGAACTCGTCGAGGTTGCTGGAGAAGATCAGCAGGAATTTGAGGCGTTCGAGCAGCGGATACGATTCGTCCAGCGCCTGCTCCAGCACGCGGATGTTGAATTGCAGCTGCGAAAGTTCGCGATGAATGTACAGGCTGCTGTCGTCCAGGCTCGGGACGGCGATGGCCGGCGTCGGCGCTGGGGCCGGGGCGGCGACTTCGACCACCGGCTCCACGACCTCGGGCAGGTCTGGCGGGGTCTGTACCATCTCTTCGGGGACTGCCTGGGCATCCTTGATCGCGACAGGGGTTAGCACTTCATTATTCATCTGACGTTCCTGAGGACGTTAACGCCCTATGATCAATTGAGCGGCAAGATAAGCGCCCATTATGACGGCTGCGTTACAGCTTCGCGCAAGCCGCGACTTAAGGCTGCCGGTATTGTCCGTGTAGGAATTGTTCACGTCGAGACACATTTGGACACTTTCACGAATGCGCGCGAAGGGGTAGGCTGCGCGTTCATTTCGCCAGCACCTCAGAAAATGCTCCAACAATTCCTGCAGGATTTCGGCTACTTTGCCCTTTTTCTAGGCACCTTCTTCGAAGGCGAGACCATTCTGGTACTTGCGGGATTCCTTGCGTTCCGCGAATACATGGACATCAAGCTGGTGGTCCTGGTGGCCTTCTGTGGCAGCTACGCAGGCGACCAACTGTGGTACTTCATGGGGCGGCGTCACGGGCGCAAGATCCTCGCGCGCAAGCCGCGCTGGCAGGCCATGGGTGACCGCGCGCTGGAGCACATCCGCCGCCACCCGGACATCTGGGTGTTGAGCTTCCGCTTCGTCTACGGCCTGCGCACGGTGATGCCGATCGCCATCGGCCTGTCCGGTTATTCGCCGCGCCGCTATCTGCTGCTCAACGGTATCGGCGCCGCCGTGTGGGCCCTGGCGCTGGGCCTGGCGGCCTACCACTTCGGCGCCATCCTCGAAGGCATGCTGGGCAGCATCAAGAAGTACGAGCTATGGGTGCTCGGCGGCCTGCTGCTGCTGGGTGGCCTGCTCTGGCTGCGCCGGCGCTTTCGCACCATCCGCGCCGAGCGCCGCGCGGCGGCAGAAGAGCAGCCCGCCGGCACTGAGCAGCAGGTAGCCGCCGAGAAGCAGCCAGAACACGGGCACGATCACCGCTAAGCCCAGCGTGCCGGCCAGATACAGCGCCGGCACCAGCGTCAACAGGCGCGCCAGCTCCAGGCGCATGGCCCACGGCCGGTTTTCCAGGGCCGCCCCCAGCACGAACAAACCGAACGCCATCAGTGACCAGCCCAGCATCAGGGCGGCGCTCGGCACACGCTCGGCCACGTCCATCAGATAACTGCCCAACGCGATGTAGACGGCGAACTGCACCGCCACGTACACCTGCCACGCACGGCCCAGGGCAATCTCGAATTTGCGGAACAACGCAAGGTTCTGTTTCGCCTGTGGATAAGTTGCCGCGACATCGGCCGGGCGCCAGCCGGTGGGCATGAACCAGATGCGCAGCTTGTCTTTCCAGCTGCGGGTGCGGCGGGCATCGCTGTAAAGCTGGGCGTAGAACTGCAGGTTGGCCCACAGCGGATTCCAGCTGGCCAAGGGTGTGGTCACGCCGAATACCACCGGCTCGGCCGGGTCCTCCTCCTTGAACGTGCCGAACAGGCGGTCCCAGAGAATGAACACGCCGCCGTAGTTGCGATCCAAGTAGGCAGGATTCTGCGCATGGTGGACACGATGGTTGGACGGTGTGATCAGCACCCATTCGAGCCAGCCCAGCTTGGGGATGTGCCGGGTGTGCACCCAGAACTGGTACAGCAGGTTCAGCGACGCCACGGTGATGAACACCACGGGCGGCACGCCGATCAGCGCCAGCGGCAAGTAGAAGATCCACGAAAAGATGAAGCCGCTGCTGGTCTGGCGCAGCGCAGTGGTGAGGTTGTATTCCTCACTCTGGTGATGCACCGAATGCGCCGCCCACAGCACGTTGCGCTCATGGCCCAGGCGGTGCAGCCAGTAGTAGCAAAGGTCGTACAGCACGAAGGCCAGCAACCAGACCCACACGGCGTTTGGCGGCAGGCGCAGCAGCGCCAGGTGTTGCCAGGCCAGGGCATAGGTCAGCAGCCCTACCCCTTTGGTCAGCAGGCCGGTGCTGGTGGACAGCGCGCCGGTGCTGAGGCTGTTGATCGAATCGGCCAGGGTGAAGTTGCGCTGGCCGCGCACGCGGTCGGCGACCAGCTCCACAGCGATCAGCACGAAGAAAAACGGCACGGCCAGCAGAATCAGGTCCATGGGCAACGCTCGGCAGGGTTATCCACAGAGATTAGGATGCGCCCGCGGTAATCCCTATGGCCACATCTGCCAAACTAGAGGACATTTAGCGCCTCGAAAATGGAGTAATGAGCATGACCAAGAAAGTAGCGGTGATTCTTTCCGGCTGTGGCGTGTACGACGGCGCCGAAATCCACGAAAGCGTGATCACCCTGCTGCGCCTCGACCAGCGCGGCGCCCAGGTGCAGTGCTTTGCGCCGAACATCGCGCAGCTGCACGTGATCGACCACCTGACCGGTCAGGAAATGCCCGAATCACGCAATGTGCTGACCGAGTCGGCGCGCATCGCCCGTGGCGACGTGAAGGACATCCGTGAGGCCAAGGCCGAAGATTTCGATGCGCTGATCGTGCCGGGTGGCTTTGGCGCGGCGAAGAACTTGTCCAACTTTGCCGTGCAAGGCAGCGAATGCACAGTGAACCCGGATGTACTGAGCCTGGCCGAAGCTTTTGCCGAGGCCTGCAAGCCGGTTGGCCTGATCTGCATCTCGCCGGCGTTGGCGGCGAAGATCTATGGCCCGGGCGTGGTCTGCACCATTGGCAATGACGCGGGTACCGCGGCGGCTGTGGAGAAGATGGGCGGCAAGCACGAAGCGTGCGATGTGCATGACATCGTCGAAGACACCCAGCGCAAGCTGGTGACCACCCCGGCCTACATGGTGGCCAAATCGATCAGTGAAGCCGCCAGTGGCATCTACAAGCTGGTGGACCGGGTGCTGGAACTGACCCACGAAGGGGAGTGATCAGCCTTTGCTCAGGCGGGTGAGGATGCGGTCCAGGGCATTGGCGAACGCCTGCTTCTCGCGTTCGCCGTAGGGCGCCTGCCCGCCTCCAACCTGGCCCTGTTCGCGCAGCTCGGTGAACAGGTTGCGCACTGCCAGGCGCTCGCCCATGTTGCGTTCGTCGAACTCGCGGCCACGTGGATCCAGGGCCGCCACGCCCTTCTTGATCAGGCGGTCGGCCAGCGGCACGTCGCTACAGATCACCAGCTCGCCGGGCACGGCGTGCTCGACCAGGTAATCGTCGGCGGCGTCCATGCCGCTGGGCACCACGATCAGGCGTACGATCGCGAAGGCCGGTTTGGCCACGGCCTGGCCGGCCACCATGATTACCTCAAGCTGACGCTTGAGGGCGAATTTGACGATCAGGTCCTTGGCTGCCTTGGGGCAAGCGTCGGCGTCGATCCAGATGCGCATTCAGTTAAATCTCTTCTTTCCTGCACTGGCCTCTTCGCGGGTAAACCCGCGAATAGGCCAGCAGCATCAACCTTAAACGGCAGCCCGGCGTTTCTCGGCCAGGCGACTACGCCCATACAACACCAGAATCGCCAGCAGCGCCACCGCCTGCGCACTCAGCGAATACACATCGGGGTGAATCCCCAGCCAGTCGAACTCGATGAACGCCATCGGCCGCGTCCCCAGCACGCCCGCCTCCTGCAGCGCCTTCACGCCATGCCCGGCGAACACCACCGACAGGGCGCACAGCAACCCGGCGTTGATGCTGAAGAACAGCGACAGCGGCAGCTTCGCCGACCCGCGCAGGATCACCCACGCCAGGCCCACCAGCAGCACCAGCGCCGTGGCACCACCGGCCAGCACCGCCTGGTGGCCCGCTGGGCCGGCCTGCAGCCACAGGGTTTCGTAGAACAGGATCACTTCGAACAACTCGCGGTACACCGAGAAGAACGCCAGCACGGCAAAGCCGAAGCGCCCACCACCACTGACCAGGCTGCTCTTGATGTAGTCCTGCCAGGCAGCAGCATGGCGGCGGTCGTGCATCCACACCCCCAGCCATAGCACCATCACGCTGGCGAACAAGGCCGTGCTGCCTTCCAGAAGCTCACGCTGGGCACCGCCAACGTCGATCACATAGGCCGCCACGGCCCAGGTGGCAAAGCCTGCAACCAGCGCCAGGCCCCAACCGATGTTGACGCTGCGCATGGCCGACTGCTGGCCGGTGTTGCGCAGGAAGGCCAGCACTGCGGCCAGTACCAGGATCGCCTCCAAGCCTTCGCGCAGCAGGATCAGCAGGCCGGAAATGAAGCTCAGCGACCAGCTCAGGCCATCACTGCCCAACAGCTTGGCGGCCTGGTCGAGTTTGGTTTTCGCTTCGCTCAGACGCTGTTCGGCCTGGGCGACCGGCAGGCCGTCCTGCAGCGACTGACGGTAGGCCATCAGGGCCTTTTCGGTGCTCTTGCGCGCTACGGTGTCGATGTTGTCCAGCGAGCTTTCGACCAGTTCGAAGCCTTCCAGATAGGCCGCCACCGACAGGTCGTAGGCTTGGTCGTGGTCGCCAGCGCGGTAGGCCGCCAGGCTTTTGTCCAGGGTGCTGGCGGTGTAATCGAGCAACTGCGACGGGCCGCGCTTGACCTGCGGTGGCTGGGCACGCTGGGCGCGGAACGCCTGGACCGCGGCGGCGCCTTCGTTGGCGGCGACTTCGGCCGGGGTCTGGCGGGCCAGTTCGGCGATGTTCCAGGTCTTGTCGCCCTTGGCGGCTTCAGGCTTGGCCGTGAAGCTGGCGATGTAAGCTGCCACGTCCCAGCGCTGGCGTTCATCCAACTGGTCGGCGAAGGACGGCATTTCGGTACCGTCGATACCCAGCGCCAGGGTGTTGTACAGGTCGAACAGGCTCAGCTGGTCGAGACGTGCGGTGTCACGCAGGTTGGCCGGTGCTGGCTCCAGGCCCACACCCGCCGGGCCATCACCCGCGCCGGTGTCGCCGTGGCAGATCGAGCAGTTCTGCGCATACAGCGAGGCGCCACGGGCCGGGTCCGGGGTGATCACCGGCGCCTGGCTGACTTCATAGGCCACCGCCAGGCGTGCACCCAGCTGGCGGGCCTGCTTGGCCACAGCGGCCCCATCCTGGCGCTGATCGATGGCCTGGCGCAACACCTGCACGCCCTGCTGAAGCCCGGCTTGTTCGGCGTTGGTTGGCAGGTCTTTGATCAGATCGGCCAGCACCGTGCTGAACTCCTGCTGCTCACGGTATTCGCCGTCGTCGATGACCTTGCCGTTTTCCACGGTCGGCGGGTAGTCGGCACCAATGTAGTCCAGCAAATGCAGGGCCTTGGCGGCCTCGGCGGCCTCGGCGGGCGCTTCGGCCTGCGCCAGGGTGCTGCACAGCGCCAGCACCGGGCCGAGCAGTACAGCCGGCAACCAGGCAAGCAGACAGGAACGGGTTTTCATGGGCAGTCTCGAAGGGAATGCGAAAGAGAACATTGTTCACTTCCACTTTGCTTCGCTCAAGGGCTGGGGGTGGATTTCATGAAAAATCTTGAGACAAATCAGATGAAGTGAGGAAAGGGATGAGCGCTGGGGGATGCAGTGGATTGTTGAGGTGCTTGGAGGGAGACTGGGGGAGGCTGACAGGTGCCTGCCGACAGGTTTGCAGCGGCTGTGAGATCGAGCGCCGCCCACGCGGCGCATCGCGGGCAAGCCCGCTCCCACATTTGTTTCGGGCCAATCACTCCTATGAAGCCAACAGGGACCGCCCTGGTGCATGACTGGAGCCAGGTGGAACAGAATCATTACCAACCGAGATACATAGCCATGCCAACAAGGCTGTACCTGTTAGCTACCACCGAGATGCATCGCCATACCAACAAGGCGGGCCCTGTTAGCAGTACAGGAGTGACTGGCCCGAAACAAATGTGGGAGCGGGCTTGCCCGCGATGCGCCGCGCGGGCGGCGCTCGATCTCACAGCCGCTGCAAACCTGTCGGCAAGCACCTGTCAGCCCTGACGCGAAGCCTCCTGAAACAGCCCCAAATGGATGAAAGCTACTGACGCACCTTGTTCAGCCCCAGCTCCATATCGTCGATCAGGGCCTTGGCCATTTCACTGAGAATCCGTGCCGCGCTGCCAGCCATGCGGTCATTCTCCATTTCCGCTTCGGTGGTCAGGTGGCGGATGCAGCCGAGCAGTACCGATAGATGCGAGAACGCGTGGTCGAAGGGCACGTTGGGCTTGAGGCTGAAAAGGTCGAAGGTTTCCAACCCTGCCGTTACTGCGTCTTGTGGATAAGTGCTCATCCTGTCGCTCCTTGCTTTAGATGGGGAGGTCCGAGTGGTCGGCCAAGGCAGAAACCATTCGCGACAGCAGGCGAATGTTGATGGCCATGGCGTCGCGCTGCGGGCCTGGGTCGCTGTCTAGCAGGACGCTGTAGGTTTGCTGCACCGTGAGGGTCAGGGCGTGGACCAGCGCTTCGCATTGCTCGGTGCTGGGCGGGTTGATCAGCGAGAAGCCCGGGATTTCGGGCTGGGGGATAGAGGTTGGAGGTGGGTCGGGTACTAGTTTTTTCATGGCGAAACTCCTGTACTAGAGAATTTCTGCCTTCCTCTTCGTCTCACGGATTTGGGTGGCAGTCGTGCACGGGGTGAGACCCGGGGTACAGGAGACCCGGCCAGACCAAAGCCTGCCCGCGCACGACCGCCATAAGCGATGCGTCCTGTACCAAACGGGTGTCTCACGCCCGATCGCCTTGCGAGGCGACCCAGGGACATTAGTCCGGGAGCACTTCCCAGCCAAGACAGCACCTTCCGACAGGTGCCGTAGGATAATTCGGCATGGAACCCGAGGGTGTCAGAAATTTTGTGTTCGGGCATAACATGAGTAAGAGGTGCATGTATGCCAACCAAAAAGAAACCCTTGCGTGACCTGCCCAAAATCCCCAAAGAGCTGCTGG